>DATMZT010000153.1:0-41305 GCA_035573335.1 Hyphomicrobiaceae bacterium | reverse complement strand
TGTGGCGGCCGCGTGCGCCTACGCGCGGGCGCTAGGCCGAGACGCTGTTGCGCAAGGCTCGGCTTTCCTAGATGCCTTGATCGGTGCGGCCGCCCGGTCCCTGGCGGCTGCTTGTCCGTCGTCCTGCCAGGCACGGCTCGTTGCCCAGCGGCTGGTGATGAGCCCTGGTGGGCAGCGCTCCTCTGCGGTGGCGAGCAACGATGCCAGCCATCCTCCCGCGTGGGCCGCCGTCAGGTAGGCGATCGGAGCCGCCAGCACCAGGCCTAGAATGATCGGGCTCATCCAGGCAAACACGGCCGGCGAAATGATCCAGCACACCGCTGCCCCGGCGATGCCCCAGAGCGTATGCCAACGATGTTGGCGCCAAAGGTGGGAAAGCTCGTGGTCGGCGTCGACGCGACGCTGGGCGCCCCAGCCGGCATCGCGGCCCAGCAGAATGCTGACGACCGCGCTCGTTTGCGACAGCATGAGCAATGGCGCAATCAGCGTGGAGAGGACCGATTCCACGAGCACGCCGCCGACGATGCGGGCAAGGCCGCCGTTGTGTCGGCGTTCGGGGCCATTGCGCAGAGCCCAGACGCCCCCCAACACCTTTGGTAGGTGCACGACGAGGACCGTGACCAGGAAGAGGGTGAGCGCCTTCTGGGCGTCAAAAACCGGCCACTTGGGAAACAGCGAGACCTCGCTGCCGAAGTAGGTCGGGGTGGCATATTTGGCCTGCACGGCAAGCACGATGCCAACCAGCAGCGTCAATGCCCAGATCGGCGAGGCGAGATAGGAAAACGCGCCCATGGCCAGATGCACGCGGCTGAGCAGCGGCAGGCCGCGCACGCCAAGCAGGCGCACGTGCTGCAAGTTGCCCTGGGCCCAGCGTCGATCGCGGACGATCAGGTCTTTGAGCGTCGGCGGACACCCCTCATAGGAGCCGCCAAGCGATGGCACCAGATGCACCTCCCAGCCGGCCCGTCGCAGCAAGGCGGCTTCGACGAAGTCGTGGCTGAGAACGGGCCCGCCCAGCGGGGGCTGCCCCGGCAGCGGCGGCAGGCCGGCGGAACTGGCGAACGCGTCGGTACGGATGATGGCATTGTGCCCCCAGTAGTTGCCCCCAGGTCCGTGCCAGGCGGCAAGGCCCGCCGAGACGATTGGGCCGTAATAGCCGGCGGCAAACTGCTGCAGGCGGGCGAAGGCGGTTTTGCCGCCGACGAGGCGCGGCACGGTCTGGATCAGGCCGACGCGTTGGTTGTCCTCCATGCCGGCCACCAGGCGCGACAGGCTCTCTAGGCTCATGATGCTGTCGGCGTCGAGAATAATGAAATAGGGATAGGCGGCACCAAACCGCTCGATCCAGTCGCGGATATTGCCGGCCTTTTTGCCAAGGTTGGGCGTGCGCCAGCGGACAAAGACTTGCACGTCCGCCGCGGCCCGGAGTTTGGCATAGACGCGACACTCCGCCGCTCGCTCGCCGACGTCTTGCGTATCGCTGAGAATAAAGACGTCGAAGCGATCCTGGGCATTGGCCACCGCAATTTCCCGGCACATGGTCTCGACCGTGGCGGCAACGGCGGCGGCGTCTTCCCGATAGACCGGAAACAGCAGCGCGGTGCGCGCGCCCGCCGTCGGGCGCGGGGGCGGCAGCAAAAGCGTATCGCTGGTTTTCCGCACGATGAGGCAAATAAAGCCGATCAGGGCACTGGCTGAGCCAACCGCCACCCAGGCGAAGCACGCCGTGCTCAAGCACCAAAACACCAGCTGCAGCACGGTTGGCGTTTCGACCGACAGCACCCGGTAGAGCGTCCAGGCAAAGGCCGCCGACGCCAAGCCCCAAAGCAGGATCAGCGTCCCTCGGACCAATTGCACGTCTGCGTGCATGCGCCACGCCTTGCCACGGTCCGCCCAGAACACCTGCTCGGGCATGGCGCGAGGGCTGTCCTTGGGCACAAGCGCCTCACGCGCCTGCCGCAGGTCGCCGATCTCCGCCGGCATCAATCCTTTGTCCATCGGTAGAGCCAGGTTTCGGACACGGGGTTGTCGTTGGCCTGCAGCAGCAGGCGCAACTCGCTGGTGGCGGCGCCCTTGGGGTCGAAGGCAAAGGAAACGCGCAAGCCATCGATTTCGGGGTTCGTCTGCACGACCGGTGCGCTCAGCGCACCGTGGCTTGCCTCGACGCGGGCAAAGGGCAACTCGCTCGCCGGTGGCGAAACGAAGCCCTTGAAATCCACCACGAACTGGACGACGCCGGCCTTGCGCTGCGGCCCAGCGATCAGGCCCGCGCGCGTTGCGAAGACGTAGGCACCCGGCCAACTGCGCGGCACGTCGTCAGGCCAGGCGAGCTTATAGTTGAAGCTGTGGGCCGTGCCGGCGGTGAGCGCCTGGGCGGGTTTCCAGTAGGCCACGATATTGTCGTGGATTTCCTCTTCCGAGGGGATCTCGAAAAGTTCGACGGCTCCGCTGCCCCACTCCTCGCGGGGTTCGACCCAGGCGCTCGGCCGCCGCTCGTAGTCCGCCTCCAAATCCTGGAAGCCGGCAAACGAGCGCAGTCGTTGGATCAGCCCAAATCCCTTGGGGTTGCGGTCGAGGAAGTCACTCGTCTGCAGGCGGCGCGGATTGTTGAGAGGGCGCCAGATATGCTCACCCCAACCATTGAGGATGGCGAGCCCATCGGAATCGTGCACCGCAGGGCGAAAGTCGCTGATGCGGGAGCGATTGATGGGAGAGAACAGGAACATGCTGGTCATGGGGGCGATGCCGACGTCGCTGAGATCGCGGCGAGGATAGAGCGTCGTTTGCACGTCGATCGCTGTCGGCCATCCGGGAGTGACCTCGAAACGGTAGGCCCCCGTCACGGATGGACTATCGAGCAGGGCATGAATGACAATCTTGGCGGCGCCCGCCGGCGGCTTCTCGATCCAGAAGCGGCGAAACAGCGGGAACTCCTCGCCGTCGGATTTGCCGACATTGAGGGCGAGGCCGCGCGCGGATAGACCGTAGATCTGACCGCGCGAGAGGGCGCGAAAGTAGCTGGCCCCCTGGAAGACGATGATCTCATCGAACAGGTCCAGCCTGTTCAGCGGACCGGTGAGGCGAAAGCCGGAAAATCCCAAGCGTGTCTCCGGCGGCAGCTTGCCGGCGAGAGGCCCGAGGTCGAAGTAGGCGTTGTCGGGGGAGAGAGGGCGAACGTTGCCAGCGTCGACGAGGTTGATTTCGATCGGTGTCTTGAAGAGCCAGCCGGTGGGCAAGACCTGCAGCTCGAAATTCAAGTTCTCGCCGCGCCAGATCGTGCGTTCTCGGCGAAACCGGATCTGGCGAAATTGATCATAGTCCAGATCCTTCGTGGCTTTGGCGGCGTCGGTTGCCGGCGCCTCATAGGGCTTTTTCGCCAGCTCGCTTGCCGTGCGTTGCACCAGCTCGTGCGAGAAGGGCGCCGCCGCGCCTTGCGCGCTGAGCGGCGTGGCGCTGCCTACCAGCACGTAGCACAGCAGCGCACTCAGATATTGAGCTTTGCGGAACACTCTCATGCGACCGTCTGCTGCACACAACCCGACCCTGCCAAAACGACGCCTCGCCCATCGTCCGCGCTTCCACACCGCGCCGAAGGCAGCGGGTAACGTGGGATTTGCTCGATTGTTCCGGCGGCTGCGGTTAACACCGGCCATCGACGCCTGGTGTCGGCGTCCGCTTGGGCCAGCGTCTTAGCACCCCCTGGGCTCAGCACGGCCGCAGGTGCACGAGCTTGCCCGGCGCTCGCCGGGCCAAGGCGGTGCGTCCCTGCTCCAAGGCGGAACCGAAAACGCGATTTTCGCGTTGTTTGCAATGGGGCACAGGTTCTCTCCTTGGCCGGACATCGGATCGTTCGCCCGCGGCGCGGGGCTTGGGGTCTTGCGCCGGGGGAACCAGGCGACGACGTGCAGGTGAGCAGGCGATGAAGCAAGAGCTGGGGAGGCCTGGCGCGGGACCGCAGGCTGCCTTGGAGGCCGACCGCCTCTTTGCTGGCGACAGCGACATGGCCCGGCGCCTGCGCCAGTTTGACTGGAGTGCCACCTCAATTGGGCCATCCCAGGCCTGGCCGCAAAGTCTCAGAACCGCAGTGCGCATCATGCTGACCTCGCGGCAGCCGATTTGGATCGGTTGGGGCACGGATCTGATCTACTTCTACAACGACCCCTACAAGTCGATCATCGGCGGCAAGGATGCCTGGGCGCTGGGCCGGCCGACCTCGCAAGTGTGGCGTGAGATCTGGGACGATATCGGTCCCATGCTCGCCAGGGCCATGACCGGCGATGTGGGAACCTACGTGGAGGAGCAACTCCTGATCATGGAGCGGCACGGCTACCCCGAGGAGACCTACTACACCTTTTCCTATAGTCCGATTCCGGACGATGATGGCAACGCCGCCGGCATCATCTGTGCCAATACCGACGACACGCAGCGCGTGATCGGCGAGCGGCAACTGTCCCTGTTGCGCGAGCTGGCGACCAAGACCGCCGAGGCCCGCACCTGGCAGCAGGTTTGCCGGCAAGCGGCCAAGGCGCTTGCCGCCAATGCGCGCGATCTACCCTTTGCGCTGATCTACCTGGTCGAGCCCGGCGGCGGGGCAATGTCGCTGGTCGGCGCTGCCGGCATCGCCGAAGACCACGCCATCGCCCGGGGTGGGGCGACCCAGCCGGCGCTTTGGCCGCTGGCAGAGGTGTTGCGCGATCAGCAGCCGCGCCTGATTTCCGACCTTGCCGCCAGGGCGGGCGTCGGGCTTCCCTGCGGCGCATGGCACCAGCCGCCGGCGGCAGCCGTCGCCCTTCCCATCTTGGCCTCCGGGGAGACGGGTCGGGCCGGCGTCCTGATTGTCGGCTTGAATCCCTTCCGGGTGTTTGACGAAAGTTACCGAGGTTTCCTCGGCCTGGTTGCCGGGCAGATCAGCGCTGCACTCGCCAACGCCCAGGCCTATGAGGAAGAGCGCCGGCGCGCCGAGGTCCTGGCCGAACTCGATCATGCCAAGACGGCGTTCTTTTCCAATGTGAGCCACGAGTTTCGCACGCCATTGACGCTGATGTTGGGACCGCTCGAGGAGGCGTTGGCCAAGGCGGACAGCGCACCGGCCGCGGAAAATCGCGCGCTGATCGCGCTCGCCCAACGCAATGGGTTGCGCCTGCTCAAACTCGTCAACGCGCTGCTCGATTTCTCGCGTCTCGAGGCCGGCCGCGTGCAGGCGCGTTTCGAGCCGGTCGAGCTTGCCGAGTTCGTGCGCGAGCTCGCCTCGAATTTTCAGTCGGCCATGGATAAGGCCGGCCTCCGCCTGCTGTTGGATTGTGCAGCGCTGCCCGAGCCGGTCTACGTCGATCGCGACATGTGGGAAAAGGTGGTTCTCAATCTCCTGTCCAACGCCTTCAAATTCACCTTCGCGGGGCAGATCAGAATTGTGGTGCGGCCGACTGCCGACGCGGGCGCCGCCGAGATGGCTATCAGCGATACGGGTACCGGCATTCCAGCTGAGGAGTTGCCGCACCTGTTCGAGCGCTTTCGTCGCGTCGAAGGCGCGCGCGGGCGCAGCATCGAAGGCAGCGGCATCGGCCTTGCTTTGGTGCAAGAATTGGTAAAGCTGCACGGCGGCAACATCACGGTGGCGAGCCGCGTCAATGAGGGATCCACCTTTACGGTGACGGTGCCGATGGGCACGGCTCACCTTCCCGCCGACAAAATCGGCGTCAGCCGTGGCGGCGGACCCACCCGGCAGCGCGCCCAAGCCTATGTGGAAGAGGTGCTGGCCTGGCTCTCCGAGGTGGAGCACGAGCCGCCCACTGCCTCGGGGACCGAAGACCTGAGCCCGCCGGAGCCCCTGGCGCCACGCCGGGACCAGCTAGTGCTCCTCGCCGACGACAATGCCGACATGCGGGCCTACGTCGAGCGCTTGCTCGCCAAGTCGGGTTACCGCGTCGAGGCAGTTGTCGACGGCGAAGCCGCGCTCGCCGCGGCGCGGCGGCGCGCGCCGGACCTCATTCTTTCCGACGTGATGATGCCGGGTCTCGACGGTTTTCAGCTGCTGACAAAACTGCGCGAGGATGAAGGTCTGCACGATGTCCCCGTCATCTTCCTGTCGGCGCGTGCCGGGGAAGAGGCGAAAATCGAGGGCCTGCGCGCGGGGGCAGACGACTATCTGGTCAAGCCGTTCTCGGCGCGCGAGCTGCTGGCGCGGGTAGAAACCAATCTCAAGCTTGCGGCCACCCGCCAGGAATCGGCGCGCATCCTGCGTGAAGAGGCCGAAATCCTTGAGCTGCTCAACGAGGTGGGCACCGCGCTTGCGGCCGAAATCGATTTGGAACGTGCCGTGCAGGTGGTGACGGACGCGGCCACCAAGTTCTCGGGTGCCGCCTTCGGTTCGTTCTTCTACAACGTGATCGACGACAAGGGTGAATCTTACACCCTTTACACGCTCTCAGGCGCGCCGCGCGAAGCCTTCGCCAAGTTCCCAATGCCGCGCAATACCGAGGTCTTTTCCCCCACCTTCCGCGGCACCGGGATCGTGCGTTCCCCCGACATCAGCAAAGATCCGCGTTACGGCAAGAACGCGCCCTACCACGGCATGCCGCCCGGCCATTTGCCGGTCCGCAGTTATCTCGCGGTTCCGGTCGTAGCTCGCTCGGGCGAGGTGCTGGGCGGGCTGTTTTTTGGACATTCCGGGCCCGGCGTGTTCGGCGAACGCGCCGAACGCATCGTCGCCGCCATTGCCAGCCAAGCCGCCATCGCCATTGACAAGGCGCGATTATATCGGGCCGCGCAAGCGGAAATCGAACGCAGGCGAAAGATCGAAGCGGCCCTGCGCGAGAGCGAGCAGGGCCTCGAGCGAAAGATCGGCGAGCGCACGGCGGAACTGGCGGCGACGAATGCCAGGCTGGTGGCCGAAGCCGAAGAGCGAAAACAAGCCGAAGGGCGTTTCCAATTGCTCGTGGACGGCGTCACCGACTACGCGGTCTACATGCTCGATCCGCGTGGCATCGTCAATAATTGGAACACTGGGGCCCAGCGCATCAAGGGCTATAGCGCCGAGGATATCGTCGGCCAGCACTACAGCCGCTTCTACACCGAGGAAGACCGCCAGGCGGGCGCTCCCGAGCGGGCGCTGGCCATCGCCCGCGACAGCGGCAAGTTCGAGACCGAGGGCTGGCGTGTGCGCAAGGATGGTTCGCGCTTTTGGGCCAGCGTGGTGATCAATCGCATCGCCGACAAGAAGGGGCGGCTGATCGGCTTCGCCAAGGTCACGCGCGACGTCAGCGAGCGCCGGGAAACCCAAAACGCGCTGCAAAAGGCGCAAGAACAGCTCGTGCAAGCCCAGAAAATGGAAGGCATCGGCCAGCTTACCGGCGGTGTGGCGCACGATTTCAACAATCTGCTGACGATCATTCTGGGCAATCTGGAGACCCTGCAGCGGGGGTTGCAAGCCTCCAGCTTGGACGCGGCGCGATTGGCGCGATCGACGGATAATGCGCTGCGCGGCGCGCAGCGGGCGGCCGCCCTCACGCAACGGTTGCTCGCCTTTTCACGCCGACAGCCCTTGGATCCGAAGCCTGTCGATATCGGCCGCCTTGTCAGCGGCATGTCCGATCTGCTGCGGCGCACGATCGGCGAACAGATCGCCATCGAGGCCGTTCTTGCCGGCGGTCTCTGGCGCGCCCACGTCGATCCCAACCAACTCGAGGTCGCCGTCCTCAACCTGGCGGTCAACGCGCGCGATGCCATGCCCGCCGGCGGCAAGCTGACGATCGAGACGGCGAACGCCTACCTCGACGAGGGGTATGCCGCCGTGCAAGCGGAGGTGGTGCCCGGTCAATACGTCGTCATTTGCGTCAGCGACACCGGCATTGGCATGACCAAACAGGTGCTGGAGCGAGCCTTCGAACCGTTTTTCACCACCAAGGACGTCGGCCAAGGCACCGGTCTTGGGCTATCGCAAGTCTATGGCTTCGTCAAACAGTCGGGCGGTCACATCAAGATCTATTCGGAGCCGCAACAGGGCACGACGGTTAAACTCTACCTGCCGCGGCTGCATGGCGATGCCGACGTCGTGGGCGAACCCGACCAGCGCGTGCTGCCGCGCAGCGTCGCCGACGCGGAGACCATCCTCGTGGTTGAGGACGACGACGACGTGCGCACCTATTCGAAGGAGATCCTGCGCGAATTGGGCTACTCGATCCTTGAGGCCGCAACGGGTCACGCTGCCCTGCGCGTGCTCGATGCGCACCCGGAAATCGACCTGTTGTTCACCGATGTCGGCCTTCCTGGCGGCATGAACGGTCGGCAACTCGCCGACCAGGCCCGCAAGCGGCGGCCCGACCTCAAGATCCTCTTTACGACCGGCTATGCGCGCAACGCCATCGTGCACGAGGGCCGGCTCGATCCCGGCGTGCAGCTTATCACCAAGCCTTTCACCTACGCGGCGGTGGGGACCAAACTGCGAGACATTCTTGATACGCGCGCGCGACCCGCGCGCATCCTGCTGGTCGAGGACGAAGCGCTGGTGCGAATCCTCGCCACCGAATATCTCGAGGATGCAGGCTATCGCGTCGAGCCGGCAGCGTCGGTCATGGATGCGATGGGTAAGGTCCGCCTAATGCACGGCGAGATCGACGCCGCCGTCGTCGACGTCGGCCTGCCTGACCGCAAGGGTGACGTATTGGTGCTGGAATTGCGCGCGCTCTACCCAGCTTTGCCCGTCGTCATCGCCAGCGGCTATGAGGAGGCGCAGCTGCGCGAGCGCTTCAAGGGCGACGGCAAAACGGCCTTTCTTAATAAGCCATACACACAAGACCAGCTCCTGACGTGTCTGGCCGCCGTTTGCGCGGTGGGCGGCGGCTAGTCTCGGCAGCGGTCGGCCGGGAGCGACGTCAGATAGAACAGGCGCGTGGGTTGGGTCTGGCCTTTTGCCCCGGCTCGGTGCGGCTAGGTGCGGGCGGCAGAGCGATTTCCCGCGCCGCCGTGCCGCTCAAGATCTGTTATTGTGCCTTGCATGGCCCGCGCTCGCGAGGCCAAAGCCTGATGGCAGCTCGATGAGGCGATCGATGCGTCTCGGTGCAGCAGCAAGGGTTGAGGCCCATGGACCCTGGCTGCGGGTGAGATCGCCGGCCGGCCTCACCTATGACGGATCGATTTCGGCCCGCGACGGCTTGCTCGAACAGTTCTTCCGGGCCTACGACAACGCCTTCGTGCTCCCCAACGAAAAGGAAGGCTTTGCCGGCTTTGCCGAGTGCCTGGCGCTGAATGAAGGTTGCGCCTATCGTCGTCTGTGCGATTACTATGGGCCTTTTCGCGAGTTCGTGGTCGTGGCACGCAACGGCGAGGAGATGGTCGGGGGACTAAACTTCATCGTCTTTCCCGTGGCCGACCCCGACACGCGCCGGCCGTCGCTCAGTTTGAACCTGAACTACATTTTTGTGCAGCCGACCTACCGTCGCCGCGGCGTCCTCAAGACGATGGTCGGCGATTTGGCCTCCCTCGCGCTCGCCCTGTTCGGACACACGAATGCGCCGGAAGTTCCCCACCCCGGGCCAGCCTCCGAGCCCTCGCCCGCGGTCTATATCTTTATTGAGCAGAACGATCCCTACCGCCTGAGCGTGCAGGATTACGCGCTGGATACCCAGGCCACCGGCCTCGATCAGTTGGCACGGATCGCGCTTTGGGCGCGTCAGGGCGCCAAGATTGTCGACTTTGCCTACGTTCAGCCTGCGCTTGCCGTCGAGCAGGCGCCCGACCACAACCTCGTTTTTGCGGTGCTTGGCGCGCGCACGCCCACGCTCAGTCCCGCCCTTCTGCGCCACCACCTGCAGCGTTTCTTCGCCATCTCCGTGCTCAAGGGTGGCGAGCCCGAGGCCAACGCTGAGGCGGGCCGCCAATTGGCTCTTCTTGCGGAACTCGCCGCCACGGGCGCACGCATCAACCTGCTCGAACTCAAGGATGCCACGCGCCTTCCCGAGCCGGGGGCTCAAACCGGCGAGCCGTTGACGCTACGCCGCGTGCTCACTTGCGTGTAACAATTGCACCACATCTTCCCGTTGATCCGCCCGTAGGGCCTGGCCTCATCTACAGACGCCGGACCGGTGCCAGTATCTTGCGCGGCATCGCGCCTGGATTGGCATGCGTGTGGGGGAAGCGATGAACACACTGGATTGGGCGTGGCAGTCCACCAGGCCATACAAAGAAGAAATATCGCTTTTGATTGGGCTGCTCACGGCCGGCTACATTCTCTATGGCATCGCCCGCGCCGGCAATTTCATTAGCGAGGTGGCGTTCGAGCCGCACGAGGGATGGTTTGTGCGCACCAGCCAGTGGCTGCGCGGCGTTGCCCGCGTCTTGTTGCTGTCGTGGTACGCGCCGGCTCTGCTGTTTGCCTTCCCGCGCCGTCGCTTCATCGGGGCGCGCTACTATATCGAATTACAAATCCTGCAGCCGCGCGTGACCCGTCCTAGCCGCCGCGACTACACCGAACGCGAGTATGTGCGTCGTCTCGAGAAGGCACAAGCTGGCGAGGTCCGCCGCCGTAAGCGGGTGAGACAGTTGCTGCGTGAGCGCCTGACGGAGGAGCCGGGCATCGCTGTGGCGGCAATGGTCTGGCTCCTGCGCCAGCTTCGGTTGGCGCGCGCCGACGAGCAGCCCCTGGGGCCCGTTGCCATCGCCGATTTTCCTCAGCTCGACGACAGCCGCACCAAGATCAAGCGCTACTTCGAGGCTCTCGAACGCCGCGCGCTGGCCAAGGCCGAGGATCCCGACCGTTTTCTGACTGAGGCGCGTTTTGAATCGGGCTACATCGCGCCGATTTTTCTGATCACGGGGCTCGTCAACCGCTTCGCCGACGAGGATGGCTGGAACCTGGTGCTCGACAACTATCGCCGGCTGATTGAAAAAGACGCGTTTTATGCGCCTGAGCTTCGCGAGTTGCGCTCGTTCCTTTTCAATTGTTGGCTGTTGTGGGGTCCAAGTATTCAGCCCTGCTCATGCGAGGCGTGGGCGATCGGCGAGGATCCGTCCAGCGACTTGATGATCCAGTATGGCTATGGTGACGAAAACAATTCGATCGACATTTTGATCAAGGGCGGATTGAGCCTGGATTTCCGCGCTAAACTCAGCGCCATCCTCAACAGGCGCGCGAACGATCAGGTCGACAAACCCTTCAATATCCACGCGGCACCGTTTGTCGCCACCGGTCGGTTCCGGTGGGGGCCAAGCCTTTCGGACGCCGAAATAAGTGCGGCCCAGGCGCTGGTTCGCGGCGGTTCAGATGCCAGCCGACGTCAGCCCATGAACGGCCGCTTGGTCCTCGAATGCCGGCACAATGACGTGACGGTGGCGGGAAGCGCCTCGCCAGCCTCGGGTTACTATTCTGCCTATCTGTGGTTGATGTTCTTGATCCAGGATGCACAGGGCCGCAGCTTTCACGCCGAGCCCTGGAAGAATCTCTTTGTCATTTTCGAGCATGGCAACATTGCCGATGCCACCACCTACCACACGCTGAAGGAGCAGCTCGTCGCCAAGGCCTGTGCGACGCTCGCCACGGTGCTGGCTGAGGGCGATCGCCCAGCCGAGGTTGGCGGGTCAAAAGGCCCGCTGCGCCTTGCCTATGCGTGTGCCTTCGACGATTCCAATTGCGGTGAGGGAGACGATGCATTGTTCCGACCCGATCGGCTCGGGCGCAGATCGCCACAGGGCGCTGTCACCTTCGAAGAAACGACCATCTTAGCGATGCTGCGCCGGGGTCTGCAAAACCTGCCCGAAGATCACGTGCTACGCTCGGGCCGTCTGGTGCTGCCGACGGAGGGCGCCTCGGGCCCCGCCAACCCTTATTCGTCCTGTCATCTCCCCGAGATCATCGAGCAGTTTTACGCCGACCTCGTCGAGGTCGCCTGAGGCCCTCGTTAGCCCTGCGCTTGCGGCGCGGGCGCTAGCAGCACCCGAGCGCATAAAAAAAGGGCGCGGCGACCCTGAACACCGCGCCCCCCTTGGATCACGCCGGGGAAGATAGAACTCTCAGGGTGGCCTCAGGCTAGCGGGCCCTCCTTGAACTCACTCTGAACAGGGCATTCATGACTTGTTCACACCTTTCACACTGCCGCGCCTGTTGCCGCCAAGGTCTTGAGCCAAGGTGCTTATTTTCACTGCGGGCACTGTTGAACCGGGCCATTCGAGGAAGGCAGACCGTGAGCGCTGCCGTCGCGCCGGCCCGGCTCGTCATGGCGCAGGCGTTATCTGCGCATTAACCCGTCCATGATTTTCTGGCGTCGGTGCGTCAGTGAAGGCGTTGGTCATGGGTTGGTTGCGTCGTCTCGCTCGGCTGCCGTCGCTCGCACATCTGTGCCTTGGGCCCTTGGTGGCCGCGCTCGCGCTGGCGGGTTGCGCAAGTTCACCGGCCCCGCAGGCCGCCCAAGTCGGCGGCCCACCCGTCCTGGAAGCCGATGGCTTGCCTGCCCAGGTGCATCCGGTGGCAGATATTCGTCAGCTTCCAGACGATCCGACCGAGCCATTCAGCGCCAACTATGGTGCGCTGGCGCGCCTCAGCTCCGCGCCTGGCCAGGCCCGCAGGCTCGCTGAGGATGCCATTATCGCCGCAGCGATCACGGCCCACGAGGTGCGCAAGCCTTGAGCCGGCAGGGCACCCGGTGTCAGAAAAACGCTTGCAGCCCGGTCTGCGCGCGGCCCAGGATCAAGGCGTGCACGTCGTGGGTGCCTTCGTAGGTGTTGACGGTCTCGAGGTTGGCGGCGTGGCGCATGACATGGTACTCGATCTGGATCCCATTGCCGCCGTGCATATCGCGGGCGCTGCGCGCGACATCGAGCGCCTTGCCGCAATTGTTGCGCTTGACGATGGAAATCATCTCCGGCGCCACCTTGCCTTCGTCGAGCAAGCGACCGACCCGGAGCGCTCCCTGTAGGCCCAAGGCAATCTCGGTCTGCATGTCGGCAAGCTTCTTCTGCACGAGCTGGGTGGCCGCCAGTGGTCGACCAAACTGCTTGCGCTCCAGCGTGTAGGACCTGGACCGGTGCCAACAGTCTTCCGCGGCCCCCATTGCACCCCAGGCGATGCCGTAGCGCGCGCGGTTGAGACAGCCGAAGGGTCCCTTGAGCCCAGACACGTTTGGCAGCAGGTTTTCCTCGGGAACGACGACACCGTCCATGACAATTTCGCCGGTGATCGAGCAGCGCAAGGACAGCTTACCGCCGATCTTGGGCGCCGAGAGACCCCGCATGCCCTTTTCGAGCACGAAGCCGCGAATGGCGCCATCGTGCGCTGCCGACTTGGCCCAGACCACGAACACGTCGGCTATCGGTGCATTGGAGATCCACATCTTGGTGCCCGTCAGCCGATAGCCGTCGGCGACCTTCTCGGCACGCGTTTTCATGCCACCGGGATCGGAGCCGGCGTCGGGCTCGGTTAGGCCGAAGCAGCCGACCCAGTCGCCCGCGGCGAGCTTGGGCAGGTATTTGTCACGCTGCGCTTGCGAGCCGTAGGCATAGATCGGATACATGACGAGGGAGGACTGCACGCTATTCATCGAGCGATAGCCGCTGTCGACGCGCTCGATCTCGCGCGCCACGAGCCCGTAGGAGACGTAGTTCGCCCCGGCGCAGCCGTATTGCTCCGGCACGGTCACGCCAAGCAGGCCGAGCGCACCCATCTCGTTGAAGATCTCCCGATCGGTCTTCTCGTTGAGATAGGCGTCGATCACGCGCGGTAGGAGCTTTTCCTGCGCATAGCCGCGCGCGGTATCGCGGATCATGCGCTCGTCTTCGCTGAGCTGACCCTCGAGCAGAAACGGGTCGTCCCATTGGAACGCCGAAGCGGTTTGCGACCGCGTCTTTTCTTGCATGCTATCGTCTCCCAGCACGGCAAAGCAAAGGACGCCGCTGCCTTGCTTTTTTGCGAATTGAATGGCGTTCGTCGCGATTTTTTGAAAAGACGGTTCGCCGCCACCATGCCACACTGCGCCATGACCCCCAAGGATCACGCTGGACACCATGGAGGTTGTATCATGCCAATCAAGAAAAAGACTGCGCTGCTGGCAAGCATTCTCGCCGCGGCTCTCATGTCAGTAGCGGCCGGTGCGGCCGAGGCGCGGCATGGCGGCGGCGGAAACTGGGGTGGCGGCGGCGGGCACTGGAGAGGTGGGCACTGGGGTGGCATGGCGGCAAGATCCCATGCCTTTTCGGGCCGACATCACTTTGCCTTCCGGCACCATCGGCATCACCGCGTCTTCGCCTTCGCCCCCTATTACTACGACTACGGCTACGGCTATGGCGATGGGTGCTATTGGCTGAAGCGGCGCGCAATCCATACGGGCAGCCGCTACTGGTGGAACCGCTACTACGGTTGCGTCAACGGCTACGGTTACTATTGAGAGGGGATCAGCCGTTGACAGGCCTGCACGCCGGGGCGTCGTTCTCCTCGACGCCGCCGGCCGCCGCCTGACGGGGACGTTCTCGGTGGGAACGTCCCCAGCCACGCGCTTTCGCAACGTTCAGTCCACGCCGGCCTTGGCACGCTCGATTGCCACCAGTTCGCGGGTGGCGTTGGCTTGATCAAACAGGGCGCGAACCGCCTGACCGAAGGCCACCGTGACCAATCCGAGGGCGGCGAGCGCGACGGCAACCGTCAGCACACCGCCGCTGCCGATGCCGATCTCGGGGCGACCCAGCGCAAGATGCAGCGGGGCCGCCGCAAGGCCTGCGGCCACCATCAGCGAGCCGAGCAGGCTGACAAGGCCGGCGAGAAAACTGCTGACGCGGTAGTGGTTGCGGGGCGTTGGCAGCTTATGGCGCCGCGCCTTGCGCGCCGCGCCGTTCCAACGACTGGCGCCGTCATTGGCTTGCGGCGTGCCGTTGAGGTGCCAAATATTTGGCTGCCGGCCGCCGTTGAGGCGGGCCAGGCCTTCGCGCGCCTGCGCCGCCTCGGCGCTATAGGCGAATTGGTCCACCGTTTGGCGATAGTATTGATAGGCGGCGTCGATGTGGCCTTCCGCCTCGGCGCGACGCCCGGCCTCCAGCAGCTGAAACGGTGAAAACTGCGGCGCAGCTTGTAACATCGGTCCCGAACTCCCGCACAAAGGACCCCGGATCAGCATAGCCCGCCCACGCACGATCTTCCTATCGCGCAAGGCCGGCCTGGCAAATTTATCGCCCTGGCTGGCACAAAAGCCACGGTCAAGGGTCCTGCTGGCGGCCAGGCGCTCTTATGCACAGGGCAATGGACACTCTCCAGAGAGGCCCTGCGGCGGCCCTTAGCCGGCGGCCGCCTTGCGCCGATTTTGCCGATTGCCGACCAAGTCCTCGACCACCGCGGGCTCGGCCAGCGTGGAGGTGTCACCCAGATTGGCAAAATCGTCCTCGGCGATCTTGCGCAGGATGCGACGCATGATTTTGCCGGAGCGCGTTTTCGGCAGTCCCGGAGCGAATTGGATCTGGTCGGGCGTGGCGAGGGGGCCGATTTCCTTGCGCACGTGCTGAATGAGCTCCTTCTTCAGTTCCTCGCTCGGTTGGTTGCCGGCAATCAGGGTCACATAGCAGTAGATGCCCTGGCCCTTGATGTCGTGGGGGTAGCCGACCACGGCGGCTTCGGCCACCTTGGCGTGCGCGACCAGGGCTGATTCCACCTCCGCCGTGCCCAGGCGATGCCCGGACACATTGATGACGTCGTCGACGCGGCCGGTGATCCAATAGTAGCCGTCCACGTCCCGGCGGCAGCCGTCACCGGTGAAATACATGCCCTTGTAGGTGGAAAAGTAGGTCTGCACGAAGCGCTCGTGATCGCCGAACACGGTGCGCATCTGCCCAGGCCAACTGTCGAGGATCACGAGGTTGCCCGAAGCCGCGCCGTCCAGGACCGTGCCCTTGTCGTCGACCAGCGCCGGCCTGATACCGAAGAACGGTCGCGTCGCCGACCCTGGCTTGAGCTTGGTGGCGCCGGGCAGTGGCGTGATGAGAATGCCACCGGTTTCGGTCTGCCACCAGGTATCGACGATGGGGCAGCGACCGTCGCCAACCACGCGGTAGTACCACTCCCAGGCTTCCGGATTGATGGGCTCACCCACGCTGCCGAGCAGCTTGAGGGACGAGCGGTCCGTGCGTTTGACGAAGTCGTCGCCCGCGCCCATCAAGGCGCGGATCGCCGTGGGGGCCGTGTAGAAAACATTGACGCCCCACTTGTCGATCACGTGCCAGAAACGCGAGGCGGTCGGGTAGTTGGGTACGCCCTCGAACATCAGGGTGGTGGCGCCGTTTGCAAGCGGGCCGTACAGGATATAGCTGTGTCCCGTCACCCAACCGACATCGGCGGTGCACCAATAGATGTCGCCATCGTGATAGTCGAAGACCAGCTCGTGTGTGAGGGCGACGTAGACTAGATAGCCGCCGGTCGTATGCAAAACCCCCTTCGGCTTGCCGGTCGAGCCCGAGGTGTAGAGGATGAAGAGGGGATCCTCCGCCTGCATCGGCTCGGGCGGACAGTCGGCGCTCACCTTAACGAGTTCGTCGTGGAGCCAAATATCCCGGCCGGCCGTCCACGGCACCTGATTACCGGTGCGGCGCACGACCAGCACCTTTTCGTCACCCGTGCATTTTTTCAGGGCCTCATCGGTGTTCTTCTTGAGCGGGATAGCGCGGCCCCCGCGCACCCCCTCATCGGCGGTGACGATGAACTTGGAGTTGGCATCGATGACGCGACCCGCCAGGCTGTCCGGAGAGAAACCGCCAAAGACCACCGAATGCACCGCGCCGATGCGGCTACAAGCGAGCATGGCGTAGGCCGCCTCGGGAATCATCGGCAGATAAATAGTGACGCAGTCGCCTTTTTTGACGCCGTTGGCTTTGAGCACGTTGGCAAACTTTGAGACGCGCTCGTGCAGCTGGCGATAGGTGATTTTTTCGTCGTGCGTTGGGTCGTCGCCTTCCCAGATAATGGCGACCTGATCGGCTCGCTTTTTCAAATGCCGATCGATGCAGTTGGCGGAGACATTGAGGGTACCATCCTCGTACCACTTGATAGAGACATTGTCGGGGGCGTAGGAGGTATTCTTCACGCGCGTGTAGGGCTTGATCCAGTCGATGCGCTTGCCGACCTCGCCCCAGAATTGGTTCGGGTCCTCAACGGAACGCTTAAACATCGACAGGTATTTGGCGTTGTCCACCCAGGCGCGGCTCGTCCACTCGGCGGGTACGTTATAGATTTTCTCCGACATTGGTTCCTCCCGGGAGGGCCTCTGGTTTGGTTCTATTATCGGCACTGGGGCTCAATGAGCAACTGGCTCCTTGGTCGAACGTGCTTGGCGCAGGCCGACCTCGCCGGAGGTTTGCTGGCGGCCAGGGGTCTCCCTGGCGCGCGCGTGTGCCCGTGCACGCAGCTAGCTGATGCCCCAGGCGCCCAAAATTGCGCCCTGGATCAGCAGCACGCCCAGCCAGTGTCCGCCATCGATTATGGTCAGCGCCGTCTTGGCGCCCTGGAAGGCGTGGTTGACCACGAGCGTGGTGGCGATAAACCCGAGCCACAGGAAAGCCGCCGAGATCAGGCCGTTGCGCGGGCCCAGCGCTAGGCCGGCGCGCGCCAGGTGCAAGAGAATGCCAGCGAGCATCCAGGCCATGACCAACTCGGCGAGGAAGGCGATGAGATAGGGAATGGGAATTGGACCCACACGGGCCATCGCTTGCTGCCCATCGACGACACCCCGGGCGGCCAGCCAGGCCTTGGCGAGCACGCCATACCAGGCGGCGCCGAAGGCGAAGCTCGCAAGCGCAGCCAACAGCACGGCAACGTAATTGAGCACAGGTCCTCTCCTTGCGCTGCTTACTCGTCTCTGCTCGAGGCCGCGGCGGAGGCCACCACTTTGCCAACGCGTGCACAGCTTTCGGGTCGCCGCCATCGCCGGCGCCGGCTATGGCCATGGCGATGATACGCCATTTTGCGAGGCAAAGCGCATGCCCGTCCGTTTTGTCGCCCTCGAGACGCTTCTGGTGCGCAGACTGCAGGCGGACGGCCGAGATGCCAATGCTCAGATGCCTGAGCGCCACGTCTCGCCAGGCCGCGGCGTGCCTTGCCGCCACTGCCTCAGGCCGGTCGCCGCGGGCGAGCCCTTTTTGCTCCTCTCCCATCGTCCCTTTCCCTCCCCGCAGCCCTATGCGGAGCAAGGCCCCATTTTCCTGCACGCCGACGCCTGCGCCCGTCACGTGCCGGGCGCCGAGGTGCCGGCCATGCTGGCAAGCGAGCGTTATCTCGTGCGCGGCTACGGGGCCGACGACCGCATCGTCTACGGCTCGGGCCAGATCGTGCCGACGGCCCAAATCGTCGCGGCCGCCGAGGCGATGTTCGCCGATCCGCGCCTCGCCTACATTCACGTCCGCTCCGCCGCAAACAATTGCTTCCAGTGCCGGCTGGAGCGCGCAGCCTGAGAGGGGACGTGCTGGCGCGCCGCCCTCCCCGTCTTAGCCGCCCACGCGCCGCCATGTCCTCGGCAGGTGAGGCCTTGGGCCGGCCACGTTGACAGCGGTTCGGCGCTCACCCTAACTGGCCTTTCGCAAATCTCCGGGAGGCAGGCGATGGCAGTGCGACGGCTCGGCATAGTGATGTACGGCGTGACCGGGCGCATGGGCGCAAACCAGCACCTGGCCCGGTCCATTGCAGCCATTCGCGCCGAGGGTGGCGTGCTGCTGGCGAACGGCGACCGCGTGATGCCCGATCCGATCCTGGTGGGGCGCAACGAGGATAAGCTGGCGCAGCTCGCTAAGGCGCATGGGCTTTCCCGCGTGAGCAGCAATCTCGAGGCCTGCCTCGCCGATCGCAACGACACGGTTTTTTTCGATGCGGCAACCACGCAAATGCGGCCGGCCTTGCTTGCCAAGGCGATCGCGGCCGGCAAGCACGTCTATTGCGAAAAGCCGGTGGCGACCAATCTCGAGGCGGCCATGGCGATCGTGCGGCAGGCCAAGGCCGCGGGCATCAAGCACGGCGTGGTGCAGGACAAGCTGTTCTTGCCGGGACTGAGGAAACTCAAGCAGATGATCGATTCGGGGTTCTTCGGTCGCTTGCTCGCGGTGCGCGGCGAGTTCGGCTACTGGGTGTTTGAGGGGGACTTGCAACCGGCGCAGCGCCCGTCCTGGAATTATCGGGAGGAAGATGGCGGCGGCATCATTCTCGATATGCTCTGCCACTGGCGCTACGTCCTCGACAACACCTTCGGCAGCGTGAGGTCGGTGTCTTGCCTGGGCGCCACGCACATCCCCGAGCGGATCGACGAAGCCGGCGAGTGCTACAAGGCCACCGCCGACGATGCGGCCTATGCGACCTTCCAGCTCGCCGGCGGCGTGATTGCGCATTTCAACAGCTCATGGGCCACGCGCGTGCGGCGCGACGATCTGTTGAGCTTGCACGTGGACGGCACGCACGGCTCGGCGGTGGCGGGCCTGCAGGACGTGGTTTGCCAGCAGCGCATGGCGACGCCTAAGCCGGTTTGGAACCCCGACGTCAGGCAGCCGATCAATTTCTACCAGGGCTGGCAGCCGGTGCCCGATACGCAAAGCTTCGACAACGGTTTCAAACTGCAATGGGAAGCCTTTATCCGCCACGTCGCCGAAGGCGCTCCCTACACGTGGGATCTGCTCGAAGGTGCCAAGGGCGTGCAGCTCGTCGAGTGTGCGCTCAAGAGTTGGAAGGAGCGGCGGTGGATCGACGTTCCCGAGCTCGAGGTTTGAGGCGACACACCTTGGCTGGCGCCGCGCGCCGGCGGCAGCCTGCCGCCAGGGCGCCACGAGAAGGCACGGCAAAAAACTGCAACTGAGGACAGACCGGAACCAAACCACATGAATGCACCCATCCTCTCCACCATGCGCATCAACCTGCCGACGGCGGCCGGCAAGCTTGAGACCTTCGTGCTATCGGAACCGCGCGCCTACCCCGACAAGGCCGCAGCTACATGCAATCGCGTCGCGCTGGCCGCCGCCCATGTGGTGGCCGATGCGACCGCCGCCAACGATCCCTGGCTCGATTGTGCGATTGATTGGGACCGGACCATTGCAACCCGTGAATACCTTTGGGACCTCGGCCTTGGCGTCGCCGAAGCCATGGACACGGCCCAGCGCGGCATGGGTCTCGATTGGCCAACCTCGCTGGAGCTGATCGGGCGCGCCACACGGGCGGCGACAGCCTGGGAGGCGCGCAACGGCCGACCTGCCCTGATCTTCTGCGGTTGCGGCACCGATCATCTCGATCCCGCCGAGGTCGGCTCCGTCGACGATGTGATTAGGGCCTACGAGGAGCAGATGACCGCGATCGAAGCCGTCGGCGGTCGCCTGATCGTAATGGCGAGCCGGGCGCTGGCCCGCATCGCCAAGTCCGCAAGCGACTACGAGCGCGTCTACGACCGCGTGCTGGCGCAGGCGAAGGCTCCCGTAATCATGCACTGGCTGGGCGAGATGTTCGATCCGGCACTCGCCGGCTACTGGGGTAGCGGCGACCATGGCCGGGCGATGCAAACCGCGGCCGGCATCATCAAGGCCAACGTCGCCAAGGTCGACGGCATCAAGATCTCACTGCTCGACAAGGACAAGGAGATCGCCATGCGCCGCCAGCTGCCCGCAGGCGTGCGCATGTATACGGGGGATGACTTTAACTATGCGGAGCTTATCGCCGGCGACGCGCAGGGCTACAGCGACGCTTTGCTCGGCATCTTCGATGCCATCGCGCCGGCCGCCTCCGCCGCGCTCAGCGCGCTCGCGGCCGGTGATCGGCAACAGTTCGACGCAATCTTTGAGCCGACCGTCCCCCTGTCACGGCATATCTTCAAGGCCCCGACCCGCTTCTATAAGACCGGCGTCGTATTCACGGCTTACCTGAACGGCCTGCAAGATCACTTCGTCATGATTGGTGGGCAGCAGAGCGCGCGCTCGCTGCCGCATCTGGCCGAACTGTTCCGGCTCGCTGATCGCGCCGGGCTCCTGCGCGATCCCGACTTGGCGCGCCGCCGGATGGTGCGCGTGCTAGCCGTGCATGGGATTGCTTGATGCGCGATTTCTCTCAGGGCGTTGCGCATCTGTCCATCAATACAGCGACCTTACGCAAGCAGCTGCCGCTGCCGGCGATCATCGAGGCCTGCGCCCGTCGCGGCATCCGCAGCATTTGCCCCTGGCGCGATCAGGTTGAGGCCGCCGGGCTCGCAAATGTCGCGCGGCAGTTGCGGGCGGCTGATCTGGCGCTGTCGGGCTACTGCCGCGGCGGTTTCTTTCCTGCCGCCGATCCGCCAGGCCTGCGCGCCGCCCTCGACGACAACCGGGCGGCGGTCGATGAGGCCAAGACGCTGGGCGCACCCTGCCTGGTGCTGGTCGTGGGCGCCTTGCCCGGGGCGTTGGGCGGCCAACCGGCCCACAAGGACATCGGCCTGGCGCGCGCGCAGGTCGTGGACGGCATCGCCGCCACGCTCGCCTACGCGCGCCAAGTCGGCATGCCGCTCGCCATCGAGCCGCTGCATCCGATGCAGGCGGCCGACCGCGCCTGCGTCAATACCACCGAGCACGCGCTCGATATCTGCGACGCACTGGATCCGGACCACAGCGGCGCCCTCGGCGTCGCCGTCGACGTCTATCACACTTGGTGGGACCCCAAGCTCAAGAGCCAAATCGCGCGGGCGGGCCGCGATCGATTGCTAGCTTTTCACGTCTGCGATTGGCTGCTGCCGACACGCGATCTGCTCAATGATCGCGGCATGATGGGTGACGGCATTGTCGAGTTGCAGAAGATTCGCGCCTGGATCGAGGCGGCCGGCTACACCGGACCAGCGGAAGTCGAGATCTTCTCCGAGCGCTGGTGGGGCCGAGCCGCCGAGGAGGTGCTTGCGACATGCGTGGCGCGCTACCAAGCCGTGGTCTGACCCCTCACTGATCGCCTGCCATGGTTTCCCTTCCGCGCGTGCTGGGTTTGGCCATTGCGCCTTACTTTGGCGTGCGCGGCCGCGAGGAACATGGGCTGGCCACCCTGGCGCTCCCCTGCGCTAGTCGGCAGAAAACAAGAAGCATTTGCATGTGGTTATACCTTTGGGGTCCTGCGGCCCGTCGGAGAGTCTAACCTCGGTCCTCTCCTTGGGGGCGCCACGCAATCCATCAGTGCGGCTGCGCTCTTGCACCTTGCTCTGTTGGCGCCAGCGCCTGCGTGGCGATGATGGCGACACCAGGTTGGCGGTTCCAAACCAGGCGCGCAACGACGGTCCGTGAGAGGTGGCAAACCCCTCCGTGAGGCAAGCTGTCTCTGCGACAAGTCGTCGATTGACCTCCGACGGTGCGCCCGAACCGCCGCCAGCACTATCTGCTGAGGGACGTACATGGTTGCTTTCGACCGGACCGATTTGGACTTCATCCTGACGCAAATCCTGATGGCCGAGAACGGCCAGCCTCCCGTCAACCCGCATCTGCCCTTCGGCTTGCGCGAAGTCTCCGGCACCAACAATAGCACGGTGCCGGGGCAGGCGAGCTTCGGTGCGGTCGATCAGGTGCTGCCACGCCTGGCGGAGCCCTTCTTTCAGACCGTCAAGGTGAATATCGATGGCACCTTGTTTGATCCGCATCCGGGCCAAGATGGCGATTGGATCACGACGTCCTACCAGCAGACGGCGGTCAACCCGGCGGCCAATCCCGTCGTCGATCCCGCCGGGGCGGGTTTTGTCGTCGATCCCGCACCACGCCTGATCAGCAACCTGATTTCCGCTCAAAGCGCGGAAAATCCGGCGGCGGCGGCGGCAGGCACCGCCGCCAATGCCGCGCTCGGCACCGGCTACCAGCCGCCCTACAATCCCAACACGCCGAGCGGGGACGACGACAGCCTCTTCATCAACAATGTCACGCCCGATTCGGGCCTCTCGGCGCCGTTCAACACCTGGATGACGTTGTTTGGCCAGTTCTTCGACCACGGCCTAGATCTCATCGCCAAGGGCGGCAGCGGTACCATCTTCATCCCTCTGCAGCCAGACGATCCGCTCTACGTTGCCGGCAGTCCTACCAATTTCATGGTCTTGACGCGGGCGACAAACCTGCCAGGTGCGGACGGCATTGTCGGTACCGCCGACGACGTTCATGACGCCACCAACATTGTCACGCCCTTCGTCGATCAGAACCAGACCTATTCCTCGCATCCCTCACATCAGGTGTTTTTGCGCGAATACGCCGTGGCCAGCGACGCCGGTGGCGTCGCTGCCGTGCGGTGTCACGCAGCGCGGCCTGTCCGTCGGTCTGCAGCTGGTCGGTGCCATCGGTCGCGATGATCTGATGCTGCGCGCGAGCCGGGCCTACGAGGCCGTCGCTCCGTTCTTGATGCTGGAGGCGCCGCGGCAATACCAAGGGCGTGGACGGGAACAAACGCGCCTGTTCGCGCGCGCATTTGTGTTCGATTGCGCTTGACTGCTATCGTCGCCACGAAAGCGATCTTAGGTTTGTCATCGAGCCCGGAGCAATCGCATGTCCTTTATCCGACGTCGTAGCCTGCTGGCGTTTCTCGGCGGCGCCGGCATTCTGACACTCCTCGCGGCATCTTCGCGTGCGGCCGACACCAGCCCCCAGGCGCGGCTTGGCGCGCCGGCACCGAATTTCACGTTGGTCGACAGCAATGGCAATTCCGTTTCGCTTGCCGACTTCAAAGGCAAGACGGTGGTATTGGAATGGACCAATCACGAGTGCCCCTACGTGCGCAAACACTACGGCGGCAACAACATGCAGGGTCTGCAAAAGAAATGGACGGCGCTCGACGTCGTCTGGCTGACCTTGATCTCCTCGCAGCCCGGCGCACAGGGTTTCGTGCACGGCCTCGAGGCCAACAAGCTCTCCGAGGAGAGAGGGGCGGCGCCGACCGCTGTTCTGCTGGACCCCCAGGGTGGAGTTGGCCGCAGCTACGGGGCGCAGGTGACCCCGCACATGTACGTGATCACGGGCGACGGCGCCCTGGTCTACATGGGTGGCATCGACGACAAGCCCACCACGCGCTTGGAGGATCTCAAGACGGCCAAGAATTTTGTCGATGCGGCACTGAGCGAGGTCGTTGCGGGCAAGGCGGTCACCGTCAAGACGTCGCGACCCTACGGCTGCACTATTAAGTACTCCTCGTAAGGGCCGCCGGCACGGGCGCACGGTCGCTGAGGGCCGCCGCCCACGACGCGCGCGTGCCCCCCACAAATCGCACCGGCCTGGCTTTTTGCGGTTGCTTGAGCCCGCCTGCCTCCCTATCACCCTGTCCCCAACTCTGCGGGCCGAAGCCGATGACCGACGCGACGCTCACTCAGGTTGCCTTGTTCTTGGCCGCGGCCGTGGTGGCGGCGCCGTTGGCCAAGGTCCTGCGCATCGGCAAGGTGCTGGGCTATCTGCTGGTGGGCGTCCTGATCGGTCCGTTCGGATTGGGCTTCGTGCTCACGCTCTACGAGGTGAACACGGTGCTGCACTTCGCCGAGTTTGGCGTCGTGCTCTTGTTGTTCCTGATCGGGCTGGAGCTCAGACCCAAGCGCTTGTGGGCGATGCGGGCCTCCATCTTCGGCCTGGGCGGCGCCCAGGTGGCGCTGACCGGTGCGGCGCTGGCCATCGTGGCCGTGGCGTTTGGACTGGCCTGGCAGGCTGCCGTCTTCGCCGGGCTGGCGCTGTCGCTGTCCTCGACCGCCTTCGCGCTGCAGATCTTGGAGGAGAGAGGCGAACTGGCGCTCCGCCACGGTCGGCTGGCTTTCGCCGTGCTCCTGTTCCAGGATCTGGCGGCCATTCCCCTGATCGCCCTGCCGCCCCTGTTCGCCGTGACCGTGAAGGATGCGGCGCAGCAAATGGAACTCCTGTCGGCGGCCAAAGCCATCGGCGTCATCGTCTTGGTCGTCGTGATCGGTCGTTACCTGCTTGACGGCATCTTCAGCCTGGTCGCGCGCACCCGCGTCAAAGAGGCGATGACCGCCAGTGCGCTGTTGACCGTGGTGGGCGTTACGCTGGTGATGGAGCAAGCGGGACTGTCGGCGTCACTCGGCGCCTTCATCGCTGGCGTGCTGCTCGCCGACTCGCATTATCGCCACGAGATCGAGGCCGACATCGCCCCCTTCGAGGGTCTCCTGCTCGGCCTATTTTTCACGGCGGTCGGCATGTCGCTCAACCTCGGGCTGATCGGCCACAGCCCGTGGCTCGTCGCTGGCGTCGTCGTGGGTCTGCTCGCCATCAAGAGCGTAATCCTCTACGGGCTCGGCCGGCGTGCGGGTCTTGAGGCCGGTCCCGCCCGCCGCTTCGCGCTGGCGATTTCGCAGGGCGGTGAGTTTGCCTTCGTGCTCTTTGCGTCCGGATTGCACTCAGGCGTGCTCGAGAAGTCGGTCGCCGAGCTGCTGTCGGTCGCCGTCACGCTGTCGATGGCGGCAACGCCGCTGTTGCTGCTCCTAGAGGAGACCCTGCTGCCGAAACCCATCATCGCCCGCGCCTTCGACGCCATTCCTGCCAACGACGGGCACGTGGTGATCGCCGGCATCGGCCGCGTCGGGCAGATCGTGGCGCGGATCCTGACGGCCAAGAAGATCGCCATCACTGCCATCGACTCCAGTCCCGAGCAGGTCGAGGTCGTGCGAAAATTCGGCGCCAAGATCTACTACGGCGACGTCAGTCGCCACGAGATCCTGGAAGCGGCCCAGACGGACAAGGCGCGCGCCTTCGTGCTCGCCGTCGACAACGTCGAAGCATCGGTTCGCATCGCCCAGATGGTGCGCCAGCACTACCCGCATGTGCCAATCTACGCCCGCGCCCGAGACCGGCGCCACACCCACCGCTTGATGGATGTCGGCGTGACCGCGGTCCGGCGTGAGACCTTCCTGTCCTCGATCGAGCTGACGCGCGATTTGCTGCGCGGGCTCGGCCTATCGGAGCGTGAGGTGCGCTTTGTGGTGGAAACTTTCAAGGTGCACGATCGGCGCAGGCTCTATGAGGATTACCGCCACTACACCAACGTGGAAAAGCTGCAGGCGGCCGCGCGCAGCTCGACGCAGGAGTTGGAAGACCTGTTTGCCGCGGACGCGGCCGAACAGGCCAAAGCCGAAGCCGATCAGGAACAGAAGGTGTCGTGAGGCCCTTTGGCGGCACCGCTATTGCGGTGTCATGTACTTGAGCGCGGCGCCCGAAACGGCGCCTCCGACTACGCACGGGATGCCGATTTCCACGTGACCCATGGCGCCAGCGACGATGCAGCCGAGCGCAAGGGCAGTTTGTCCGGCCGTTCCCCACCACTGGACGTTGCGGGCCGAGGCAGGTCCTTTGATCTTCAGCTGGTCGATGGCGCCCATCGCTTCCTTGCGCACCCGCCCGAACTCGAAGGTCTCGGCGGCATCGATCACTTCCTGCAAGACCGCACGGTTCTCCTTGGTCTCGTGCTTCATGGAGGTCTTGAGCATGTCCATCAGCTCTTTGTCGCGCGAGGCATTGGTGGCAAGCGTCAACTTCGCCATCGAACCGACGGTCAAGCGATCGACGTTATTCTGGTCCTTCGACCATTCGAGGATCGAAACCATGCGCATGACGGGTTCGTAGGAGCCGGTGGCAAAGTATTTGCCCCACAGCATGTCGAGCGGCGCCGCCCCAGAGTCCAAGGAAATCTGTTTCAGCGTCGGCATCTTGTCGTGCACGAAACGGTCGATCAAACCCTGCCGGGCCGGCATGCGCTCGGCAAACTTGAGCATCAGGGCCTTCCATTCCGGCAGATTGGAATAGGCAATGGCGCGGACAATGACGACCTGATCCTCCGGCGGCATCGGAAACATTTTGGCGACCAGCTCTTCCGCTTTCTTGGGATTGGTCTCCAGCACGCCGGCCAGAAAGCCGACGTAGACACCGGCCGTCTCCAAGTCGCGGAATAAATTGAGCTCGCTCATGGCGCGCGCCGCCGCGGGCGCCTTAGCGGGCTCCGGCTTGGCGCGATAGCCATTGATCCAGCGCAGGATGCTCTCGGAGGAGGCGAATTCGCCCTTCTTGGGCACGCTGGCCGCCTTGTTGGTGGGCGCTGCCGCCGTTGCCGGAACGCCGAATGCGAGCAGCGTAATGAACACAGCCGTTACGGCACGCATGTCACTTCCCCGTGCGCCGCGTCCCCCGCGGGTTGCACCGGCGAGATGAGGCGCCGGGCGTGGCGGTTTTGTGGCGCTGGCGGCGCCGGGAACGATTCCAAAGCTGGCTGGTTTGGTTTGGTAAACGTCAGTTCGCCTAGTAAACGAGACCATTCAGGAGGTCACATGCGTCTTGCAATCATCACGGCGACCGCGGCCGCGCTGGCATCGCTCGCCGCCGCCGGCTCGGCTTCCGCGCAGGTCGGATTTGGTGTCTACGTCGGCCCCTCCGGCTACTATGATGACTCCGACTACGCGCCGCCGCCCACACGCCCGCGCGTGTACGGATATACCAGCACTTACGAGTATGACCGGCGACCCGACGCGGTCGTGCGCGTGCCCGGCCGGCGTGGTGGCTGCGGTGAATTCTTCTATTGGGACGGCAGCGCCTGCGTCGACGCCCGCAGTAACCCACCGGATCTGCGCTAACCCGCGCTAACGCTTTCTGCTCGCGCGGCTCTTTTGCCTCAGGTGCTGTCCCGCACCACGGCAATATCCGGAGCTTCCTCGTTCTTCATGCCTTGGACGTGGTAGCCCGCGTCCACATGATGGACTTCTCCGGTGACGCCGCGCGAGAGATCGGACAACAAGTAAAGTCCAGCTGCACCCACTTCCTCGATTGTCACGGTGCGACGCAGCGCCGAGTTATACTCATTCCATTTCAGGATATAGCGGAAGTCGGCGATGCCCGAGGCCGCCAGAGTTTTGATGGGGCCGGCGGAAATGGCGTTGACGCGAATGCCGCCTTTGCCGAGATCGGCCGCCAGGTAGCGCACGCTGGCTTCCAAGGCCGCCTTGGCCACACCCATGACGTTGTAGTGCGGCATGACCTTCTCGGCGCCATAGTAGGTGAGCGTTAGGAGCGAGCCGCCTTTTCGCATCAGCTTCTCGGCACGTTGCGCCAGCGCGGTAAAGGAGTAGCAGGAGATCAGCATGGTTTGGCTGAAGTTCTTGGCACTGGTGTCGATGTAGCGGCCGTCGAGTTCGGCCTTGTCGGAAAAGGCGATGGCGTGCACGAGGAAGTCGAACTCGCCCCAGCGTCGGCTGAGCTCGGCGAAAACCGCGTCCATCGAGCCGCTGTCGGCAACATCGCAGGGCAGCACGATCTCCGAGCCAGCCTCTGCCGCCAGCGGCTCGACCCGCTTTTTCAAGGCCTCACCCTGGTAGGTGAAGGCCAGCGCGGCACCTTGCGCGGCCACCGCTTTGGCAATGCCCCAGGCGATCGAGCGATTGTTGGCGACACCCATGATGAGGCCGCGTTTGCCCTGCATCAGCGTGCCAGCCGGAATCTCGGCCTGCGCAGCAGGTCCCGCCATCTCCCAATATCCCTCTAAATAAGCGCGCCATTCGGCGCCTGGACCGCCCAGGCCCGCATCCTACACCAACGGCCAACCGGGTCCAGTTGCCCCGCGGCCCGCCCCGCCCACCCTCAGGCGCCGTCGAGCTTAGCCAGCAAGCCGGCCAATTGCTCAGCCTCAGCTCGGGTCAGGCGGCTGCCGAAATGATCATCGATGGCGGCGGCATAGATCGGCCACATGCTGCGCCGCAGTGCCCGTCCCTTGCCGGTGATCCGCAGGACATTGTTGCGCCCGTCCTGTTGGCAGGGGTGGCGCTGCATCAGCCCGTCACGCTCGAGGCGGTCGACCAAGCGGCACACGGTGTACTGAGCAAGCTGGGTGCGCTCCTGGACTTGCGCCTGGCGCAGCATGCTTTTGGGCGCCTGATCGACCTCGTTGAGCACATGGTACCAGTCGAGCGGCGGCAGGCCCGCACGCTTGAGGCGCTCCTCGACCTTGTCGATCAGCGTGCGCTCGGTACGCAACAAGCTGATCCAGGCGTCGACCACCTCGGCTGTCGGCTTCGCGTGCATCGCGGGGCAACCATAGCCGAGCTGACTTGCTTTTGCATATGCCGGCATGTATGCGGATGCAATAAATGCAACTGCATACATAAGCTTTGCGGCCAACGCGTTCCCTAGGAGACATCTGATGAAGCTCTTTTATGCACCCGGCGCCTGCTCGCTGTCGCCCCACATCGTGCTGAACGAGGCCGGCATGACCTTCGACAAGGTCAAGGTCGACACCAAGAGCAAGGCGATGCAGGGCGGCGACTACCGCACCGTCAATCCGTTGGGCTATGTGCCCGCCCTCGAACTCGACGACGGCACCATTCTCACCGAGGGCCCGGCCATCGTCCAATACATCGCCGACAAGGTGCCCGACAAAAAACTGGCGCCGGCCAACGGCACCCTGGAGCGAACCAAGCTGCAAAGCTGGCTCAACTTTATCAGCACGGAATTGCACAAGGGCTTCTCGCCCCTGTTCAACGCTGCCATGCCGCAGGAGGCCAAGCAATACTTCCGCGAGCGGCTTGCCACGCGCTTCCAACATCTCGAAAAGCACTTGGCCGACAAGGACTACCTCTTGGGCAAGGACTTCTCGGTCGCCGACGCCTATTTGTTCACGGTCTCGAATTGGGCCGCCCATACGGGCGTCGACCTGTCCCCATACCCCAACGTTTTGGCCTATCGAAAACGCGTGGCCGCACGCCCGGCGGTCGCGGCTGCCATGCAGGCGGAAGGCCTGATCAAGTAAGTTAGGGTGCGCGATCGCGGCGGTGCGCCGGCTGGCCACCGCCGTCCTCGGCCAGATAGTCTCGCAACTTTCGCTCCTCCCAGGCCGCGATTGCTCGCGAACCGAGGCCGATCACGGCCAAGCCGTGCGCCAGGACACCCAGCCCCCAGCCCAAAAACACCCACACCACCCACCATGGGCCGCCGCTAGCGCTATTGACGACGAGCAGCCCCAACAGCACGAGGGCGAACACGATCAGATGGATGTAAAAGCCCTTGAGCGCGGCTAGGCGCCGGCGGGCCAGCGCGAGCCTCGCCTCGCCCGTCAAGGGGGAATTCGGCGGCGGCGCCGTCAACTCTGTCTGGTCCATAACCCTGACCTGAGCACGCGCGGCTAGAGATTCAAGAGCAAGACGACGCCTACGACGATCAGCAGGATGCCCAAGGCTTCGCGCGAGGCCAGCCGTTGCTTGAACAGATTGCGGGAGAGAACCTGCGCAAACAGCACCTCGATCAGCGCCAATGTCCTCACCTTGGCCGCGCTTTCGAGCGCGAAGGCCAAGAACCACATCTGCGAGGCGAAGGCACCGGTGAAGCCCGCCAACATCGACGGCCGCCACTCGCGAAAGATGGCCATCAGCTTCTCGCGGTCGAAGAGCGCAAGATAGATCGAAAGCAGCGCGGTCTGGATGATGAGACCGAGGGCGAGCGTGGTCGTCGCCGCCAGCACGAAGTTTGAGGCGTCCAGCGCCCGGATGCCGCCGCGGAAGCCGATGGCGGCGATGGCGAACAGGGCGCCGGAGGCGATGCCGAGGACGGCGGGCCGCCAGGTGAAGGCCTCTTCGGCCGTGCTGCGCGGCCAAGACATGATGAGGACGCCCGCGGTGGCGATCAGGATAGCCAGCGCCAGCCCCAGCGACAGGCGATCACCGAGAAAAGCCAGGCCGAAAATGGCGACCTGAACCGGCTCCGTCTTGGCGTAAGCGGTGGTGACGACAAAGGATCGGTCGCGCATGGCGGCGAGCAACAAGCCGGTGGCTGCGATCTGTGCCAGCGACGCTGCCACGCTCCAGGCCAGCATGCGCCCGTTGAGCGCGGGCAGGCCCTGTCCCGTCGCCAGCAGCACCAGCAGCAGAAATAAGAGGCCGAAGGGTAGGCCGAAGAGGAAGCGCACGTGGGTGGCACCGACGGTGCCGAGCGTGCTCGTCAATTCCTTCTGCTGCGCGTTGCGCAGAACCTGGCCGCCAGCAGCCAGGACCGTGAAGACGGCCCACAACCAGGACATCACCTTGAAACCCCCGAGCGCGCCCCGCACGTTGACCCGCCGAGATAACGGGAAGCGGCGCGCACGGCAACCCCAGCAAGACCCGCCCATCCAGGGCCTTGCCCGAGGCCCGCCCCCCGGGCCCGACTGCGGCGGGCGGCTTGGGTGCCAGCCCGGTCAGAAGGTCGACTTGAACCTCAGGTGATCCATACGGTCGATCGATTTGAGCTCGAAGCTGCGCTTTTCGTTGTCGTGGAGGACGTCGAGGGGGATCACGGTGCCCGCGGCGCCGAGCGACCAAACCTTGCGATAGAAGTCGGCCAACCCCGCCGCCGCTCGTCCGCCGACGCCGACCACCACGTCACCCTTCTGCACGCCGGCCTTCTCGGCCGGGCCACCGGGCGCCACGCGGGCGATGGTGAGCTTGCCGCCGGCCTCCTCCGTCGTCAGCCCGAGCCAGGGTCGCGCGGGGCCCAGCACGCGGCCCTCGGAGAGAAGGTCGGCCATGATCGGGGGCAGCCGGTCGATCGGCACGAACATGTTGCCCGGCGTCCCGTCGGCGGCGTCGCCGACAATCAGGGAGCCGACGCCGACCAGCTTGCCCTCGCGATTGATCAGCGCCGCACCGCTCCAAACGGGATGCGGTGGCGCAGTGAATATCGCCTCCTCCAGCAGGTATTCCCAGCTACCGGCAAACTCGCGCTTGGCCACCACGAAGGCGGGCCCAACCATGTCCGGTCCGCCGAAACTCGCCACCAACACCGGGTCTTTCTCTTTGAGCTCTTGCGACTTGCCAAACGGGATCGGCCGCAGGCTCAAGGCCGCCGACGCTTTGAGCAGTCCAAAGCCGGTTTCGTGGTCGTAGCCGACCACCTCGGCCGCCACGGTGCGTGCGTCGTTGGTGACGATTTCCGCGGCATGCGCCTCCAACATCAAGTAGCCGATGGTGAGTATGAGACCGTCGGCGCCGATGACGATGCCAGATCCCTCGCGCTCGGCGCCGAGGGTCGCCACACTGCGTCCCTCGGGATTGATGAAGGTCTTGATACGGACGACGGCGGCCGCGATCGCCTCCAGCGAGGGGGCCTGCGCGAGGGCGTCACCCACGCTCGCGAGCACGAGCCCGATGGCAAGCGCCAGGGCGGGAGGGAGGGCGGCAAGGGCTCGCACGGGGGAACCGTCCAGCCTCGTCAGCGGCGGGCGCCGAGAAGTGTTCCGCATGGTTCAAAGCTCGAGGCCAGGGTTGGCATGGCCAGCATGCCCCGGGCGCAAGCGTCCGCGCTCATCACGATGCCGTGACCCTGGCGCCGGCATGCTCGTGCGCGTCTGCCAAGATCATGGCGGCCGCCTTTTCGGCGATCATCAAGGTCGGCGCGTTGGTGTTGCCCGAGGTGATGGTCGGCATCACGGAGGCGTCGGCGACCCGCAGGCCCTGAAGCCCGCGCACCTTAAGGCGATGGTCGACGACGGCAGCCTCGTCGTTGCCCATCTTCGCCGTGCCGACCGGGTGAAAGATGGTGGTTGAGATGTCGCCAGCCGCCTGCGCCAGCTCGGCATCGCTCGCAAATTCGGGGCCGGGCCGAAACTCCTGGGGGCGATATTTCCCGAGCGCCGGCATCGACACGATCCTGCGCGTCATGCGCACGGCGGCGGCCGCCACGCGTCGGTCGTCCTCGGTGGACAGGTAGTTGGGTCGAATCTCGGGATGCTGCGCTGGATCGGCCGAGGTGATGCGTACTGAGCCGCGACTGGTCGGCCGAAGGTTGGCGACGCTGGCGGTGAAGGCCGGGAACGGGTCGAGCGGCTCGCCGAACTTGGGCAGGGTCAAGGGCTGCACGTGATACTGCAGGTCGGGTGTGTCGCGGCTCGGATCGGATTTGACGAACGCGCCGAGCTGGGAGGGCGCCATCGTCATCGGCCCGCGGCGCGTCAGGGCGTACTGGGCGACGAAGCCGGCGCGCTGCAAGACGCTTTGGAAACGCTCGTTCATGGTGCGCGCGCCCTCGACCTTGTAAGCGCAGCGGATCTGCAGGTGATCCTGCAAATTTTCCCCGACCCCCTTGAGCTCATGGGTGACCGCAATGCCGAGCCCCTTGAGCATGGCGCCGGCGCCGATGCCGGAGAGTTGCAGGATCTGCGGCGAGCCGATGGCGCCGGCGCACAGGATCACCTCGCAACGCGCCGTGAGCGTGCGGCGCCGGCCGCCCTGGTTGAGCACCAGGCCTGTGACGCGTTTGCCGTCCAGCGTCAGCCGTTCGACCAGCGCCTCCGTTGCGATCATCAGGTTGCGGCGATGTTTGACGGGGCGCAGAAAGGCCTTGGAGGTGTTCCAGCGCACGCCGGTTTTTTGATTGACGTGGAAGTAGCCGCAGCCCTCGTTGTCGCCGCCATTGAAATCTTCGACCTTGGGGATGCCGGCCTCCGCCGCGGCGGCGCGGAAGGCGTCGAGGATCTCCCAGCGGATGCGCGCCAGCTCCACGCGCCACTCGCCGCCGCGCGCATGGAGGCGTTCGAAGGCGCCCGGTGCCAGCGCGGCGGGATCAAGCGCCCACTGGTCCTCGTGCTGTTTGAAGTAGGGCAGCACATCCTCCCAGGCCCAGCCGGGATTGCCCATCTGCCGCCACGTGTCGTAGTCGCGCGCCTGCCCGCGCATGTAGATCATGCCATTGATGGAGGAGCAGCCGCCGAGCACGCGGCCGCGCGGGTAGGCAAGGCTGCGACCGTTGAGTCCGGGTTCCGCGGCCGTGCGGTAGCCCCAGTCGGTGCGGGGATTGCCCATCAGATACAGGTAGCCGACGGGAATATGGATCCAGTGGTAGTTGTCCCTGCCGCCTGCCTCCAAGAGCGCCACGCGCGCACCGGTCACGGCGGAGAGGCGGTTGGCCATCAGGCAACCGGCCGTACCGGCACCGACCACGATGAAATCGAAATCGGTCGCCGCCATGGCCCTGCCTGTCTCCCCGGCACCCAGCCTTGCTTGCGTCCGAGAGGCGAAAGCTGGTCCCGACCAGGATGGACCCGTTCGCCGTTGTGGTCCAGGCGCCAACCCAGCGGGGATTTGGAGCCTGGGCCTATTGGCCCCGGGGTGGGACCCCCCGTTCTATTCGGGTGGCTCTTCGGTCTTGGTCCCGCCCAGCTCGCGCAGCTTGGCCAGGACGCGCGCCTGCTCCTCGGCTTCGGTTTCCTCACGCGGCGATTCCGGCCGCATGGGCGGCATGATCTCGACGTCGGGTTGCGGTCCGAGCCCCGGCGCCACGGTGGTCTCGGCCGTGGGCAGCAGCGTGCCGCCTTTTTCGGTCGGCTTTTGCTGGTCCTTCTTTTCGCGTTCGAGGCGTCGCGCCGCCTTCCTGACCTCGTTGTCGAGATCGACCTGGGAACAAAGACCCAGCGTCACGGGATCCTGCGGCGTCAGATTGGCGGAATTCCAGTGCGTGCGATCGCGGATGGCGGCAATCGTCGGCTTGGTCGTGCCGACCAGCCGCATGATCTGACTGTCCTTCAGTTCCGGGTGATTGCGCAGCAGCCAAATGACGGCATTTGGCCGGTCCTGGCGGCGCGAGACGGGGGTGTAGCGCGGGCCCTTCTTGGTCTTGACCTCGGGGATTTCCACTTTCGAGGCCGCCAGGCGCAAGACGTGGGTGTGATCCTCCTCGCCGCGGCGGATTTCCTCGCGGCTCAGCTGGCCGTTGGAAATCGGATCCATGCCCTTGATACCGTGCGCAACATCACCGTCGGCGATGCCTTTGACCTCCAGCGCGTGCAGGCCGCAGAATTCCGCGATCTGCTCAAACGATAGGGACGTATTTTCCACCAGCCAAACGGCCGTGGCCTTGGGCATCAAAGGTTTGCGATCGCTCATGGGAGGACCTTCGTTCCGACCGGCACAGGAGCCCCGTGCAGGCCAATAGGCGAAAAAATGCGCTGAGTAGGCGGCTTATAGCCCAGGCCGGGCGCGGCATGCAACGGGCTAGGGGGCGCCCTCTGCGGCAACGCAGCATCATTGCACCGCAGCAAGGTGCCGCAGGCGCCCCGGCTGCCGGGCCTGTGGCCTCAAATCCGCAGCGAGTCCATGATCTTTTCTTTGGCCTTTGAGTTATCCATATAAGGGCCAAGAGCTTGTTGCGGCGCAACTTGTAGATGTTTAATTTTGCGCCGCGGCAGAAATCAAGCGATTCAAGGACATGCCATGAACGTCCTCACCCGGCAGGCCTACCACTTCGAAGATCTCGAGCTCGGGATGGAAGCGAGTTTTGCCAAGGCCGTTTCGGCCGCGGACGTGTTAAGTTTTGCCGAGGTGACCGGCGATCGCAATCCCGTGCATCTGGATGCCGACTACGCTGCCAAAACCATTTTCAAGGAGCCGATCGCCCATGGGATGCTCACCGCGGGCTATATCTCGGCCGTCTTCGGGATCGAGATGCCCGGCCCCGGGGCGATCTATGTGTCGCAGACCTTGAATTTCCGGGCGCCGGTGCGGATCGGCGACCGGGTGATTGCCAAGGTGCGCGTCGTTGAGCTTTATCCCGCCAAGCGGCGTGCGCGCTTCGAGTGCACCTGTACCGTGGAGGGCAAGGTTGTGCTTGAGGGCGAGGCCGTGCTGATGGTGCCGACGCGGGTGGCCGAAAAGAAATCAGGCTAGGCTGCGCCCGCCGCTCGCCACCGTCGTTGAGGACGGCGATCCGGGGGTCGCCAGGGGTCGGAAGAAAACGGGCGATGCTAACGGCACGCGGGGGTGCTCGCCTCCGGGTGCGCCGACGGGCTTGGGCCTTGCGATTGGTATGCAGATCTTTGAGCGATACCACGACATTCCCGCCCCGGCGCGGGGCTCGGTGCTGACGATCGGCAACTTCGATGGCGTGCACCGCGGCCATCAGGCCCTGCTCAAGGAGGTGCGCGCGCGGGCAGGCGCACTCGAGCGCCCGGCAGGGGCGCTGCTGTTTGAGCCGCATCCGCGGCAATTCTTTCAACCCGACAAGCCGCACTTCAAGCTCACCGCGCTGCCGCGCAAGCTGCGGCTGCTGGAGCGCTTCGGACTGGACGTTGTCTTCGTTCTGCCTTTCGATGCCGCCTTCGCTGCCCTCAGCGCCGAGGACTTTGTCGAGTGCGTCCTGGTGGCCGGTCTCGGCGTCCGTCAGGTCGTGATCGGCTATGATTTTCGTTTCGGCCGTAAGCGCACCGGCGACCCTGAGGCCCTAAGGCGGGCCGGCAGTGCGCACGGTTTCGGCGTCACCATCGTTGCCCAGGTTGGCGATGCAGGCGAGGTGTTCTCCTCCTCGGCCATTCGCGCCGAGCTCGCCCAAGGTGACGTTGCCGGCGCCGCCGAGATGATGGGGCACTTCTGGCGCGTCTCCGGCAGGGTGGTGGGCGGGGCCGGCCGGGGCACGGGACTGGGATTTCCGACCGCCAACATCAAGCTGCCGCGCGATGTTGCGCTTGGCCACGGCATCTACGCGGTGCGCATCTACGTCGAGGGGGCTCGGCACAACGCCGCCGCCTACCTCGGCACCCGACCCACCTTCGATGCTGGCGATCCGGTGCTCGAGTTGTTCCTGTTCGACTTCGAAGGCAATCTTTATGGCCGCGAGGTCGAGGTGGAATTCATCGCTTTTGTGCGCCCCGATGCCAAGTTTGGCTCGGTCGACGCCCTCAAAGAGCAGATGCAGGAGGACTGTCGCCGGGCGCGGGCGAACCTCGAGGCGGCGCCCTCCGAGCCGATTGCCGCCACGCGCTGAGGCGCCCAGGTTGGGAACGCTCCCAGGCTGCGGCGGGCGCCTCGTCTCTGCCGCCATCGCCGCTGCGGCAGAGCGGTGCGGCGCCTTCGGCAGTTGCCCGCCGCCCGCTTCCTTATAGGATAGAGGTCGGTTCGTCCGCTGTGAGTATGGCTTTTATTGCGATCGGCAGACACCATTTCGCGGCCGCAGGCGCGCTCAAGGTGAGGGCGCCAGAGCATGGAAGATGAGGCATGACGGCAAACGGTTCGACGGACAACAAGTGGATCGGTAAGCGCACCATCCGGCCCGATGGTGTCGAGAAGGTCACCGGCCGGGCGGCCTTTGGCGCCGATTTCTCGCAGCCCGGCATGCTCTATGGCAGGGTCCTGCGCAGCCCCCACCCGCACGCCCGCATCAAGGCGATCAATTTCGAAAAGGCCTTGGCCCTGCCTGGGGTCAAGGCCGTGATGAGCGGCCGAGATCTAGTGGATTTTCCCTGGGACAAGCCGGTCATCCTCGGCATCCAGGATTTGCGCTTTATCAGCCGCAATGTGATGGCGCGCGACCGGGCATTTTACGCCGGCCATGCCGTGGCGGCAGTCGCGGCGACCTCGGTCAAGATTGCCGTTGAGGCCGTCAAACTGATCGAGGTCGACTACGAGGTCCTGCCCTGGGTGATCGACGTTGACGAGGCGACCGAGCCGGGCGCGCCCATTCTGCACGAGGACATGCGCGGTGTTGGTGACAAGCCGGGTGTGGCGACGACATCCAACATCGCCGGCAAGCTCGAGCACAAGCTGGGGGACATCACCGCCGGCTTCGCGGCGGCAGAGGTTATCATCGAACGCAGCTTCAAGACCAAGCCTGTGCATCAAGGCTATATCGAGCCGCACGCCTGCCTTGTCAGCGTCAGCAAGGATAGTCGCGCCGACATCTGGAGCAGCAGCCAGGGCCACTTCATGGTGCGCGACATGACGGGCCAACTGACCGGCACGAAGCTTAGCGACATTCGCGCCATCCCCGCCGAAATCGGCGGCGGCTTCGGCGGCAAGACCATCGTCTACCTGGAGCCCTTGGCGTTGGTGCTGGCGCGCAAATCGGGGCGTCCGGTCAAGATGGTGATGACGCGCGAGGAGGTGTTCCGTGCCACCGGCCCGACGTCGGGATCCTCAAGCACGGTCAAGATTGGTGCGACCAAGGACGGCAAGATCACCGCCGTGAAGGCGACCTATCGCCTGCAAGCGGGTGCCTTTCCCGGTTCACCCATTCGTGGCGCCGTCGGCTGCGCGCTTTCACCCTACGACATCGCCAACGTCGAGATCACCGGCTTTGATGTGGTGACGAACCGGCCGAAGGTCGCCGCCTACCGCGCCCCGGGGGCGCCGATCGGCGCCTTCTCCGTGGAGTGCGTCCTCGACGAACTGGCCACCACTTTGGGCATGGATCCGCTGCGGCTGCGCCAGAGGAACGCGGCCAAGCAGGGAACCAAGGCGGCCTACGGGCCAGTCTTTCCCCGGATCGGTTACGCCGAAACGCTCGAGGCCGCGCTCGGCCATCCGCACTACAAGGCCCCGCTTGGTCCGAACCAGGGCCGCGGCGTCGCCAGCGGCTTTTGGTTCAACGCCGGCGGCGAGTCGAGCGCCACCGTCAACGTCAATGAGGACGGCACCATCGTCGTGGTGACGGGGCATCCCGACATCGGCGGCTCGCGGGCTTCGACGGTCAATATCGTCGCTGAAATGCTTGGCATCGACTACCGTCGCGTGACGGCGCTGATCGGCGACACGAGCGTGATCGGTTTCAGCGCCCTGACCGGCGGCAGCCGGGTGACGTTTGCATCCGCCATGGTGGCGACGCGGGCGACGGAGCAGGTCATTGAGAGCCTGCGCGCGCGGGCGGCTAAGATTTGGAAGATCGATATCGAGGCCGTCGTTTGGGACAATGGGGCGGCGCGCCCCGCCGGCTCCAATGCCGGAGAATTCCCGCCACTGACGCTGGCCGAGCTCGCCGCCAAGGCCAGTGCCACCGGCGGCCCGATCAACGGCACCTCGTCCCTCAACACCGAGGGCGCGACGGGCGGATTCGCTACCCACATTTGTGACGTGGAAATCGACCCGGAGACCGGCAAGGTGCGCATCGTGCGCTACACCGCATTTCAGGATGTCGGCCGGGCTATCCATCCAAGCTACGTGGAGGGGCAAATCCAAGGCGGTGTCGCCCAAGGGGTTGGCTGGGCCATCAATGAGGAGTGCATCTTCGCGGCCAACGGCCTGCTCGATAACCCGAGTTTCCTCGACTACCGCATGCCGGTGGCCTCCGACCTGCCGATGATCGAACCGGTCCTGATCGAGGTGCCCAACGACAAGCACCCGCAAGGCGTGCGCGGCGTGGGCGAGGTGCCGATCGTGCCGCCGCTGGCGGCGGTCGCTAACGCCGTGCGCCATGCCACCGGGTTGCGGCTTACCGAACTGCCGATGTCGCCGCCCAAGGTGTTGGCGGCGCTGTCGGCGGCAAACTAGACGCCCGCACCGCGTTGGGGCGCCAATGATCGATCATGTCTCCATTCCGGTGCGGAACTTGGCCGCCGGCGCCACCTTTTATGACTTGGTGTTGGCGCCTTTGGGGTACGCCAAGTTGGTCGAGCGGCCCGCCACCATCGGGTTCGGCAAACGCTACCCGGAATTTTGGCTGAACCTGCGGACCGATCTTCTGCCTGCCGCCGCTGACCCCGGGACCCACATTTGCCTGCGCGCGCCGTCCGAGGAGGCGGTGCGCGCGTTCCACGCGCAGGCCTTGGCACACGGCGGCGCCAACGACGGCGAGCCCGGACCCCGCCAGGCCGCCATGACCACCTACTATGGCGCCTTCATTCGCGATCCGGACGGCAACAAGATCGAAGCCGTCTGCTTTCCCGGTGCCGCCAAGGCCTGAGTGCGCTGCCGGGAGGCAAGCGCGTTCACACATCCGCGCTAGGGCAAGGCGCCCGGGGGGAAATTTCGTTAGCCCTTGTCGCGCCGGGCGAGCGTGCGCAGGCGCAGCGCGTTGAGGCGAATGAAGCCTTCGGCGTCTTTCTGGTCGTAGGCACCCTTGTCGTCCTCGAAGGTGACGAGGCTCGATGAATAGAGCGACTTGCTGCTGGCGCGACCGCTGACGATCACGTTGCCCTTGTAAAGGGAAAGGTGAACCTCGCCCTCGACGTGCGCTTGGCTCTTATCGATGGCGGCCTGCAGCATCTCGCGTTCGGGCGAGAACCAGAAGCCATTGTAGATGAGTTCGGCATAGCGCGGCATCAGCTCGTCCTTGAGGTGGGCCGCGCCGCGATCGAGCGTGATCGATTCGATGGCGCGATGGGCCGCCAGCAAAATCGTGCCACCCGGCGTCTCATACACGCCGCGCGATTTCATGCCGACGAACCTGTTCTCGACCAGATCGACCCTGCCGATGCCATTGTCGCGGCCAAGTTCGTTTAGCCTGGCGAGCAGGTCGGCCGGGGAGGAGGCCTTGCCGTCGAGGCTCACCGCATCGCCGCGCAAAAAGCCGATGCTGACGGTGGCCGCCTGATCTGGCGCCTCCATCGGCGAGACGGTGCGTTGGAAGACGTAAGGCGGCGGGCCTTGCTCGGGATCCTCGAGGACCTTGCCCTCCGAGGAGGAGTGCAGCAGGTTGGCATCGACCGAAAAGGGCGCCTCGCCTCGCTTGTCCTTGGCGATCGGGATTTGGTGCTGTTCGGCAAAGGCGATCAGGGCCTCGCGGCTCTTGAAGTCCCACTCGCGCCAGGGGGCGATAATTTTGATGCCGGGCTCAAGCGCGTAGTAGCTGAGTTCGAAGCGGACCTGGTCGTTGCCCTTACCCGTGGCGCCGTGGCAGACCGCGTCGGCGCCGGTGCGGCGAGCGATCTCGATCTGTTTCTTGGCGATCAGGGGGCGTGCGATTGAGGTGCCGAGCAGGTAGACCCCCTCATAAAGGGCATTGGCGCGGAACATGGGGAACACGTAGTCGCGGACGAACTCTTCGCGCAAATCCTCGACAAAGATGTTCTCAGGTTTGATCCCCAGCATCAGCGCCTTGCGGCGCGCCGGCTCCAATTCCTCGCCCTGGCCGAGGTCGGCGGTAAAGGTGACGACCTCGGCGCGGTAGGTTTCCTGCAGCCATTTCAAGATGATGGAGGTGTCGAGGCCGCCAGAATAAGCGAGCACGACCTTCTTTACTTTGGCCTTGTCACCCCTGGCGAGCATTCCGAGGTCTCACTTTTCGCCCTTGCGCCGACGCGCGCGCACTATAGGCAACTTACCTGCTCGGGCAAGCCGAGCCTCCCCGAGCGCTGCCTTGGACCAGCAACCGGCGGCGTGCTGGGCGGCGCTGGGGCGCGGCCTTGAGCCCTCGCAGACAACGGCTCTCGAAGGAGCGCTCGGAAGGCTGAGTGGGGCAATTACGCCCGAGATCCTCGCCCACGCGCCGAGTGCGGGTGCGGCAGTGCTCGCATCTTGACCAAGGTGCTTCGGCGCTTGCTGAGGCCACCTCCGTCCTTGGGCGTAGGCACAATCGATTGCGCCTTGATCGGCCGTGGCTTTTAGCTGCGGCAATCGCGTCCGAGCCGCGGTGGTCGCGGCGCGATCGCTGCAGCGCGGCGCGATCGCTGCGGCGCGCGCGCAACAAACGTTCA
>DATMZT010000152.1:0-18403 GCA_035573335.1 Hyphomicrobiaceae bacterium | reverse complement strand
AGCAGTGGAAGATCATCTCCGACTTCTACACGGCCGACGAATCGGTGCTAGCGCCGATGGTCAAGGAGACCGCCGCCAAGTACGCCAAGGAAAAGAACATCACGCCGCGCGACTGTGCTAAGGAAAGCTGAGCGGCGTTGCTCAATCGCACACAAAGATTGTGAGCGGCCGCCGCGGCGGCCGCTCACCACCTAACCCCACATTGGCCGCACGGCCTCGGAGGTGGCAGCTCGTGTCTGATGCTCCTTCTCAGTCGGTCTCGGCGGGCCCAGCGGCGTTGAGCGCCGCTGTGCTGCTCGGGGTCAAGAATATCGAGGTCATTTACGATCACGTGATCCTGGTGCTGAAGGGCGTTTCACTGACGGTGCGGCGCGGCAGCATCGTCGCCCTGCTCGGCGCCAACGGCGCAGGCAAATCCACGACGTTGAAGGCGATTTCTAACCTGATCCGCGGCGAACGCGGCGAGGTCACCAAGGGCTCGATTGAATTCGCCGGCGAGCGCATTGACGGCCTGACGCCGAACGATTTGGTGCGCCGCGGCTGCATCCAAGTCATGGAGGGCCGCCACTGCTTCGGCCACCTGTCGGTGGAGGAGAACCTCTTGACCGGTGCCTTTACGCGCCGTGACGGCCGCAGCGCCATCGCCGCCGATCTTGAGCTGGTGTATGGCTATTTTCCGCGCCTGAAAGAACGGCGCGGCTCGCTGGCGGGCTACATCTCCGGCGGCGAGCAGCAAATGGTGGCGATCGGCCGCGCGCTGATGTCGAAGCCCAAGATGATGCTGTTGGACGAGCCGTCCATGGGGTTGGCACCGCAGCTGGTCGAGGAGATCTTCGAGATCGTCAAACGCCTCAATGTCGAACAGCACGTGTCGCTGCTGCTGGCCGAGCAAAACACCAACATGGCGCTGAAATACGCGACCTACGGCTACATCCTGGAAAATGGCCGGGTCGTCATGGACGGCGCGGCCCAGGAGCTGCGTGAAAACGAGGACGTCAAGGAGTTCTACCTCGGCATCGGCGGCGGCAACCGCAAGAGTTTCCGCAACGTGAAATCCTACAAGCGCCGCAAGCGCTGGCTGGCTTGATGCGCCGCTGACCCTCTGGCAGTGTTGCCCAAGCTTGCGCCGCCAGCCGATAGGGATGCCCGCATCGTGACCGACCATTTCGACCAGCTCGAAAGCCGCGATCCCGAACAGCGCGAACTGGCGCAGTTCAACCTGCTTCCCGATCTGATCCGGCAGGCGCTCGCCAATGCGCCCGGCTGGGCGGACCATCTCAGGGGCGTCGAGGTTGGGGCCGTGACCTCGCGCGAGGCGCTGGCCAAGCTGCCGGTGCTGCGCAAGGGAGCGCTCAAGGACCTGCAAGCCAAGCGCCCCCCCTATGGAGGTTTTGCCACCTCGGCGGCGGGCGCGCTGGCGCGCGTGTTCATGTCGCCGGGCCCGATCTTCGAGCCCGAGGGCCACGGCGAAGATTGGTGGCGGGCGGCGCGCGCGCTCTATGCCGCCGGCATCCGCAAGGGCGACATCGTGCACAACACCTTCGCCTATCACCTGACGCCGGGTGGCTGGATCCTGGATTCGGGAGCGCGCGCACTCGGCTGCACGGTGATCGCGGCCGGACCCGGCAACACCGAACAGCAGCTTGAGGCGATCGAACGCTTGCAGCCGACGGCCTACGTCGGCGTGCCCGACTATCTCAAGATCTTGCTCGACAAGGCGAAGGAAGCGCGCAAGGACGCTTCCTGCTTCAAGAAGGCGCTGGTCGGCGGCGGCGCGCTGTTCCCGTCGCTGCGAGCCGAGTACAAGCAGCGCGGCATTGCAACCTACCAGACCTATGCGACCGCCGACCTCGGCATCATCGCTTACGAAAGCGCCGCGCTCGAGGGCATGATCGTTGACGAGGGCGCCATCGTCGAGATTGTGCGGCCCGGCACCGGCGATCCTGTGGCGGCGGAGGAGGTGGGCGAAGTGGTGGTAACCACGTTCAATCGCGACTACCCGATGATTCGCTTTGCCACGGGCGACCTCTCGGCGGTCTTGCCGGGTCGCAGCCCCTGCGGGCGCACCAACATGCGCATCAAGGGCTGGCTCGGCCGCGCCGATCAAACCACCAAAGTCAAAGGCATGTTCGTGCACCCCGAACAGGTTGCCGAGGTCGCCAGGCGCCATGCCGGACTGGGGCGGCTGCGGCTGGTGGTGGGGCGCACCGGCGAGCAAGACACGATGACGCTAAGGGCGGAGAGCTCGGCAACTGACGGCGCGCTCAAGGGCAAGCTGGCGGAAAGTCTGCAAGCGATCACCAAGCTGAAAGGTGAGGTCGAGCTGGTGCCACCAAACTCGTTGCCCAATGACGGCAAGGTCATTGCCGACGAGCGCACCTATAATTAATCGAGTTGGCCGCGCTACCCCCAAAAGTGTGCCCGCCCGTCCCGGGCGGATGTGGCGTGCCGGTGGGGCCTCAACGCCGGACGGCGGCCTTTTCGATGGCCTGCACCGGCATCGATTTGGTTCCGTAGCGATCGCGAAAGGCGGCGGTCTCGATCTCTTCGAGCTCGATCTCGCCAGCCATCACCTTCTCTTTCCAGGCCAGATGCTGGGCGTGGCGGCCTTGGAACTCGGGCATCACCTCTTTGGCAAACAACTCAAGCGACCCTGCGATATCCTCGTGCACGTTCTTGCCGGCCTGGTTGAGCAGGATCACTTGATCGATGTGCGAGGTCTCGAACTTCGCCAACTTCTTGCGCAAGGTGTCGGGCGAGCCGATCAGGCCACCGCGCAGCGCCGCCTCCTGTGCGGCCGGGTTGGCGCGCTTCCAGGCGGTGTATTCGTCCCACATGTTGACTGTGCCGGGCAGCGGTCGTTTGCGGTCGCTGGAGGCGCCGTAAAAGCGCAACGCAAACTGGAAGAAGGTGGCCCCGTCCGCCTTTTTGCGCGCTTCCTCGTCGGTCTTTGCGCACATGAAAAAGCTGACCAGCGCCATGTTGGGATTTAGGCAATAGTCGGCGAGCTTTGCCAAGCGCTTGGTCATGGCATTGTAGTAGGCATGCACCCAGGCGTGCGCCGCATCGGCACTGACGAACTGGAAGCCCAGCGCCCCCAGCCCGCAACGCCCGGCCCGCTCGATGGTGTCGAGCTGCGAGCAGGCCATCCACAAGGGCGGGTGCGGCTTCTGGATCGGCTTCGGCACCACGTTGCGCAGGGGAATATCGAAGTACTTACCGTGGTGCTCGCTGCCGCCCTCCTTGAACATTGGGAGGATGGCCGCCACTGCCTCCTCGAACACGGCACGCTTGTCGTCCATGGAGCGACCAAAGGGTTCGAGTTCGGTGATGGACGCGCTCTCGCCCATGCCGAATTCGCAGCGACCGTTGCTCAAGAGGTCGAGCACAGCTACGCGCTCGGCCACGCGCGCGGGGTGGGATGTGGTAAGCTGTAGGATGCCGTGACCAAGCCGGATTTGGCGCGTACGCTGGCTGGCGGCGCCCAGAAAGCTCTCCGGGGCAGGACAGTGCGAATACTCCTCCAGGAAATGATGTTCGACCATCCAGGCGTAGTCGTAGCCGAGCCGGTCGGCGAGCTCGACCTGCGTCAGCGCGTCCTGATAGAGCTTGAGTTCAGCGGTGGGCGCCCAGGGTCTCGGCAACTGCAGCTCGTAAAAAATGCCGAACTTCATGCCTCACCTCCCTCGCGGACAAAGCGGCAAGATAGCGGAGCCACGGCGCCCTACACAACCGGGCTCAGGTTGCCGTCGATGTTGATGGCGGTGCCCGTGATATAGGAGCCGGCGTCGGAGGCCAGAAACAGCACCATATTGGCGAATTCCTCGGCGGTGCCGATGCGACCCATCGGGATCGATTTGCCCATCTCGGCGTAAAAGTCCGCCAGCGAGCGGCCCTTGCTCTCGGCCGCATGGCGCCGCACCCACTGGTCGCTCTCGATGCGCCCGACCAGGACGGCATTGACGAGCACGTTATGGGGAGCCCCCTCGCCCGCCAAAACCTTGGTCAGCGCCATGCCGGCGGCGCGCGTGACCGCCGTCGGCGCGCCGGAAGCGGGAGGCGCCTTCGCCCCGGTGTTGAGCACATTGATGATGCGGCCCCAGCGGCGCTCCTTCATGCCCGCGAAGGCGGCACGGGAGAGCCTGATCGCGGCGAACAGTTTGAGGTCGATGTCGTGCTGCCACAGCTCATCGGAGATGCTCTCGAAGGGCCCGCGCTGCGAGGTGCCGGCGTTGTTGACGAGGACATCGATCTGGCCCAGGCCCGCCTCGGCGGCGGCAAAGGCCGTGCGACACCCCTCGGCGGTGCCGGCATCGGCCGCCACCGTCACCACCTTGGCGTTACTCGCCGCGGCGAGCTCGGCGCGCGCCTCATCGAGAATGTTTTGACGCCGCGCCACCAGGGCGACGTTTGCCCCCGCGCCGGTGAAATGCTTGGCGATGGCACGCCCGATACCGAGACTGCCACCCGTGATCAGGGCATTGCGGCCCTTCATGCTCAGCTGCATGGAACGTCTCCTCCTCTTGGTTGCTGGCCGGTTGCTAGGGTGCCGCGCGAGGTGCGCGCCGGCGAAAAGCAAGACTAGCACGCGCCGCCCCCGATCAATCCAGCACCTCCTTGTTGATGACGTTTTCGCGAATCGGGTTGCCGTCGAGCGCGCTCAGAATATTGCGTGCCGTCTGCAGGCCCATGCGATCGAGGGATTCGCGCGTGACACCGGCCATGTGCGGGGCGCTGATGACGTTGGCAAGCTTTAGCAGCGGATTGCCGACCGGCGTCGGCTCCTGCTCGAAGACGTCCAAACCCGCGCCCGCGAGCTTGCCCGTGGTCAGCGCCTTGTACAGAGCTGCTTCATCGATGATGCCGCCGCGCGCGGTATTGACGAGATAGGCCGTGGCCTTCATGGCGGCCAGCCGCGCGGCATTGAACAGGCCGACCGTCTCGGGCGTCTTGGGGCAATGAATGCTGACGAAATCGGCACACGGCAGGGCGGTGTCGAGCTCGGCCACCGGCTCGCAGCCCGCCGCCTTGATCTCGGCGGCCGGCCGATAGGGGTCATAGACCAAGACCTTCATCTCCATGGCCTGGCAGCGTTTGGCGCTGCGCGTGCCGATGCGACCGAAACCGACGATCAGCACGGTCTTGCCAAACAGGTCGAAGGGCACCGCCCCGAGCCGACTGTTCCAGGCGCCGCCCTGCACCATGGCATTGAGCTCGGCGCCGCGTTTGGCAAGCGCCATCATCATGAACATGGCTTGCTCGGCGACAGAGGGTGAATTGGCCGTCCCGGCCACCATCAGTGGAATTTTTTTGGCGGTCAGGGCGGGCACGTCGACCGCATCGAAACCAACGCCGATGCGCGCCACCACCAGCATCTCGACGGCCGCGTCGATCTCCTTTTGCCCGAACTTGGTTCCCCCCAGGGCGACCCCGTTGACGGGCGCCGCTTCGCGCAAAAGCGCCTGGAACGCTGCCTCCGAGATCGTGTTCGGAAAGTCAACAATCTCGATATCCTCCCGCTCGGTTAGCAAATCCCGGCCGCTCTTGGACATCGATTCCGTCAGCAGCACCTTTTTCTTGTTGCTCGCCATTTCCGTCCCCTGAACTGAATTTTGACCTGGCAGGATTACACGGGCGAACGGCATTTGCCCACGTCCTTTGCGCATTGCTGTTCAGCCTTGCACGCTTCCTGAGGCGAGGACCAAGCCGGCTTGCCAAGGGGACATGCGCGGGCCGACGAGCTTGGTATAAGGTTGCGGCAATGCAAATGCTTTGCGGAGGACCGCGTGGCCACAACAACCGTCGAGGTGCTCGCCGAAGCCTTTAAGGAGGCAGGTACGCCGTTCATCGTCGGGCACCCCGGCGGCGAGTCCGTCGAGCTGATGGAGGCCGGGCGGCAGCGGGGCATGCGCTTCTTGCTCATGAAGCAGGAGGTGGCGGGTGCCATGTTGGCGGCAACCTGGGGCGAAATCACCGGCAACCCGGGGGTATGCCTGTCGACCCGCGGGCCCGGCGCGGCCAACATGGTCAACGGCGTGGCGCACGCACTGCTCGATCGGGCGCCGCTGATCGCCATCACCGATGCTTACTCGCGCCCGACCTACGAAACCGGCTTGCGTCAGCGTCTCGACCAGAAGGCGCTTTACGCGCCGCTGGTCAAATGGAGTACCACGATCGATGCGCGCACCGTGCGCCAGCAGCTGCGGCGGGCCATGCGCACGGCCACTGGCGCACCGCCGGGTCCGGTGCACTTCGAACTGCCGCAAAGCGAGACCACGCGGGAGGCAGGCGCCTTGCTGGCCGAGCCGCCGCTGCGCCCCAATCTCGTCTGTCCCCGACCCGAGCGCAGCGACCTCAAGGGGGTTCTCGGCCTCATCGGCCGAGCCAAGCGACCGATCCTGCTCGCCGGCCTCGGCATCTTTTGGGCGCACGCGGCCGGCGCCTTCGTGCGCTTTGCCGAGCGCCTCGGCGCCCCCGTGCTGACGACGTCGAAATGCAAAGGTGCCATTCCGGAAGACCATCCCTTACGCGCGGGCTGCATCATCGGCGGCCTGATCGAGCGCAACCTCGTCAATCAGGCCGACCTCATTATCACCGTCGGGCTCGACGCCGTCGAGCTGCAGCCCAAGCCTTGGCCCTACACGCTCCCCGTGCTGGCGCTCTCGGGCGTTGCCAGCTTCGATGCGCTGGTGCCGGCCGATCCGGAGGTCGTGGGCGAGCTCGGCGCGCTGCTGTCGGTGCTGGCCGAGTGGGCGCCGGAGCGCGCCAGCTGGGGTGAGAAGGCGGCCCGCGAATTCCGCGCCCAGGTGAACCAAGCGCTCGACAGGCCGAGCCGCGGCCTTTCCCCTCAGCGTACGGTTGAGATCGCCCGCGCCGTGCTGCCGCGCGACACCATCGCCACCTGCGATGCCGGCGCCAGCCGGTTGCTGGTGGTGCAGAAATGGCAGGCCTACGCTGCGCGCGACTTCCTCACCTCCAATGGGCTGGGATCGATGGGCTATGCGGTGCCCGGCGCGCTCGGCGCGCGGCTGGCCCACCCCACCCGGCCGATCGTGGCCTTTTCGGGCGACGGCGGCCTCCTGATGGCCGTGGCCGAACTGCAAACGGCCCAACGCGAAGGGCTGCCGATTATCGTGGTCGTGTTCGACGACGCGGAAATCGGCCTCATTCGCATCAAGCAGGAGATCAAGAACATTCCGCTCAACGGCGTGAAGCTTGGTGGCGTCGACTGGGAAAAACTGGCTGCGGCATTCGCCGCCGACGCCGCCGTCGTGGAAACGGAAACGGCGCTTGGCGACGCGCTGCTGGCCGCGCTCGCTTCCAGACGCACGACGCTGATCGCCGCACGGATCGATCCTTCCGGCTACGTCGACCAGTTCAATGCCTTGCGCGAGCTGTGAGGGCCTCATTTTAAAGCTGCAGCGGCACGAGCAAAGGAGCCAGCATGACCGCTAACCACAACCCGACCGTGTTCGGCATCGCCATGCGCAATTTCACCAAGTATCCGGAGATGCCGGATGCGCGGGCGCTCATCGACTATGGCGTCCGCATGGAGGAGCTGGGCTACGAATCGGTCTGGGCCTGGGACCACATCCTGCTCGGGGTCGATCCGAACTTCCCGATCCACGAGGCCCTCGCACTGCTGACCGCGGTCGCCGCGCGCACGACCAAGATTAAGGTCGGAACCGGCATCCTGGTGATGCCGGTGCGCAATCCGGTGATCTTGGCCAAGGAGCTCGCCACCATCGATCACATCTCCAACGGGCGCTTGCTGGTGGGGGCGGCGGTGGGCTGGTACAAACGCGAATTCGACTCGCTTGGGGCCGACTTCCACAAGCGGGGCAAGATCATGGACCAGCACCTGGAGATCATTAGCCGACTGTGGACGGAAGAGCGCGTCGATGGCGAGTACCCGCCCTATCATCTGCGCGGTGCCGTGCTTTATCCCAAGCCCGTGCAAAAGCCGCGCCCACCGCTGCTGATCGGTGGCTATGTCGACGCCGTCTTGCAGCGCGCTGCCCGCAAGGGCGACGGCTGGCTCACCTACTACTACACCGCCGAGAGCTTCCGGCGCACCTGGAAGAAGGTCTTGGACTTCGCCGAGGCCGCCGGCCGCAACCCGGCCGACCTGAGCTCAACCAATCAGCTGCCAATTTGCATCGGCCCGCGGGCCAAAATCGAGGCCCCCATGAAGCATTGGCTGCAAACCGAGTGGGATTACGCCTCGTGGTCGGAGTCGACCATGGACAGCGCCATCATGGGCACGGTGGAGGAATGCGTCGAACAGCTCGAGGTGCACCTGGCAACCGGCATCGACCGCATCATCTTCGTCCCCTACAAATATGAGAAGGAGCAGGTCGAAGCCGTGGCCCAGGAGATCATCCCGCGGCTCCGGCGCCGCGCCGGCTAAGGCTTGGGCCATATCGTCGCAAAGGTTGGCTTGTGAGGTCGGCGGTCCACTCCTAAGCTTGCGGTCAGCTGAGCGCTCGCGCATCATTGGCCGGCAAGAGATGGAGACCCCTATGAGATCGCGCACTCTCAAGTTGATGCTGGCCGGCCTTGCGCTGAGCTTTGTTGCAGGCGGCGCCGCGGCGCAGGACACCATCAAAATAGGCGTGACGCAGCCGTTGACCGGCGCCTTCGCCGCCTCCGGCAACTACGTGGCACAAGGCGCCAAAATCGCCGAAGAGGAGATCAACAAGGCCGGCGGCGTGCTCGGCAAAAAGCTGCAAGTCATCATCGAGGACAACAAGTCCAATCCGACCGAGGCCGTTGCCACCGCCGAGAAGCTGATCAACAGCGACAAGGTGCCGGTGCTGATGGGCGCCTGGAGTTCGACGCTGACGCTTGCCGTGATGCCGAAGCTCGAGGAATACAAGGTGCCGATGCTGGTGGAGACCTCCTCGTCCGGAAAGATCACCACGTCGGGTAATCCCTACATCTTCCGCATCAGTCCGACCTCGGAGATGGAGGCCAAGGCGTTCGTGCCGCTGTTCAAGACCATGGGCATCAAGAAGGCCGACTTCCTCGCAACCAACAACGACTTTGGCCTCGGCGCCTCGAAGGAATTCAGCGGCGCGGCGCGGCAAAGCGGCGTCGAGGTCGGTGTGATGGAGACCATGGATCCCAAGGCCACTGATTTTTCGGCACAGCTTGCCAAGATCAAGGCCTCCGGTGGCGACACGCTGTTCGTGACGACGGCCGTCGAACAGATCACCTTGATCCTGAAGCAGGCGAAGGACCAGCAGCTCTCGCAACGCATCATCACCACCGGCGGCTCCAATTCGCCCGACCAGCTGATTGCGCAAGCCGGCGATGCTGCGAACGGCTCCTACCATCTGGTGTTCTTTACGCCCTGGTTTCCCGAGGCGGTCAAGAACCCCGAGATCGCCAAGAAGTTCGTCGCCCTCTGGAACGAGAAGAAGCACAACGTCGGCGGCCTGACCGAGGGCTTTCGTGGCTGGGATGGGGTCAACGTGATCGCCGAAGCGATCAAGGCCGCGGGCAAGGCGGAGCCGGCGGCGATCAAGCAGGCGCTGTGGGACGTCAAGGTGAAAGGCATCAACGGCGATATCAGCTTCCTCAAGCAGGGGCCGGCCGGTATGGAAAGTGCCCAGAACGTGCCGAGCGTCTATCTGGTCAAAATCGATGGCGGCAAGGTGATGCGCCAGTAACGGGCGGCAACGGGTTGCCGGCGCTGCCGCTTATCTGCAGACACGCGGCCGTCGTCCCGCCGGCCACGCATTGATCCCTCAAGCCCCGCGGCCGCCGCGGGCTTACCCTGCCGCCCTGCGGGAGCGCGAGCCGCGTGGACCAGCTGCTACAGCACACCCTCAATGCCCTGATCCTCGGGGGCACCTACGCACTCCTCGGCATCGGCCTGACGCTGATCTTCGGCATCATGCGGGTCGTCAATTTCACCCACGGCGAGCTCTACGCCTTCGGCGCCTACATGATGTACATGTGGGTGATGCTGGCCGGCATGAACTTCTATCTCGCCCTGGTGCTGGCCGTACTGTTGGGCATCGGGCTGGGCGCGCTCATCGAACTCGTGCTGCTGCGGGGCCTCAGGGGTGCCGATATCGACACCACCATGCTGGTAATGATCGGTGCCTGGATTGCCCTGCAAAACCTCGAGCAGTTCACTTGGTCTGGGGTAGCCAAGTCGATCAATTCGCCGTTTCCCTCCTCGCCGCTGGTGCTCGGGCCGATTTCCGTATCCTGGAACCGGTTGTTCGTGTTCGTCGTCGCCTCGGTGCTGATCGTGGCCACCTACGCGCTCATTAATCGCAGCAAGCTCGGCAAGGCCATGCGCGCCACCTTTCAAGACCGCGAAACGGCGGCCCTGATGGGCGTCGAAATCAACACCATTCATACGGCAACCTTTGCTCTCGGCTCGGGTTTGGCGGCCGCGGCCGGCGCCCTCCTGGGTCCCGTGTTCGTCGCCTACCCGAGCATGGGCGACCTGGCCTCGCTCAAAGCCTTCGCCGTTGTCATCCTCGGAGGACTGGGCAGCATCCCCGGTGCCACCGCCGGCGGCTTCATCCTCGCCTTCATGGAGGAGCTCGGCGCCGGCTACGTCTCCTCCGGCTTCCGTGACGGCATGGGCTTCCTGCTGATCATCGTCATTCTCATCGTCAGGCCGACCGGACTGTTCGCGCGCCGGGAGCGGATCGGGTGAAGCGGATCGCGACGCTAACCTTGCTGGCAGGGCTGCTGTCCCTGCCGCTGTGGATGTCGAGCCTCTACGTGCTCCACATTCTGATCATGACGGGCATTTTCATCATCGCCGCCATGAGCCTTAACCTGCTGCTCGGGTTCACCGGCCAGCTCAGCCTCGGACACGTCGCCTTCTTCGGTATCGGCGCCTACACCTCGAGCCTGGTGTCGCTGGGCTTCGAGGTGCATCTGCTGCCCGATTGGCAGGTGGGGCTGGAGGCAAAGCCGGTCTGGCTCGGCATGCTCTTGGGCATTCTGTTGGCGGCATTGTGCGGCTGGGTGATCGGGCGCGTGTCATTCAAGGTGCGTGGCGCCTACTTCGTCATCGTCACGGTGAGCTTCGCGGAGGTGGTGCGCCTCGTTGCCCTCAATTGGGTGGAGTTGACGCAGGGGCCGATGGCGCTCAACAACATTCCGGTGCTGCGGCTGGGTCTCCCCGGCTGGTTCGAATTCGCCTTTCTGCGCAAGCCCGCCAACTACTACCTCGTGCTGCTGGTGGGCGTCGTGGCCTATCTCCTGATCCGGCGGCTCGTCCATTCACGCGCCGGCCGCGCCATGATAGCCCTGCGCGAAAACGAAGCGCTGGCCGCTTCTGTTGGCATCGACGTCACACGCTACCTCGTGCTCGCGACCTTCGTGTCGGCCGGCATCGCCGGCGCGGCCGGCGCGCTTTATGCCCACTACGTGCGCATCGTCGATCCGGAGGTGTTTTCTTTCATCTATACGGTAACGATGGTCATCATGGTCGTAACCGGCGGCAAGGGCACGCTGGCGGGACCCATCGTGGGGGGATTGATCTTCGGCCTGTTACCCGAAACCTTGCGCACCTTCAGCATTCAGCCCGAGATCCAATGGGTGATCTACGGCGTGCTGATGATCCTGATCGTGTATTTCCTGCCCGAGGGTATCGTGCCGGCGCTCCGGCGCTGGTGGCAGGGGCGGCGCGAGCGCCAGGGCGTGCCGCCGAGCGCCGCTGTCAAAAGCGAGGCATCGCCGTGAGCGCGCCGACCGCTCCTGAGCTTTCCGTCGATCGGCTGACGATCCGGTTCGGCGGCTTGACGGCCGTGGACGGGGCGTCCTTCGAGGTGCGGCGCGGCGAGGTGCTCTCCCTGATCGGGCCAAACGGCGCCGGCAAGACCTCGGCCTTCAACGCCATCACGGGGTTTATCGCGCCGGCGGCGGGGTCGGTGAGCTACCGCGGCACGCGACTGACCGGGCTCAGGTCGAACCAGATCGCCGAACTCGGCGTTGTCCGCACCTTCCAGAAAACCAGCGTGTTTGCGGGCCTGAGCGTGCTCGACAACGTGCGCGTCGGCCTGCATCTCGTCTCCAAGCAGGAGCCCTTGGCCATCCTGCTGGGCGCCGCCAGCGTCGCCCGCGAAGAGCTGGCGCTCACCACCCGGGCGCGCAGCATCTTGCAATTCATCGGCCTTGAGGCGCGCGCCGACCAACTGGCTTCGGCGCTACCCTACGGCGAATTGCGCCTCTTGGAGGTGGCTATTGCGCTCGCGGCAAAACCGCGGCTGTTGCTGCTGGACGAGCCCGTTTGCGGTCTCAATCCAGCCGAGACCGCCAACTTCATGGCCCTGCTCACCCGCATTCGCGCCCTCGACGTCACGGTCCTGCTCGTCGAGCACGACATGAAGATGGTGATGGGGGTGTCCGATCGGATCATCTGCCTCAACCAGGGCCGCATCATTGCCGACGGCACGCCCGAGGCCATCCGCAGCAACGCCGAGGTGGTGCGGGCCTATCTTGGCACCCCGCGGGTGGCCGGCGGCTAGCTCTCCAGAACACGGCGCGCGCGTTTGTGTGTGCGCGGCAGCGCTTGCCGGCCGCGCGCTAGGGGCGGCGGCCGATCCCCGTGGCCGGCGCGCGGCGTCAGCTCAGCTCGCGAATCTTGAACGGCAGGCCCCCCTTGGGGGTCAGCGTCACCGTGGCATTGATGCCCGGCGGCTCGGGGCCCACGTACTCGGGGCGGAAACGGCGCAGCAGAATCGACAAGGCCAAGGTGTTCTCGACCTGGCTCATCGCCCCACCGATGCAGGAGCGCTTGCCGCCGCCGAAGGGCAGGTAGGTGTAGGGGATGCGCTTCTTGGCGGCGTCCCCCAGCCAGCGCTCGGGCTGGAATGTCTCCGGCTCCGGCCAGAACTTGGCGCTGTGGTGGGCGCCGTAGGCAAACAGGGCAACCTTGTCGCCCGCGCGAATCTCCTTGCCGTCGATCAGGTCGTCCTTGGCGGCGACGCGGATCAGCATCCAGATTGGGGGATAAAGGCGCATCGTCTCTTGGATGACGGCGCGCGTATAGGCGAGCGCCGAATAGTCGGCCGCCGTCGGCTCGCGATCGCCACAGACCAGCTCGCCTTCCTTGCGGATGCGCTCGGCCGCGGCCGGGCTCTTGGCCGTTTCATACAGTGCCCAGGCTAGCGTCAGCGCCGTGGTCTCGGTGCCGGCCCAGAGGTATTGCTTGATCTCGTCGATCGCCTGCTGGCGATCGAACTCCGGAATGGCGGGATCGGCCACCGCGGCCTCGATCATTTTCAGAAGCGTGCGCTCGCGCGCCTCGCGCGGGTCGGCGGCGAACACCTCGGGCGGTACGCCGGCCCAAACCTCCATGGCCTTGGCGGCGTCTTCTTCGGTGATCTCGAACTCCTCGCCGGCCACTTTTTTCAGGCGGATCGACTTGTGGTTCATCACATCGGTATAGGTCTTCACGCACTTGAAGACGAAGTGCGGATTGAAGGGCATCTCCCGGTCGAACAGCGCCTTGCAGATCATGTCCGCCGCCAGCGTCCAGGTCTGCTCGACCATCTCGACGGTCTCACCGCTCTGGGCGAGCTTGGCCCAGGTTTGCATCTTGCTGCGGATGGCGGCGAGGAAGTAGGGAATGTACTCGGCGAACATGTCCGGGTGGAACGCCGGTTGCTGCGGCATGCGAATCTTTTGCCACAGCACCCCGTCGTGGGTGATCATGGACTTGCCGAAGATCGGCTTCAGGCCATCGAAATACTTGATGTAGTCGTCGGCCTTGGTGACCAGCACGCGCTTGAAATGTTCAGGCGCCGTCAGCAGCACCACGCGCTGGCTGGCCATGTTGACGGGGATGACGCCGCCGTAGCGCTCCGCCATCTGCATGAGGATCGTCAGGGGATTGTGCGGCCCCTTCAAGAGCGGGGTCAGCTTGAACCAGACCGAGGACTCCTCCCCGAGCTGATGGATATGGGATTGAGCGGCAGTCATCTCGTTGCGCTCCGGAGGCGGTCGCGGCGGCAGCACGTCATTAAATGTACCCACTTTGTGGGTGTTCCCGCCCCGGGCCCTTGCTCCTCCCTTATATCTTGACGTCTCGAGGGGTTTGACGATCTCGTAGCACCGTCCTCAAAACTCTGTCCAGTTTCGGCGCTGCGGCCAATGTGCTTTTCGTTGACAGGTGTGGCCATGATTAACCTAACGCCAGGGTTGCGAACCACTCGCCCTTAGGTGGCGCCCGCGGCAAGGATGGTGACACGGCCGTTGCACAGCCGCGCCCGGCCTGCGGCGACCAGGGCCAGGGCCTGGGGATAAAGCGTGTGCTCGGCCCGCAAAATTCTGGCGGCCAGCGATGGGGCCGTGTCGCCCTCGCATACGGGGACCGCGGTCTGGGCGATGATGGGGCCGCCGTCGAGCTCCTCGGTGACGAAGTGCACCGTGCAGCCGGAAATTTTGACCCCGGCCTCGAGCGCCTGCGCCTGGGGATTGAGGCCTTTGAAGGCGGGCAGCAGCGAGGGGTGGATGTTGAGCTGGCGTGCCTGCCATTTGCGCACGAACTGAGGGCTCTGGATGCGCATGAAGCCGGCGAGCGCGACCAGCTCGACGTCGGCCTCAGTCAAGACCCGATCGACGGCCCCATCAAAGGCCTCCCGCGAGGCGTAGGCCTTGGGATCGATCAAGGTGGCGGGCAGTCCCTCAGCCCGCGCCCAGGCGAGCCCCGCCGCCTCCGGCCGGCTCGAGACGATGGCGACGACGTCGGCGGGATACTCGGGCGCGCGCGCCGCCGCCACCAGCGCCATCATGTTGGAGCCGCGCCCCGAGATCAGGACGGCGAGGCGTTTTCTTGCCATCAATCAGCCCACCGCAGGTGCCCGCTGTAGCGCACGGCCTCGGCGTCGCCCTTGCCCTTGGCTGGTGCTTTCACCCCGCGGCCCGGCTCGAGACTGCCGATCAGCAGGGGGCTTTCGCCCGCCGCGGCGAGGGCAGCCATGACCGCGGCGATCTCAGACGGGGCGACCACGGCAACCATGCCGATGCCGCAGTTAAACGTGCGCAGCATTTCGGCATCGTCGAGTTTGCCGGCGTCTTTCAGCCAGCCGAACACCGTGGGCATGTGCCAGGCTGTGAGATCGACGTGGGCGGCTACAGCGGTGGGCAGGGCGCGCGGCAGATTTTCCGTCAAGCCGCCGCCGGTGATGTGGGCGAGGCCCTTGATCGCCCGCGTTTCCCGCATGGCCCTGAGCACGCCCTTGACGTAGATGCGCGTGGGCGTCAGCAGCGCCGCCCCGAGCGAAGAGTCCGGCTGAAACGGCGCGGGAGCGTCCCAAGAGGCGCCGGCCGCCGCCACCAGTCGGCGCACCAGCGAATAGCCGTTGGAGTGGACGCCTGAGGAGGTAAGCCCGATCAGGGCGTCGCCGGCCCCGATATCGGGCCGCGGCAGCAGCTCCCCGCGTTCGGCCGCCCCGACGCAAAAACCTGCAAGATCGTAGTCTTGCCCCGCATAGAGGCCCGGCATTTCCGCCGTCTCGCCCCCGATCAAGGCACAGCCGGCCAACCGGCAGCCGTCGGCAATGCCAGCAATCACCGTGCGCGCGGTCTCCAGGTCGAGCTTCCCGCTGGCAAAATAGTCGAGAAAGAACAACGGCTCGGCGCCCTGCACCAGCACATCGTTCGCGCACATGGCGACGAGATCGATGCCGATGCCGCTGTGCTGCCCCGTGGCGATGGCGATCTTGAGCTTGGTGCCGACGCCATCGTTGGCGGCAACCAGGATCGGGTCGTTGAAACCGGCCCGTTTGAGGTCGAACAGGCCGCCGAAGCCGCCGAGCGCCGCATCCGCGCCGGGACGCAGGGTCGCCTTGGCGAGGGGTTTAATGGCCTCGACCAGGGCGTTACCGACGTCGATGTCGACGCCGGAATCGCGGTAGGAGCGGGTTTGCTGCTGCGGCCGGCTTGGCATGGCCTCAAAGCTTTGCCCTAATGGCGCCCAAGATGCTGCGGCATAGCAGACCAGCGTGCGTCGCGGTAGACTCCGCGAGCCCCAGGACTGGGATGGGCTGGGGATGGTTTTTCGCTGCAGGAGGGCAAAAAGGCTTGGGTTGGAGCATGCCAGAACGGGTCCGCGGCGCCAGCCTCGTCTTGGCCGTAGGCGCCGCCGTGTTTGCCGCCGGGGCGGTACTGCCCCAGGGCCTGCCGGGAGGCCCGCGGGCCGCGGCGGCGGCCGAAGCGGTCTTCACCGTCGGCAACTATCCCGTGGAGGCGCGGGCCGATAACGCCGTTGCCGCCAAAGATCGCGCCCTCAGCGAGGGCCAGCAAGCCGCCTTTCGCTCGCTCTTGCGCCGCCTGGTCCCGGTGACGGCCTTTCAACGCCTGAAGCAGCTTCCCGCGGTGCGTGCCGGCGATCTGCTCGAGGGCGTCAAGGTGCGCGCAGAACGCAACTCGGCGACCGACTACATCGCCAGCTTGGATTTCTCCTTCCAGTCGAAAGGCGTGCGCGACTTGCTGCGCCGCGAGGGCATCCCCTTTACGGACGAGCAGGCGCCGGTTGTCACCTTGGTTCCCGTTTGGCTGGCCGCCGGCGGCGCGGCCAAGCCCGATGCCGCCTGGACGTCGGTCTGGAGCGGGCTTGATTTCGAGCATGCCCTGACGCCTGGGAAACTGCAGCCCCTCAAGGCGGAGGTGACGGGAGAAACCATCAACGCGCTGCTCGCCGGTGATGGCGGGGCCATGCGCGCGCTTGCCCGCGCTTACCAAAGCGAATTGGTGCTGCTGGCCGCCGCCGCCCCCGACCCGGGCGGCGGGCGGCTGATCGTGACGCTCACAGGGCGTGACGCCGTCGGCGCCTTCACGCTCAAGCGCGCGTTCCGCCTCGATCGTGGCGACCCCACCTACACCAGCGAATTGGCCGCGGTCGTGCTGCTGGGGATTTTGGAGGGCCGCTGGAAATCCATCCGCTCGGGAGGCGGCGCCGGGGCGCCGGGCGCCGGCGGCGATCTGTTGATCGCCGTTGAGTTTCGCGGCATGGGCGAGTGGCAGGAAATCAGCCGCAAACTGAGCGCGATTCCCGGCGTGGAAGAGCTGGAGGTGGCCGGCCTTTCGGCGCGCGGGGCACGCGTGACCTTGCGCTATGCGGAAGGCGCCGAGCGCCTGGCCCAGAGCCTGTCGCAGCAAGGACTGGGCTTGCGCAACGTGGCCGGTAAGTGGGTGCTTTCGCTGCAATAGAGGCTCGACGGGGCGAGGCGCGCGGGCCTAGCATTAATGCGGATGCATTCGCATTTGATCGGCGGCGCGGCTTATGCCGTGGCAGGTCCATATACGCCTGGGGTGCTCTTGCTCGCGAATATCCCAAATGCCATCACGCTTGGGCGCGTCATGTCCGTGCCGGTACTGTTCTACCTGTTGGTATCGGAGCGCAGCCTGGCAGCCTTTGTTGTGTTCGTGCTGGCCGGCCTCAGCGATGCCGTCGACGGTTACCTCGCCAAGCGCTTTGACTGGCGCAGCGAGCTTGGTGCCTATCTCGATCCGTTGGCCGACAAACTGCTGATCGTCAGCATCTTCATCGCGCTCGGCGTGCGCAATGAACTGCCGCTTTGGCTCGTGATCGCGGTGGTCAGCCGCGATATTCTGATCGTCGTGGCGGTTCTGCTGTCATTGGTGCTCGATCAGCCGATCCAAATCAAGCCCCTGGCGATCAGTAAGCTCAACACCGTGGCGCAAATCGTGCTTGCTGCCGCCGTGCTCGCCAACGATGCTTTCGCGCTGCAGCTCGAAGCCTCGCGGTTGGCGCTGGTGTGGATTACGGGAGCATTGACGCTGCTTTCGCTGGCGGCCTACCTGCGGGATTGGTTTATGCATATGACGGGCTATCAATCGGGTAAGGGGCCGCCGGGCTAAAAACGCCCTACCATGCCTTGGGTCGATGAGAGAAGCGGAGCGCAGGTGGGGTGCAGGTGCGTAAGGTAGTCCTCCCAACGGTCAGGCCAACCGTCAGGCCAACCGTCAGGCGAGCCGGCCCGGCGGTGACCCAAGCATGAGCGCTGCGCCCGACCAGCTCATTTTTGATTTGCCCCAGCGCGCCGCCCTTGGCGCCCAGGACTTCCTGGTCAGCGCCTCCAATCAGGCTGCCGCCGAGATGATCGATCGGTGGCCGCGCTGGAGCGACCACGCGGTGCTGATGGTGGCGCCGGCGCGCGCGGGCAAGACGCACCTCGCTAACGTCTGGCGCCTGAAGTCCGGAGCCGCGGTGCGCACCGGCGCTAACCTCGGCGAGGCCGACGTGGCCGCGGCCGGTAGCGCCCTCCTGGTTGAGGATTTGCACACGGGCATCGGCAGCGAGCGGGCTCTGTTCCACCTTCTCAATCTCGCGCGCGAGCACGGTCGTACCATGCTGTTAACCTCGCGCGTTGCACCCGGCGCCCTGCCCGTCGAGCTCCCC
>DATMZT010000151.1:0-20484 GCA_035573335.1 Hyphomicrobiaceae bacterium | reverse complement strand
TTGCCTTTGGGGCCGAGCAGTACGCGTCCCGAGAAGCCGACCTTGACACTGACGCGGCCGGGCTCGATCTGGCACTCACGCGCGGTTTTGGTGATCTCGCCGCGATGCATGACGGCAAGGCCATCGCCGATCCGGCCTTGCTCGTAGATCGTCACATAGCCCTCGCGCGACCAAACCTGAAAGCGTGGGCAGCCGTGCGCCGCGTCGAAGCCTGCGCCCGAACCAGGCCCATCGGTCTTTGCCGCGGCCAACAGCTGGTCCTCGCTGATCGAGCCGACATCGGCCGTGGTCTTGCTTTGGCTGCCGAACAATCCCCCGCCGATCCCGGACGTGAGCGAGGACATGCCGCAGCCCCCGACAAGCCCACCGACCAAGGCCAGGAGCGCCCCTGCCACGGCGCCGCGGGCCAGCCCAGACAATGCTGCCAATGCTGATTGCGTCACGACGCCCCTGTCCGAACGCTTGCCAGGCCCCTTGCGGACCGGCAATCCCACCCCATAATGGCCCCGATGCACCTTGGGCCCTTGTCCGGTGATTCGAAGTCTATCATTCGGGCGAACCGAGGGCCAAGCGCAGGGCGTACGAATTCAAACGCAAACACGGCGACGTCCTTAACCATGACCAATGCCAGCCCCGAACGGCGGGCGCTGCCACCCCTGACCATCCTGCTGGCGGCACCGCGCGGCTTTTGCGCCGGCGTCGATCGCGCCATCCGGATCGTCGAATTGGCGCTGCAGAAGTTCGGAGCGCCGGTCTATGTGCGCCACGAGATCGTCCACAATCGCCACGTGGTGGACGATCTCAAGGCGAAAGGCGCCGTTTTTGTGGAGGAGCTCGACGAGATCCCGGAAACGGATGCACCTGTGATCTTTTCGGCACATGGCGTGCCGCAAACCGTTCCCGCCGCGGCGAAGGCACGCAAGCTGTTCTACGTCGATGCCATCTGTCCCCTGGTTTCCAAGGTGCACATCGAGGCCCGCGCCCAGTATGCCAAGGGGCTAGAGATCGTCCTCATTGGCCATGCCGGTCATCCGGAAGTGGTGGGCACGCTGGGTCAACTGCCGCAAGGGGCCGCAACCCTGATCGAGACCGTCGCGGATGCCCGCCGCTTTGATCCGCGCCATCCGGATCGGCTTGCCTACCTTACGCAGACCACCCTTTCCGTCGACGATACGGCGGCGATGGTGGCCATCTTGCGCGAACGCTTCCCTGCCATCGTCGGCCCGCGCAAGGAAGACATCTGCTACGCCACGAGCAACCGGCAAGCCGCCGTCAAGGCGATCGCCGCCCGTTGCGATGCCGTGCTGGTGATAGGCGCGCCCAACAGTTCCAATTCCCAGCGCCTGGTCGAGGTGGCGCGCCGCGCCGGCTGCGCCCAGGCGCAGCTGGTGCAGTCCGTCAGCGATCTGGTGTGGAGTGAATTTGCCGCCGTGCGCACGCTCGGACTGACCGCTGGCGCCTCCGCGCCCGAATGGTTGGTCAGCCAGCTCGTCAATGCCTTCCGGGCGCATTTTGAGGTGACGGTGGAAGAGGTAGTGACGCGCGAAGAACGGATCGGTTTTTCCATTCCGCGCGAGTTGCGCGATGTGAGCGCGGCATAACGCCGGGGAACAAGGCCAGGGGGAATGGCTGTCTACACTGAAGTCTCCGACGACGAGCTCGCCAGGTTCATCGCCAGCTACCGGGTTGGCGCGTTGCTTTCCTTCAAGGGCATCGCCGAGGGTGTTGAGAACACCAACTACCTGCTCCACACGGAGTCGGGTCCCTTTTTCCTTACCCTCTACGAAAAGCGGGTGGCGCCCGAGGACCTGCCGTTTTTTCTCGGCTTGATGGAGCACCTTGCCAACGCCGGGATCCGCTGCCCGACGCCGGTTCGCGATGCCCAGGGTCAAAGCTTGCGCCGGCTTGCCGGCCGGCCGGCCGCCCTGGTCACATTTCTTGAGGGCGTCTGGATCCGCCGCCCGCAGGTGGTGCATTGCGCCGCCGTCGGCCAGGCCATGGCGCGCATGCATCTCGCCGGCCAGAATTTTTCCCGCAGCCGAGCCAATGCGCTCGGACCGCCAGGCTGGCGGGCGCTCTACGCCCGTTTCCAGGAGCATGCCGATGAGATTGCGCCGGGTCTGGGCGCCACCATCGAGCAGGAACTCGATCACCTCGCCCGCAATTGGCCCACCGGCTTGGCCGTGGGCGTGATCCATGCCGATCTTTTTCCCGACAACGTTTTTTTCCTGGGCGATCAGCTTTCGGGTCTGATCGACTTTTATTTCGCCTGCAACGATGCCTTGAGTTATGACATTGCGATTGCGCTCAATGCCTGGTGCTTCGAGAGCGATCATTCCTTCAACATGACCAAGGGGCAGGCTCTGCTCAAGGGATATCAGGCCATCCGCGGCCTGCAACCGGAGGAGCGGCGGGCCCTGCCGCTGCTGGCGCGGGCAGCCGCGCTGCGCTTCCTTCTCACGCGCGCACACGACTGGCTGCACACTTCCGCGGAGGCCCTCGTCAAGCGTAAGGATCCGCTTGAGTATCTGCGTCGCCTCAAGTTTCACCGCACCATCATTTCGGCCAGCGAGTATGGATTGGGATGAGCCAGCGGGCAAAACCGGTCGTGGTGATCCATACCGATGGCGCCTGCTCGGGCAACCCTGGCCCGGGCGGCTGGGGCGCCGTTTTGGTATCCGGCAACCATCGCAAAGAGATATGCGGCGGTGAGCCGCACACGACCAACAATCGCATGGAGCTGATGGCGGCGATCTCGGCTTTGGAGGCGCTGAAGGGACCATCGCGCGTCGATCTTCACACCGATTCAGAATACGTGCGCAATGGCATCAGCACCTGGATCGAGGGCTGGAAGCGGCGCGGTTGGAAGACGGCCGACAAAAAACCGCTAAAGAACGTCGAGCTGTGGCAGCGCCTCGATGCGGCCCAAGCGCGCCATGAGGTCACCTGGCATTGGCTCAAGGGCCACGCGGGCCACGTCGAGAACGAACAGGCCGACGCGCTTGCGCGCCAGGGTATGCAGCCGTTTCTGCGCAAAGGCCCCGCCGCACCGGACGATGGGGGCGGCTAGCGCGGGGACGGGAGGCGCATTCGGGTCTGCCCTCACCTCACTTCGCTTGAAATCTAGTTGTATTTGAACACCTGGATGATGGCCGGCCCCAAGATGACGACGAACAGCACGGGTAGAAAGAACACGATCATCGGCACGGTGAGTTTGGGCGGCAGGGCAGCAGCCTTCTTCTCCGCCTCCGCCATGCGCATGTCGCGGTTCTCCCGCGCCATCACGCGCAGCGCCTGGCCGACGGGGGTGCCATAGCGTTCCGCCTGGATCAATGCCGTCGCCACCGCTTTGATGCCGGCGATGCCGGTGCGCTTGCCGAGGTTCTCGAAGGCTTGCCTGCGTTCTTGCAAATAGGAGAGCTCGGCCGTGGTCAGGCTCAGCTCCTCGGCAAGCTCGAGCGACTGGCTGCCCACCTCGGCGGCGACTTTGCCAAAGCCGGCTTCAACCGACATGCCCGACTGCACGCAGATCAACAGCATATCGAGCGCGTCGGGGAAGGCGTTCTTGATCGAGGTCTGCCGCCGCTGCACCAGATTTTCGACGAACATGTTGGGGAGGTAAAAGCCGAGATAGCCCGCGACCAGCGCCAGACCGACCTTGATCAGCGGTGGATACTCGTAGGCGGCGATCAGAAACAGGTACACCAAGGCGATCACGGCGATGATGATCGGCATGGCAAGTCGGAAGAACAGGTAGGCGACGAGCGGCGCCTGCCCGCGCAAGCCTGCCATCTTCAACTTGTCGCGCACCTCCTCGGTCTCGAACATGCTCCTGAGGTTGAACCTCTCGACGATATCCTGCATGAAACCCTTGGGAGCGATGCGCAGGCGGCCCTGGCCGTCTTTCTTGGCAAGATCGGCAAGGCGCGATGCGCGCATCTTGTCGCGCTCGGTTGCCATCACCTGCATGCGCGTGGCGAGACGGTCGCGCGATAACACGGGCATCAGCACGGTCAATGCGGTCGCGAATGCCGCAATGGCGGCAAGCAGCGTGACAACGATCTGCGGGGTCAGAAGCCCCATGATATTGTCAAGCATGGCCCATCCGTCTTCCTGGTCCGTTCAGGCATGAGACCGCAACGCGCGGCTTAGTACTTGAAGTTGATCATTTTGCGCATCACCAGAATTCCGCACATCATCCAACAACCGGCGCACACGAGCAGGAACTGTCCGAACTGCGTGGTCCAAAGGATGGAGATGTAGGACGGCGTGGTGATGTAGACGAGGATCATCACGATAAATGGCAAGGCCCCCAGCACGGCGGCGGAGGCCTTGGCCTCGGCCGACAGTGCGCGCACCTTGGCGGATAATCGCTTGCGATCGCGCAGCACGCCGGAAAGGTTGCCGAGTGCCTCCGATAGGTTGCCGCCAGCCTGCTGCTGAATCGCAATGACGATGGCGAAAAAGCGCACCTCCGGCAAAGGTATGCGCGCCATCATGCGCTCGAAGCACTCGCCCAGCGGCACGCCGACGCGCTGTTGTTCCACGAGATCGGTGAATTCGCCGGCGACCGGTTGCGGTGATTCGCGGGCGATGATGGCAAGGCACTCATTGAGCGGCAGTCCCGACTTGACACCGCGCACGATGACGTCGATGGCATTGGCCAGCTCGTCGGTGAACTTGTATTGGCGCCGCTTGGTCATGCGCGCAAGAATCCAGCGCGGCAACCCCAAGGTGCCAACGAACAGGGCCAACAGCGGCACGACCATCGGCAGGTTGGGTGCGGTCAGCCAAATTGCCGCGCCGAGCAGCACCCCGCAGACGAGACTGGCAAGCCAAAATACCCGTGGCTGAATGTCCAATCCGGCGCGCTGCAAGCGCAGGCGCAACGACACCTTTTCCCGCGCCTTCTGGCGATCTTCCAGCTCCTTGAGCGTATCGGCCACCTGGCGCCGGCGATTGCTGACGACCTCCGCCTGCGACTTGATCGCGATTCGCTTTGCCCGATTTTCCGTGACGCCCTGGATCCGTTTGTCGGTGCGGTGCTCGCCGGACAGATATGGATTAATCAGTAAGAAGACGATAGCGGCGATGGAAAGCGCCGCCAGCAGCAACAGTCCAGCCAGCATCAGCTCATTGCTATCCATGGGCATTGCCCGCTTTGCCATGCGCCTCGGCGGTGGCGAGCGCCTGCGCCAGGCGTCCAGTTTCGCCGTAATACTCGGCGCGCTCCCAGAAGCGCGGGCGGGCGATGCCCGTCGATCGATGCACGCCGGTGATCTTGTCGTTGGCGTCCTCACCGGTGATGTCGAAAACGATCAGGTTTTGCAGGGTGACCACGTCACCCTCCATGCCGATCACCTCGGTGATATGCGTGATTTTGCGCGAGCCGTCGCGCAGGCGCGAGGCCTGCACGATAATGTCGATTGAGCCGGTAATCATTTCGCGGATGGTTTTGACGGGGAGTGCGTAGCCGCCCATCATGATCATGGATTCAAGACGACTGATGGCTTCGCGTGGCGAGTTGGCGTGCAATGTACCCATCGAGCCGTCGTGGCCCGTATTCATGGCCTGCAGTAGGTCGAATGCCTCCGGTCCGCGCACCTCGCCGACGATGATGCGCTCGGGCCGCATGCGCAGACAGTTTTTGACGAGATCTCGCATGGTGATCTCGCCTTCGCCCTCGAGATTGGGGGGCCGTGTTTCCAGCCGCACCACGTGCGGTTGCTGCAGCTGCAGTTCCGCCGAGTCCTCGCAGGTTATGATGCGTTCGTCGTGATCGATCGAGCCGGTGAGACAGTTGAGCAGCGTGGTCTTGCCGGAACCGGTACCGCCCGAGATCAACACGTTGCAACGCACCCGGCCGATGATCTCCAGGATGGTCTTGGCCTCGGGGGATATGGACTTGTATTTGACCAGCTGGTCGAGCCTCAGGCGATCCTTTTTGAACTTGCGGATGGTCAGCGTCGGCCCATCGATGGCAAGCGGTGGCGCAATGACGTTGACGCGGCTGCCGTCGGGTAAACGGGCATCGCAGATCGGGCTCGACTCATCGACGCGTCGGCCCACCTGGCTGACGATGCGTTGGCAGATGTTCATCAGCTGCGCGTTGTCGGCGAACCGAACGCCCGTGCGCTGCACCTTGCCTCCGACCTCGATGTAGGTGGTGCTGGCGCCGTTGACCATGATGTCGGCAATGTCGTCGCGAGCGAGCAGTGGCTCGAGCGGGCCGTAGCCGAGCACGTCGTTGCAAATGTCCTCGAGCAGCTCCTCCTGCTCGGCAATCGACATCACGACGCTCTTGATCTGGATAATTTCGCCGACGATGTCGCGGATTTCCTCGCGGGCGGCGGCGGCTTCCAGCTTGGCCAGCTGCGTCAGGTCAATGGTATCGATCAGCGCGTTGAAGACGGTGGTCTTGACGTCATAGTACTCCTCCGAATGCCGCCGCTCCTGAATCTGCGGCTCGAGCCGCGCCGGGGCCCGCGGCTCGGGGACTGCCGCGACCGGTTTGGCTTCGCCTGCACGAAGGGCGTGCGCTGCCGCTCCATCTTGGGACGGAAGCGCACGCCGGGTGGCGGCTGGATCGTTGCTACGCCTGCCGAACATGGGCCTGGTTCCTCAGCGCGTCAGCTTGAATTTTTCCAGGATGGGAGCCAGGGGCGCCAGTGCCGACGGCTTCTTCTTGTCCTCTTTCTCATCCTTGCGGTGCGCCAGCTCCAAGGCTAGCTCGCGAAACTGTTGGGCCGCCTTCGCCTTGGCTGAAAACTCCTCGAGCATTTGCCCATTGTTGGCGGCGAGCCCGAACGCTTCACTGTCAAACTCGATCGTCTGGCTCGGCTGCATGTCGAGCGCGACGGCGAACTCCTTGATGGAAATCTCGGGCCGCTTCGGCATCTTCACCATGTTGATCACCAGACGCGGCGCGGCATCGTTGGCGCGGTTTTGCTTCAAGAGATCGATTAGGTTCTTGGCGTTGCGCAGATTGGCAAGATCGGGAATGGCGGTGATGACGATCTCGTCGGCCTGCAACAGGACCCGCTTGACCCACGGACTCCACGTGTGCGGCAGATCGACGGCCACGAAGGGCACGTTCTGGCGCACGATATCGAGCACGAGATCGCACGCGTCCGGGGAAATCTCGTAGTCGCGATCCAGCACCACGGGAGCCGCGAAGATACTGAGCCGTTCGGAGCACTTGGTCAGCAGGCGGTCGAGCAGGACTTCGTCGAGCCGTTCCGGGCTTTGCAGGGCTTCGGCGATGCCCTGCACGGGATCCTGGTTGAAGTCGAGGCCGGTGGTGCCAAAGGCCAGGTCCAGGTCGGCCACCACCACGTTGGTCTTCAGCAGCTCCGACATGGCCCAGGCGGCGTTGTGGCACACCGTACTCGAGCCCACGCCGCCCTTGGCGCCAATGAAGGCGATGACGTTGCCGACCGGATCGGTATCGGGATTGTTGTAAAGGTTTGAGAGGCTCTCGATCAGTTGCAGGGGCGAGATCGGAGCGATCAAGTATTCACTGACGCCGCGTTTCAAGAGCTCACGGTAGAGCAAGACATCGTTCAGGCGGCCGATCACGACCACTTTGGTGCCCTCGTCGCAGCAGTTTGCCAGGCGATCGAGCTCGCCCAGCATCTGTGCACGCGGCAAACTGGTCTCGATGACGATCAGGTTGGGCGTCGGGCTGTCTTGATAGTGGGCGACAGCGGCGCTGGCGCCACCCATGTGCACGCTGACGTGGCTCTTGGACAGGCGCCGGTCGGCGGCGGCGATTTGCACCACTTCGGCGGTCGCCCCGTCCTCGCAGAAAGCCTGGATCGAGATGCGCGGAATGGGCCGCGCGCGTTGCAACCGAGCCGGATCGTCGGTGAAGTCGCTGCCGGAGGGGACGAGGTCTCCTGGGACCGGGGGGCTTTCCTCGGCGAGGGAATGGGCCGCTTTGCTCATCTTGACACCTCGGCTAATTGGAGGATTGCGACGACGTGCTCTCGTCGGCGCTGCGCGTGGCGCCGGTGGGCGTACCTTGACGGTATTTGTCGAACACGACGCTGCGGCGTTCCGCGTCGGGGGGATCCATCGTGCGCGGCCCAATGAGATCGGCGGGGTTGGCGATCTGCATGGCCAGATTGTGCTGCTGCGCACAGCCGAAATTTGTATAGGGCACGTTGACCCTGTCGTAGGCCAAGTTCGTGTCCCAAATGCCGCAGGCGGGGGCCTGCGCCACATAGCGCATATAGGCAAACCTGATCGGTGCGGCCTCCTCTCGCCGAGCCCGGTAGGGCTGGATGGCGACGGCGCTATCGGGGAAGCCGAAGTCGCCGATGATGCGCCGCATATCCGCAACTGCGCGCACCACCGAACTCTCGTTGGCGGAGCCGGCCGGCACCGCCAATAGCAGCTTGCTGTTGCCGGCGTCGGAGCCGCGGTAGCGCTGCAAGAAGCCGGTCAGTTGGACCTTCTGTCCCGGCGACAGGCCCGTCGCGCCGCGCGCAACGTGCAGGTTCATGGTCGCCGGCTGCTGCGACACCACGATGGGATGGCGCTCGGCCACATCGATGGGTACGGCATCGGCGAGATAGGCACCGTGATCATCGAAGGTTCTGCAGCCCGCGAGCGCGAAGCCGAAAAGCGAACTGACGAGGAGGCCAAGGACCGCTGATCCAGAGGCCGCGCGAGATGTAATTGGAGATCGCATGCTAAGCTCCACAGCTGCGGCTATTCGACGATAAAGCCGTAGTCACCCTTCAAGTCGCCCGCCGGCAGCGCTCTGCCTCTGCCGTAGATGCGGTTGAGGTGGCCGAGAAAGTTCGCCTTGCGGTCGCTGGCCGGGGCCAGACCATCATCGGGACGCGCCAGGTTCTGCCGCGCGGTAGGACGCACGGTATAGGGAGTGACGATCACGACGAGCTCGGTCTCGCTCTTTTGATAGTCGCGGCTACGGAACAGCGTGCCGAGCACGGGCACGTCCTTCAGCCCGGGAAAGCCGTCCATGTTCTGGCGGGTAGCTTCGGAAATCAGCCCGGCGATCGCCAGCGAGCCGCCGGAGGGTAGTTCGACGGTGGATTTGGCCTCGCGCTTCTTCAGCGCCGGGATAGAGATATTGGAGAGGACCACGGCGCCTTCGTTGGTGAGCTCGCTGACCTCACTGTCGATCTTCAAGCTGATGCGCCCTTCGGTGAGCACGACCGGCGTAAAGGCGAGGGCGACGCCGAACTTCTTGAAGGTAACGGAAAGTTTGCCGTCGCTGTCGACGACGGGGATCGGGTACTCGCCGCCCGCCAGGAAGTTGGCGGTCTCCCCGGAGACGGCGGTCAGGTTGGGCTCAGCCAGGGTACGGATCAGGCCGTCGCGCTCCATGGCGCGCAGCACACCGGCTAGCTGCGTGGTGCCATCGTTGAAAAGGGAGGCTGCACCCGAATTGACGAAGCCGGGGCCGTTTGTGCGGGCCATGACGTCGAGCGCACCCGTATTGGAAAGCACAGTGGGAACGGCGAGCGAGCCGAGCCCGGCGGCCGAGGTGAGCGGGAGCGCGTTCTGGGTGAGGACCGCAGTGGTGAAGTGGCTGGAATTGATGAGGGCACCCACGTTGATGCCGAACTGCTTGAGCACGGTGCGTTGCACCTCGGCGACGGTGACCTTCAGCATGACCTGGTCCTCGCCCTCGACGCTGAGGAGATTGATCACGAGCTTGGTGGCGCCACCGCAGGCCGTGGCGGCGGTGGGCGCCACCTGCGACTGGGTCTGGGCCTGACCGGCAAAACCGGTGTTGGCGTTGCCGGTGACGCTAGTCGAGCGCGAAAACCCGGTTACGGGCGGCACGACGCTTGCGGCTACGGCGCCGTTGGCGGCCACCATTTGGCAGGCGATGTCCTCGGCCCGCTTGGAGTCGATTGGGGTGCGTACGGTGCCGCTCAGGACGGCGGCATGGCCCGCCATCTCGACCTGTATTTTCGAGCCCGGCACGTAGCGCATGAGCAAGCCATCGAGGCCCTTGAGGTCGGCGCCGACGTTGATTTCAAGGGTAAGAAGCTGTTGGCCCCTGGCATCGAAGAAGAAGGCGTTGGCCTGGCCGATCTTCTTGCCGATCAAGAACACGCGATTGGACGATTGCACGACCGCATCGACGATGTCGGGAGCAGAGACGAGCACGTCACGCAGTTCGAAGGGAAACTGCACGAGCACCGACTTGTTGGCGCCCATGGAAATGCGTCTGGAGAGCGGAAAGTCGGCGCGCGCCGGAATGACGAGCAATGACTGCTGGGCTACGTCATCATTGGCCTGCGCCCGGCGTTCGCCGTTGGCAGCCGCCGCCGTCATGCTCAAGAAACCGATCGCCGCAAACAAGAGTGCACGCACTCCGCCCCACACCATAGCCCGCATGATAGCCAACCTTCTTGCCCGCCGGTTTGCTGCTGTACGAGGACTCAGTTGACGCCATAAGCGCGCTGGCTCTTGCCAAAGCGCAGAACTTTGATCGACGTCGTGCGCTTGTCGTGTGTGGCAACGTCCCGCGAACTGTCGATATCGGCGATGCTGCGCAATGCCAGCGAGATCTCGCCGACCGCATTTGCCCAGGCCAGGTGCCGCGCCTGCGCCGGGGTCAACTCAAGCGTCGCCGTATTGCCTTCGGCGAGCTTCTTGCCGTCGCGCGCCTCGATCAGCTGCCCGATCGCCAAAACGCGAACGTTGCGAAAGATCACGTCGGAATCCTGCTCGTCGCGGCCGCGCTGACGTCGGGTGAGGATCACATCCACGTGGTCATTGGGAAGGATCAGTCTGCCGACGCCCGTCTCTTCCTTGATGCGGGTCGAGATGGCGCGCATGCCTTGCGGCAAGATCGCCGCCAACACGCCGCCTTCACCGGCCTTGACGAGCTTGACGGGTGTGACGGGCTCTCCCGGCAGCAGCGGCGCGCGCGCGACCGAGCCCGCCAGATCCTTAATGGCATTGGGGCGACCGCTACGCTGGATATAGCCAGCGCCAAGCGCACTTTGCGGCCAGTCTTGCCAGCGGAAGTTTTCTGGCCCAGTGATCGCACCCAGCGGAATATCGGTTTTGGCGACCAGCACTTGCGTGGTATTGGTCGTCACCTCTTCCTTGACGATCTTTGCCGGCTTGTTGACGAGGCTCATCACCCCGAAAAACGCGCCAATACCGCACACGCCGGCAATCGCTACCCCGAGGAATTGCGCCCGCTTCATCCCGCAACCTTTCGCCCGACGACGAGTCGTTCTCAAAGCGGGGCCCAATTTGCGACACAAACCTCAACGGCCCGTTAATCGCAGGCGCAATTCGAAACGCCTGCGTGCCGAGCGGGTCACGCCTCGGCGGCTTCACGCGGGAGGGCGGCCTCAGCCGCTGAGGCCAGCAAACCAGGACGTATGCGGATAAACGAGCAGTGCGCCGGCCGCAAGGGCAATGCCATAGGGTATTCCCGCGTCGCGCCGATGCAGGCGCACCGCCCAGGCTTCCGCCAGCAGCATCCCGGGCAGCGGTACCGAGCGCAGCATCGACAAAGCGGTGGCCAACATCCCCCCGGCCACGGCCGTGTAAAGCAGGTATTGAAACAGGTTATCGTAGCCGAGCCAGAGGGCGATAGCCGCTAGCAGCTTGGCGTCGCCGCCGCCGCACCAACCGCAAAAGAAAAACACCATGCCGAGCAGGAGAACGCAGAGCCCGGCGGCTAAATGCGCGCCGATCGCAGGCAAACCCATACCCACCAACACGGCAGCGGGAAAAAAGGCCATCAGCACAACGAGGCCAATCCGGTTCGGAATGGTCATGGTGAGGAGATCCATGGCCGCGGCAAACGCCAGGCTACCCGGCAACAGCAGGAGCAAGATCAGGTCGAGCACGGCGGCAATCCTTGCAAAACGTCGCCTGCGCGGGCGGCGCGACCGCTGTCGGCTTAGCGCCAGGCGAGCGCCGGTCACAACCGGCGGGCGCGAATGAGCAAAGCCGCCTGCACAGGGCAGGCGGCTTCAACGTCGGCGGCGGACCGCCGAGAGGCATTAGGGGGTGCTGCCGCTGCCGCCGCCGCCGCTGTTCTGCATCTCGGTGACGACCGTGTTGAAGGTTGTCCCGATCTGCGTGCCAAGGGCACGGGCGGCGCCGATGATGGCGACGGCAATCAGGGCGGCGATGAGGCCATACTCGATGGCCGTCGCACCAGACTCGTCCTTTACGAAACGAGCAACGAAGTTCTTCATGACCACTCTCCCACTCATTCAAAGCTTGCGCGCTTGCGCGGTTGCGTTCACGCCTTGGGCACAAGCCCGCCCGGCTGAACTTGACCGACCCTATAGGTGGCCAATTAAAGTCGAGTTAAAATAACGGGGCAGCTCTTGCCTCATAAGATCGCCGGCAACCAAGATCAATTCCATGCTAAAAATTGGATGAACTAGTTATTTGCGAATTTTGTCACAAGAATTCGTCACTTGTATTTGAATTGAAGCTCCAATATCCGGCGAATTGATTGGTTAATCTAGTCTTGATGGCGAACAATAATGGGAACTTGGCGATAAATTCTGCATGTTAAGATCTGCTGCCGGGGTGGCAGACTTGGTTGAGCCGGCGTGCTCCCCCGGCGCCGAGCCGCGCAATCAGGCGCGAGGTCAAAGAAAAAGGGCGCAGCTTTTGTCGCCCGCCCGCCCCGGCCCTGTGGCACCCGGCGGCGCGGGCAGCCGGGCAAAAAAAACGCTGCCGCCGCCGCGCGCGGTCCCGGCTCATGGCGCCGCTGCCGCCGTCGGCCTCATCGCGTTTGCGCTTCCTTCACCATTTCACCAGACAAGTTGCCTCATCTTTATTCGTCGCAAAGGAACGGCCGCCATGATCGCTGCCCGTGCAAAGCCTCGTGCAAGGCGCTTCGGCGCGCTGTTTGCCCTCACATCCGCGCAAGCGCTCGTCTTGGCCATTCCCGCCGCGGTCGCCGCCGACGACCTGATCGTCAAATACGATCAATCGCAGCTGCTGAGGCTGCCGCGTCCGGCATCCGAAATCATCATCGGTAACCCGGCCATCGCCGACATCGCCATCCAGTCTGGCAATCTGTTGGTCGTGACGGGCAAGAGTTTCGGCATCACCAACATCATTGCCCTCGATGCCGAGCGCAACGTTATCCAGGACCAGCGTGTGCTCGTGCGGCGCGACGATGCCAAGGTCGTCAACTTGCAGCGCGGCACCGAACGGCAGACCTTCAATTGCACCCCGCAATGCAATCCCTCAATCGTCATCGGCGATGACCAGAAATACTTCGATATGATCTCCAAGGCCGCGCAGTCCAAGATCGGCTTTTCCGAACGTGCCGCCGATAGCGGTGCGCCTGCGGCAAGCCAGTAGTCTTCGCGCACAAGGCAAGCTTGTGCGCACGGCTTGAGCACGACGGCCAATCCGCGCCGGCGCGGCGGCTATCTTCTTTTTACCAAAGCCAACGCGAGAGCGTTGGGTTTACGGGCTCTTCAACACTCCCGCCACATAGTGCGGCTAGAGCAGGGAGTGGGGCTCTTTGAGCTCGCGTAGGGAGAAGGCGGCAACGATGGCGCCAACTGCGGCCAGGGGCCGGTGCCAACGCGCAATTGAGCTGTTGCGGCGTTGGCAGGCGGAGCAGTCGGGAGCGATGGCCATCGAATTCGGCATGGTGGCGCTGCCGTTCGTACTCTTGCTGTTTGGCATCCTTTCGGTCTGCCTCTACTTTTTCACCACGTTCACGCTCGAAAATGCCGTGTGGCACGCGGCACGCGCCATTCGTACCGGCCAGGTGCAGCAGTCCCAGGGTGACTATACGGCGGCAACCACCAACGACGATCGCAAGAAGTTGTTCAAGAAGGCCATGTGCGCCAAGGCGCCGAGCTTCTTCGATTGCCTCGGCAAGGCGGTCGTGATCGTGCAGAGTAACGCTAATTTCGGCAACATCGTTGAGCCCAAGTGTGCGACCAACGGTGTCATGGCTGAGGAGGCCGCGGCCGCCTTTGATCCCGGCAACGCCAGTTCGGTCGTCTTGGTCACCGTCTGCTATCCCTGGGAATTCGGCGGCAAACTGCCCTTCATCCGATTGGGCAATCTGAAAAACGGCGCCCTGCTGATGCAGGCGTCCGTGACCTTCCGCACGGAACCTTACAACTGAGCCCGCCTAGAGGGCTCGCGCATCAATCGGGGCATCGAAAGCCATGTGTCGTCGCAGCCTGTCACGACTAAGAACCCACATCGGCGCCGCCGTCGATAAATGCCGCCGCGACCGGCGCGGGGTCGCCGCCATTGAGTTTGCGATGATCGTGCCGATCATGTCGGCCATGTTCATTGGCGCAGTCGAACTCAGCCAGGCCATCACCGTCGACCGGCGCGTGACGCAGGTCGCCAGCTCCACCGCCGACCTCGTGGCGCGGGCCGAAAAGCAGATTTCGCACACCGAGATCGGCGACATCATGAAGGTCGGCGGCTACATCCTGGAGCCCTATAGCCAGACCCCGCTGGAGATCACGCTGCGCAACGTCACCTCTTCCCCGGCCAACGCAACCACCACCAAGCAATCCTGGTCGTGCACCTACAAGGGCCTGGACAAAACCCAAACCTGCGTCTGTTCCAACACCATCAAGAGCATCCCGCCCAACCTGCTCACCAGCAACGACAGCGTCGTGGTCGCCGAGGTCACCTATGGCTACAAGCCGCTGATCTTCGACTACTTCATGAAGCGGGCGGCCGATGGCGCAAGCTCCGGGACCGGGGTCTACACGCTGAACGAGACGATCTATCTGAAGCCGCGGAGCCAAGCGGCCATGCTGATGCAGCCGAACAACACTCCCTGCCCGATGCCGACGTTCTGAAGGCGGGCGGAGACGGGCTGCGCGCGGAACTTGCCCCCGCCCGGGGTGCCGTGTCCTCATGGCTGGAGCGCCGGTCCCGCGCGCGTCTGCCCAGCTGGCCAGGACAATCCCCGGTTGTATTTGCCCAAAGAGGCCATTTCCACCTATGCTGGTTGACCCGCCGTGAGGCAAGCGCCGAGGCATGGCAAGGCTAGGGCCAGGAGGCCATGGGACGACGGTCGACGCACACGCCGCAGCAGCTGCGCGAACTGATTTTGGATGCTGCGCAGGACATCATCGAAGCCCAAGGTATCGCCGGCTTGTCGGCGCGCGAGATTGCCCGACGTATCGGCTATTCTCCTGGCACGATTTACAACATGTTCGAGAACCTCGACGATGTCGTGCTCAACATCGAGGCCCGCGTGCTCGACGCCTTGGACCAGAGGCTCGCCGGGCTCTTGAATGAAGGGGACGCCTGCACGCGCGTGACACGGCTGGCCCTTACCTACCTCGCCTTCACGCACGAAAAACCGAAGCTCTGGAACCTGTTGTTTGAGCACCACATGCCGGCCGGCACGGCGCTTCCCTCCTGGTATCAGCAGAAGCTTGAAACCTTGATGAGCCGCGTCGAGACGGCCCTGGCGCCAGAATTCGGTCCGGGCCAGGACACCGAGCGCCAGCGCGCGGCGCGCGTTCTGTGGGCGGGGGTGCATGGCATCACGTCGCTGTCGACCGCCGATAAGCTTTCCGTGGTCACGACGGAGACCGCCAACCGGATGATCGAGGATCTGGTGGCCACCTACCTTTCCGGCCTCTCGGGTGCGGACAAGGGCGGCGCCGGGCGAGCCGGCGACGCAACTCCGCTTGAGGCCTGAGGCCGGCATGAGCAGTTTCGACCGCGACCGACCGACAGGCCGGCATCAACTCAAGGTCCGCCTCAAGACCGCCAAGCAGCGCACGGCTTCCTCCCAGCGCTGGCTCGAGCGGCAGCTCAACGACCCTTACGTTGCGGCGGCGCAGCGCGAGGGCTACCGCTCGCGGTCGGCCTATAAGCTGATCGAGATCGACGACAAGTATCGCCTGCTGCGGCCCGGCCGGCGCGTGGTCGATCTGGGCGCCGCCCCGGGCGGCTGGAGCCAGGTGGCGGCCGAGCGCGTCCGATCCCTTGCGGGGCGCGGCCAGGTCGTGGCCATCGACCTGTTGGCGATGGCGCCGCTCCCGGGCGTCGTCTTCCTTGAGGGCGACTTCATGGCGGAGACGGCCCCGGCCGGGCTCAAGGCGCTGCTGCGGGACGGGGGCGCCGACGTCGTCCTGTCCGACATGGCCGCGCAGAGCACCGGGCACAGCCGCACAGATCACCTGCGCATCATGGCGCTGGCCGAAGCGGCGGCCGAGTTTGCCATCGAAGTGCTGGCGCCGGGCGGGGCGTTCGTGTGCAAAATGTTCCAGGGTGGCTCCGAACGGGCGCTGCTCGATCGGCTCAAAAAAGCCTTTGCCAGCGTGCGGCACGTCAAGCCACCTGCCAGTCGTGCCGAATCGGCGGAGCTGTACGTCACGGCGACCCAGTTTCGCGCCTGATCGCCATCCGGTCGCGGCGCTCGGGGGATTGCGGCACGGTCCCGGACGCCCTCTCTTGCAGGCTCGGCCCGCCGGCCGCGTCCGCACGCGGCCAGACTGAGCAAGACGGCGGCCGGACACGCGCCTTCGGCAATGCCGTTCGCTTAGAGCCTCCCAAGCAGGGCCGGGACCGCCTTCCCCTCGTTGGCGGGCTCTGCTAATAGAAAGCTTGGAACGATTCCACCACAGGGCGGCGCATGGGCCGCGTGCCGAGCAAAAGGCCCGGCGCGCCCGTTTTCGGCCAACCTGACGGCAGGGAGAGCGAAATATGGCGCAACGGCCCGTCCTGGATGAAAGCAGCGTTGCCCTGACCTTCGACGACGTGCTGCTGGTGCCGCGACCCTCCGACGTCCTGCCGGGCGAAACCGACGTCGCCTCCCGCGTCACCCGCGAGATTTCGGTAACGATACCCATCCTTTCCTCGGCGATGGACACCGTCACCGAAGGGCGGCTTGCCATCGCCATGGCCCAGGCCGGCGGCATCGGCGTCGTCCATCGCAACCTCGCCGCCGAGGCCCAGGCCGAGCAGGTCGCCATGGTTAAGCGCTACGTCGCCGGCATGGTGGTCAACCCCTATACGATTTCGCCCAAAGCGACGCTGGCCGACGCCCTGCGCCTGATGGAGGAGAGAAAGATCTCCGGGGTTCCGGTGGTGGAGGATGGCAGCAAAGGTAAGCTGCTCGGCATTCTCACCAATCGCGACGTGCGCTTTGCCACCAACACCCGCACACCCGTCTCCGAGCTGATGACCAAGAAGTTGGTCACCGTCAAGGAAGGCGTCAGACGCGAGGATGCCGAACGCCTGCTGCACCAGCACCGGATTGAGAAGCTCCTGGTGGTGGACGACAATTTCCACTGTATCGGGCTGATCACGGTCAAGGATATCGAGAAGGCCCAGAAGTATCCCAATGCCTGCAAGGACGAGCACGGCCGCCTGCGCGTGGCGGCCGCCACCAGCGTTGGCGACGATGGCTACGAGCGCGCCGAACAGCTGATTGCGGCGGGCGTTGACCTGGTCGTGGTCGACACCGCCCACGGCCATTCCAAGCGCGTCCTCGACGCGGTGACGCGCATCAAGAAGCAATCCAACCGCGTACAGGTGATCGCCGGCAACGTCGCCACGGCCGACGGCACCAAGGCGCTGATCGATGCGGGCGCCGATGCGGTCAAGGTAGGGATCGGCCCGGGATCGATCTGTACCACGCGGGTGGTGGCGGGCGTGGGAATGCCCCAGCTCACCGCCATCATGGAATCGGTCGAGGCGGCCAAGAAGCAGGATGTGCCCATCATCGCCGACGGCGGCATCAAGTTCTCCGGCGACATCGTCAAGGCCTTGGCCGCCGGCGCCGATTGCGTGATGGTGGGGGCGCTGCTTGCCGGCACGGACGAGGCGCCGGGCGAGACCTACCTCTACCAGGGCCGGACCTACAAGGCCTATCGCGGCATGGGCTCGGTCGGGGCCATGGCGCGCGGCAGCGCCGACCGCTACTTCCAGCAGGAGGTCAAGGACACCCTCAAGCTGGTGCCGGAAGGCATTGAAGGTCAGGTCCCCTATAAGGGGCCGGTCGACGGCGTCTTGCACCAGCTGGTTGGCGGCTTGCGCGCCGGCATGGGCTATATCGGTGCCGCCAACCTTGCCGCCCTGCGCGAGCGGGCGCGATTCGTGCGCATCTCGCCGGCGGGCGCCAGCGAGGGTCACACCCACGGTGTGGCCATGACGCGGGAAGCTCCCAACTACACGCGCGGCGCCTAGCGTCTCGTCGAGCCACCGCTCGCAACCGGCCGGTCGCGCCTGGAAGGCCCATGAATCAGGTCATCATTCTCTACCCGGTCTTCGTGCAAGTCCTTTTGACCTTTATCGTCTACGGCTTGCTCGCCGTCGCCCGCACCCGCGCCATTGCCGGCATGGACCGCCGCAGCGGCGGTGTCGACCTGGCCTTGGGCCATGTGGCGTGGCCGCCGGATGCCGAGAAGCGTGCCGCCAACCAGCGCAATCAGTTCGAGCTGCCGGTACTGTTTTATGCCGTCGTGGCGTTTGCGCTCATCACCAAGGGCGTCGATTTCCTGATGCTTCTGCTCGCCTGGTTGTTCGTGCTGTCGCGCATCGCCCATGCCGCCATTCACGTCGGCCCCAACCGGGTGCGCTGGCGCTCACCGGTCTTCGCCTTGGGCTTGCTGATCCTGGCAGGCATGTGGTTGAAGCTGTTCTCACACGTCCTGACCGGCGGATTTGCCTGAGGTCATGCGGCCTGGCGCGCACATCAAGGCCGCCGTCGAGGTCCTCGAGGAGATCCTGGGGAGACATCGACCTGCCGCCGCCGCCCTCGCCGACTGGGGCAAGAACCACCGCTTCGCGGGCTCCAGCGACCGGGCGGCCATCGGCAATCTTGTCTATGACGCCCTGCGCTGCCGGCGTTCGCTCGCTGCTCGCATGCAGAGCGATAGCCCACGAGCGCTGGCGTTGGCGGCGGCCGCCAAGGCACTCGGTTTGGGCCAAGCGGCGGTGATCGCCAGCGCCGACGGCTCGGCTTATGCGCTGGAGCCACTGAGCGAGGCCGAACGGGCTGGGCTTTGGCGTCCGCCGGTGCCCGCCGTGTCCGCCGGTATTGAAGGCGACATCCCGGACTGGCTCGAGCCCTCCTTCGCCCGCGCCTTCGGCGCGGCCGCCGGCGCGGAAGGCGCGGCGCTGGCGCAGCGTGCGCCCGTGGATCTGCGGGTCAACACGCTCAAGGCCGAGCGCGCTAAGGTGCTCAAGAGCCTTGCCCGACTAAGCCCGCAGGCGACCCGTTACTCCCCCATCGGCGTGCGGCTACCTGCCCCGGATGGCGGCCACCGGCAGCCCAATGTCGAGGCGGAGGTCGGCCATGGACGCGGCTGGTACGAAGTGCAAGACGAGGGCTCGCAGCTCGCGGCGCTGCTCGCCAACGCCACCCCGCGCCAGCAGGTGCTCGATCTTTGTGCAGGCGCCGGCGGCAAAACGCTGGCCTTCGCCGCCAGCATGCGCAACACCGGCCAAGTCTACGCCTACGACGAGGATGCGTTACGCCTGCGCCCGAGCATCGAGCGGCTGAAACGGGCCGGCGTACGCAACGCCCAGGTGCTGCCGGCCGGTGACCAAGCCGCCCTGCGCACCCTCGCCGACCGCTTCGATCTCGTGTTCGTCGATGCGCCCTGCACGGGCAGCGGTGCCTGGCGACGTCGGCCGGACGCCAAGTGGCGGCTGCGGCCGGCGAACCTGGCCCAGCGCCAAACCGAGCAGCGCAGGTTGCTCTTGGCCGCCGCCGGCCAGGTCAAACCTGGCGGCCGGCTCGTCTACGTCACTTGCTCGGTGCTGCCGGAGGAGAACGGCGACCAGAGCGCCTGGTTTCTGACGGCTTGCCCCGGTTTCACCTGCCTGCCGTGGCGTGAGGCTTGGGCCGGCGGCGTCGGCGGCGACGTGCCGGCCTCGGCCGATGGCAGTGACAATCACCTGCTGTTGACGCCGGCGCAGCATGGGACGGATGGATTCTTCATTGCCGGCTTCCTGCGCCAGGCTTGAGTGTTGCCGCGGAACGGCGCTCGACAAAAAGAGCTTGCATCTGAGATCGATCGTCCACAGATAAAAGTTTGACAGCCGATGACGAGGGACTAATACGTTCGCGTTTTCCCGGGACCCATCAGGGTCTCGTCTTGACCGCCACCAGGCGCGTCGCCAAGGGGAGCCGTCGTCGCCCCAGCGACCGCAAGCCGCCACACTGAGGAGGACACTCGTCCACCATGGTAATGCCGTCGAAGGCGAAGCGACCCAGGCGTCCTTCCGCCCGTTCGTGTCTCGGCCCGGTAGCGGATCTCGAGGCGCACCTGCCGGAAGAGTGGTGGCGCAAGCTTTTTAACGCCCTTTATGTGAAGACCGACGGTGACGTGGTCGAGAACTTGGAGAACACCCGTCGCGAGGTGGACTTCATTGCTTCCGCGGCGGCCATCCAGCCCTATAGCCACATCCTCGACCTGTGCTGTGGCCAGGGTCGGCACTGCCTCGAGCTTGCCCGGCGCGGCTTCAAGCACGTGATGGGGCTCGACCGCTCGCGCT
>DATMZT010000150.1:0-21528 GCA_035573335.1 Hyphomicrobiaceae bacterium | reverse complement strand
CCGCGCTGCGCGCATGTTTTCGCGCGCTGCCGCAGCGAACGTCCGGAGCGCATGCCCGCCGGGACCTCCGAGGCGGCCTGCTGGCTGGTTGCCGAACAGGTTGCAGGAGACCCGGCATGAGCGAGCCGGCGCTCGTCGCGGCGCACGGTCTCAGCCGCGTCTTCGATGTCTCCCAGCCCTGGCTCAACCGCATGATCGAAGGCGGCGATCGGGCCTATCTGAAGGCCGTGACAGGGGTCTCGTTCTCGATCGGCAAGCGCGAAACGCTGGCGCTGGTGGGCGAGTCGGGGTCCGGCAAATCGACCGTGGTGCGAATGATCGTCGGCCTGCTGGCGCCAACCTTCGGTAGCGTCAGCATCGACGGCATCGACATGTGGGCGCCGGCGTCGGCTGGCGAGCGCCAGAAACTGCGGCGCCGCCTGCAGATGATCTTTCAAGATCCCTACGCCAGTCTCAATCCGCGCTGGCGCGTCGACCGCATCATCGCCGATCCAATCAAGGCCTTCCGGCTCGCCGCCGATCGAGCGGAGATCGAGCAGCGCGTCGGTGAGCTGTTGCGCCTGGTCGGATTGGACCCGGCCGATGGCCGCAAATACCCGCACGAGTTCTCCGGTGGTCAACGTCAGCGCATCTGCATCGCCCGCGCGCTCTCCTCGAACCCGGAATTCATCGTTTGCGACGAACCGACCAGCGCGCTCGATGTGTCGGTGCAAGCGCAGATCCTGAACCTGATGCGCGATCTGCAGGACCGTCTGGGTCTCTCCTACTTCTTCATCAGCCACAATCTTGCGGTGGTGAAGCACATGGCGGCCCGCATCGGCGTCATGTACCTGGGGCGGATCGTCGAGCTTGCACCGTCGGGCGAACTCTTCAAGACGCCAAGGCATCCCTATTCGCGCATGTTGATCGATGCTTTGCCGGACCTCGCCATGAGCGGACGGCAGCGCAAGCCGATCGAGGGTGAGATCCCCAATCCGATCAAACCGCCGACGGGGTGTGCGTTTCATCCCCGCTGTCCGCACGCCTTCGAGCGCTGCCGCAGGGAGACGCCGCACCTGCAGGCGGCAGGCCGGGCAAGCGCCGCCTGCCACGCCGTCGCCGAAGGGAGGATCTAGACCCGGACGTCCCGCGCCAGGCGGGCCGGCAACGACAGCGCCAGCCGCCTTGCCGGCGGGGATGTGGGGGCGCGGCTACCCCCCGGCCAAAGCCCGACGACCGAGGGTCGCCGGGCTTCGAGGCCACCCATCGTGGCTTTGGGGGTTTGCGGGCATTAATGCTCAACTGGGAGGTGCCGTGAAGGCCAAACCGCGACGCCTCGTCGCCGTCGACCGGGGCATCATCTCCACTGCAGGCCCGCCTGATAAGGATCAGGTTTTCACGGGCGTCGCCCTTGTGCGCCACCCAATCTCGGCAGTCGGCTTAACAGCAAAGCCAGTTGCTTATCCGCCGACGTCCGCAGCAGGCAACGCGCCTCAGGGGACGGCACCCGTCACAGGGTTCGAATTGTCGCAAAAGCAGCCGTCCTGGACCGGTGCAAGCGCTTGCGGGTGCCAGGCGGCCTGAAAACTGCCCGGGGGCGACATTTTCGTAGACCTCCTTTGCCAGCATCACCCCAGCCTGGAGCGGGATTGGCACGCCGTCAAATCACAAGTTGTAGGCACAGCGATAACCCGACGGCGACGCTGAAGCCACGGCCGCAGCAACCCGCAACCCAGCTCTGTTAACGGAGTGTTTCTGGCTCGCGACGTAAGTTGGCGCCGTTTTTGCCGCAGGACTGGACCCAGGACTGGGTCCAAACAGCGGCTTGAGACCCATGGAGGCGGCGATGGCGCGGATGCTCGTCTACTTGGCGTTTGTGGGCCTGTGCGGGCTTTTGGTCCCTTGGGGTCGCGTTCTTGAATGGGCGGGAAGCGAGCCCGCGCTGGCGTCACCGGCGACCTCGTCCATGGGCTGGATGGGTGGGCTCATGCTCGGCATCGCCTTGGCGTGGCTTTACCGCATCGAGTGGTCGGCCCTCAGCCAGCGCCTCGCCGGTTGGCTCAAAGTGCAGCGCCGCCGCCTGGGCTGGGCGCTGTTGGGCAGCATCTGCGCGGCCATCCTCATCTACTTTTAAGCCAAGGCGAACGTCACCCCGCGCGTCATACGTATAAGAAGGACGGCTAAGAAGGACGGCGTGTCGCCGTCCTTCTGCAAAGCCTCCAACGTCGCGACCGGACTTGACTGTCCGTTGCTCGGGGCCGTTGCTCGGGGCCGTTGCTCGGGGGCGATGCTCTGGGCCGCGCCCCCGGTTTGCCTAGACCGAGTAGTACATATCGAACTCGACCGGATGCGGCATCATCTCGAAGCGCTCCACCTCGGCCATCTTCAGCTCGAGATAGGCGTCGATCATATCGTCGCTGAACACGCCGCCCTTCTTCAGGAAGTCGCGGTTCTTGTCGAGATTGTCGAGGGCCTCGCGTAGGCTGCCGCACACGGTTGGAATCTTGGTCAGCTCCTCGGGCGGCAAATCGTAAAGGTTCTTATCGACGGCCTCGCCCGGATGGATCTTGTTTTGGATGCCATCAAGGCCCGCCATCAGCATCGCCGCAAAGCCGAGATAGGGATTGGCGGCGGGGTCGGGGAAGCGAACCTCGACGCGCTTGGCCTTTGGCGAGGTGGCGATCGGAATGCGGCAGGAGGCGGACCGGTTTCGCACCGAATAGGCGAGCAGCACGGGCGCTTCGTAACCCGGCACCAGCCGCTTATAGGAATTGGTGGTCGGATTGGTGAAGGCGTTGATGGTCTTGGCGTGCTTCAAGATGCCGCCGATGTAGAACAGGCAGGTGTCGGACAGGTCGGCGTACTTGTTACCGGCGAAGGTCGGCGTCGAGCCCTTCCAGATCGACTGGTGGCAGTGCATGCCCGAACCGTTGTCGCCGAACACGGGTTTGGGCATAAAGCAGGCCGTCTTGCCGTAGGCCTGCGCGACGTTGTGGATCACGTACTTGTAGATCTGCATGTGGTCCGCGAGCGTGACCATCGGGCCGAACTTGATGCCCAATTCGTGCTGGGCGGACGCAACCTCATGGTGATGCTTCTCGACCGTCACGCCCATCTCGGCCATCACCGAGAGCATCTCGGAGCGGATGTCCTGGGCGCTGTCCACCGGCGGGACCGGGAAGTAGCCACCCTTGGTGCGCGGCCGGTGCGCCAGGTTGCCCATCTCGTAGTCCGTGCCGCTGTTGGAGGGCAGCTCACTGCCGTCGAGCCGGAACCCGGTGTTGTAAGGATCGGTGCTAAAGCGCACGTCGTCGAAGATGAAGAACTCGGCCTCGGGACCGAACACGACGCTATCACCAATGCCGGTCTGCTTAAGATAGGCCTCGGCACGCTTGGCGATCGAGCGCGGGTCGCGCTCGTACATCTCACCGGTTGACGGCTCAAGCACGTCGCAAAAGATCGCCATCGTCGTCTGCGCGAAGAAGGGATCGATGTGGGCGCTGCCGGGGTCTGGCATCAGCGTCATGTCGGAGGCCTCGATGCCTTTCCAGCCGGCAATCGAGGAGCCGTCGAAGGCATACCCGTCCGCAAACATTCCTTCGTTGACGCACGAGCCATCCGCCGTGACGTGCTGCATCTTTCCTTTAGTGTCGGTGAAGCGCAGGTCAAGAAATTTGACTTCCTTTTCCTTCATCATCTTCAAAACGTCGCCAACGGACTTCGGTCTATCTGCCATTGCTACTCCCCTGTCTTCACTCAATGGTCTTGCTCAACCCCACGCCGGCTGAACGGGCATCGTGCCAAGCAATCAAACCGCGTCCGCCCCAGTCTCCCCGGTGCGGATGCGAATTGCCTCTTCGATGGTGGAGATGAAAATCTTGCCGTCGCCGATGCGGCCCGTCTTGGCGGCCTTTTGGATCGCCTCGAGCGCCTTGCCCAGCATGTCGTCGGCCAGCACAACCTCGATCTTCACCTTGGGCAGGAAGTCGACGACGTACTCCGCCCCACGATAGAGCTCGGTGTGGCCCTTCTGCCGGCCAAAGCCCTTCGCCTCGATTACGGTGATGCCCTGCAAGCCAATTTCCTGCAGCGCCTCCTTTACCTCGTCGAGCTTGAAGGGCTTGATAATCGCTTCGATTTTCTTCATGCGTTCCCTCAAGCTCCCAAAGGACCGTGCTCGAGACTGGCCTGTCGACTAATGGCCTTAGCACACCGCGTGCCAAGGATTACGCTGGCTTAAATCTCCAGACAACGAACGACTTGTGCGTATCTACAGGGCAACCTCGCCGCGCGCTAGCCCAGAATGCGCCCAATAACTGCGCAAATTGCCCAAGTCGTGGGCACAAACCGCGAGGGAGATTGGCGAGATGGGGCGGTCGGTGCATGATGCGCCGCCATGCAGGGTTGTGAACTTCTAAGCGTTCCGGAGATGGGCGAGGCCGACCGCCTTGCCATCGCCGGCGGCCAGACCGGCCTCCAGCTCATGGAGCGGGCGGGGCGTGCGGTGGCCGCCGAGGCGATGCGCTTGCTCGGGAGCCCGGCCGCCGTCTTCGTCGCCTGTGGGCCGGGCAACAACGGTGGCGACGGCTTCGTGGCCGCCAGGATCTTGCGCCAGCAGGGCTACCGCGTGCGCCTGGGGCTGCTCGGCACCACCGCGGCGCTTCACGGCGATGCCGCCGCGATGGCGATGCGTTGGGGCGAGGCGCCGGAGACGTTGACTGAAACGTTGACCTCCGATCGCATCGGCGGCGCCGGTGATTTGATCATCGATGCCCTGTTTGGGGCCGGGCTGTCGCGGCCGCTAGACGGCGCAGCCGCCCAGATCGTGGCCGCCATCAACGGCAGCGGCAAGACCGTCCTCGCCGTCGACGTGCCGAGCGGGCTCAATGGCAGCACCGGGTCGCTGGAGGGCGCGAGCATTGTGGCAACGCGCACGGTCACCTTCTTCCGCCTCAAGCCCGGCCATGTGCTGCTGCCGGGGCGCGAGCTGTGCGGCGAGGTGAGGCTCGCCGACATTGGCATTCCCGAAACAACGCTGGCAACGATCGCCCCGCGCACGTTTCTCAACCGTCCCGCGCTTTGGGGCGCGGCCTTTCCCCGCGCGCGGGCAACTGGCCACAAATACCAGCGTGGCCACACCGTGGTCGTATCCGGTCCCGCCGAAAGCACGGGGGCTGCCCGCCTCGGCGCCCGCGCGGCTTTGCGGATCGGCTCGGGGCTCGTCACCTTGGTCGGATCCGCAGCGGCAACCGCCATCAATGCCACGCACGCAACCTCAGTGATGGTGAAGGCGCTGGCCTCCGACGCCGAGCTCGCCGACTTCTTGAGCGATGCGCGCCGCAACGCTGTGCTCATCGGTCCCGGCGCCGGGGTCGGCAGGGCCACGGCCGCCAGCGTGCTGAGCGTGCTGGCGACGCCGGCCGCGGTGGTGCTGGACGCCGATGCCCTCACCTCTTTTGCCGTCGACGCCGAGGACGGCGAGGTGCGCGCGGTCGGCTTCGGCTTCGTGGTGCGCGATCGGGAGCCCCCGCCGGCGCGGCAAGCGCTCTTTGCCGCTCTACGCGCGCGGCGGGCGCCGGTCGTGCTGACACCGCACGACGGCGAGTTCAAGCGCTTGTTCGGCGAACTGCCCGGCTCGAAGCTCGATCGCGCCCGCGCGGCAGCCGAGCTGAGCGGGGCGGTGGTCATCAGCAAGGGCGCCGACACCGTGGTGGCGGCTCCCGATGGCCGCGCCGCCATCAACGACAATGCCCCGGCCTGGCTCGCCACGGCCGGGGCCGGCGACGTGCTTGCTGGCTTCGTCGGCGGGCTGATGGCGCAACGCATGGCGGCCTTCGAGGCCGCCTGTGCCGCCGTCTGGCTGCACGGGGCCGCGGCCGCCGCGTTTGGACCGGGCTTGATCGCGGAGGACCTGCCGGAAAGCTTGCCGCAGGTGCTGGCGCGCCTTGCGCCCGTGCGCGGTTGAATGAGCTGTCGGCTGCAGCAGCTCGCGTTGGCCCAAACCGTCCTTGCCTGAACCCACAAGAGACCTTGAGGATAGATGGGGCCCCGCGCGCTCGTCCTCGCCCGCAGCCCTGCCGGCCCGTTGCCTTGCGCCGCGACCCGTTAGGGTTGTAACACGTCCCCAAAGCCCAAGATCGCAGCAGGGAAGCGTCCATTGAACGATGAGCCGCTAGGCCGCCCGGCGCCGGCGCGGTCCGCCGCCGCCAACGCCATCGAGTTTCGCAACGTCGCCGTCGCCTTCGCGCTGCCGAATGGCTCGCGCTATCAAGCCGTGACCGCCACCAGCCTCAGCGTCGGCGCGCGCGAGTTCGTCGCCATCGTCGGGCCGACGGGGTGCGGCAAATCCACCCTCCTGAACGTCGTCGCCGGCCTGCTGCTGCCGAGCGCGGGCGACACCTTCATCCTCGGAGCGCCGCTCGCGGGCCTCAACCAAGCCGCCGGCTACCTGCTGCAGCCCGATGCGCTGATGCCTTGGAAGACCGCGCGCGACAACGTCGCCATCGGCCTGGAGGTTGGCGGCACGCCGCGGCGCGAGGCCTTGCAGCGGGCCGAGCTGTGGCTGAGGAAGGTGGGTCTTGCCGCCTTCGGCGATCGCTACCCGCACCAGCTCTCCGGCGGATAAAAGAAACGCGTAGGGCTCGCTCAAGTGCTGATCCGCGATCCCAAGATTTTGCTCATGGATGAGCCGTTCGGGCCGCTCGACGCGCAGACGCGACAGATCATGGGCAACCTGCTGCTCGATCTGTGGGCCGCCGACCGCAAGGCGGTTTTGTTCATCACCCACGATCTCGAGGAGGCCATCGCTCTGGCGGACCGGGTGCTGATTATGTCGGCGGGACCCGAAGCCACCCTGATTGGCGACTACAGCATCGATCTCGGCCGGCCGCGCGATGCCTCCGAAATCCGCCTACTGCCGCGCTTTCACGCGCTGCACAAGGCGATCTGGACGCAGCTTAGGGACGAGGTTTTGAAGGCCTACGCGGGGGCCGCCGCATGAAACTGTCGCGGTCCGGCCTGCTGATCGTGCAGATCCTCGTCGCCGTCTTCCTGATCGCGCTTTGGCACTTTGGCGCCACCGTGTCGGTGGGCGGCTGGTATCTGTTCCCGAAGTTCTTCTTTTCCACGCCCGGCGAGGTGGCGCTGCGGGTGTGGACCTTGTTTGCGGACGGTACCGCCAAGATCATCACTTGCCAGGAGAGCATCGAGCTTCGGCGCCTGCTGGTGGTTTCCGATCCCTGCTTTGGCAAAACCGTGTGGCAGCACTTGTTGATCACGCTGACGGAGGGGCTGCTCGCGTTTGCCATCGGCGCAGTTGCCGGCGTCGCGTTCGGCTTTTGGTTCGCGCGCAACCCGCTGCTGTCGGCGATCTTTGATCCTTACATCAAGATGCTCAATGCGCTGCCAAGGGTGGTGCTGGCGCCGATCTTCATGCTCTGGCTGGGTCTTGGCATCTGGTCCAAGGTGGCGCTGGGGGTGACGCTGGTGTTTTTCATCGTCTTCTTCAACGTCTACCAGGGCGTCAAGGAGGTGAGCCCGGTCATCCTCGCCAATGCCCGCATGCTGGGAATGAACCAGCGCCAGCTGTTTGTGCACGTCTATTGGCCCTCGGCGCTCTCCTGGATGTTTTCTTCGCTGCACACCTCGGTGGGGTTTGCCATCATCGGCGCGGTGGTGGGCGAATACTTGGGCTCAGCCGCGGGCCTTGGCTACCTGATCCAGCAGGCCGAAGGGACCTTTGATACGACGGGAGTATTTGCGGGCATGGTGATCCTTGCGGTATTCGTGCTGCTCATCGATTGGCTCGTCACCATCATTGAAAATCGCCTGCTGGTTTGGCGGCCGACCGGCGCCGGGGCTCGGGCCTGACGCAAAAAGAAACAGGAGGCGCAGAGGAATATGAAGCTTTCGAAGCCTTGGAGGTCTTGGACGCTTTGCAAGCCTTGGGCGTTGCTTGCCTTAGGTGGGCTCTGGTCGCTGGCGGTCGGTCAGGCCCAGGCCCAGGCGCCCGAGCAAAAAGACGTTCGGCTCGGCGTCGGCGGCGCCTCGGCCCTTTACTATCTGCCGCTCGCCCTGACCGAACGGCTCGGCTACTTCAAGCAACAGGGGCTCAACGTCGAGGTCAACGACTTCAAGGGTGGCTCGCAGTCGCTGACGGCCCTGATCGGCGGTTCGGCCGAGGTGGTCACCGGGGCCTACGAACATACCCTGCGCATGCAGGCGAAGGGCCAAGACATCGTCGCCGTCATTGAGCTTGGCCGCTATCCCGGCATCTCGCTTGCGGTCAAGAAGGATCGGGCCGACAAGATCAAATCGCTTGCCGATCTGAAAGGCGCCAAGATCGGCGTCACCGCGCCCGGCTCCTCCACCAACATGATCGTGTGGTACTTGATGGCCAAGGCCGGGCTCAAGCCCGACGATGCCTCCTTCATCGGCGTCGGCGCCGGGGCGGGTGCCGTCGCGGCCATCCAGAAAGGGGAAATCGACGCCATCTCCAACATCGATCCGGTGATGGCCAAGCTCGAGTCCAGCGGCGACATCGTCACCTTGGCGGAGACGCGCACCACCGAGGGGACGACCAAGGTGTTGGGCGGACCGATGTCTGCCGCGGTGCTCTATGTCAAGCGCGACTGGCTCGAGAAGCACCCCAACACCGTGCAGGCCCTCACCAACGCTTTCTACAAAACCCTGCAATGGATGCGAGATGCCACGCCGGAAGAGATCGCCGCCAACGTGCCGCAGGAGTACTGGCTGGGCGATAAGACGCTTTATACCGCGGCGGTGAAGGCCAATAGGCAGGTCTATTCTCAGGACGGCATCGTCAGCGCCGAGAGCCGCCAGCGCTCGCTTGATTTTCTCAAGCAGTTTGACAAGGAAATCGCCGGCGCCAACATCGATAGCGCCAAGACCTGGGACGATCGGTTCGTGAAAAAGGCGGCTGCCAGCATGCGCTGAGCCAAGCGGGCAAGCGGCCAGTGAAACCCAACTCTTGTGTGGAGCACGACGGATGTCGGCAGCGAAAGCAAAATCCAACACGATGCGGATCGCCGTCATCCCCGGTGACGGCATCGGCAACGAGGTGGTACCGGAAGGCATCCGCGTGCTGGAGGCCGTCGGCCGCCGCTTCGACCTCAGCTACACCTGGGATAGGTTCGACTGGTCCTGCGAGCGTTTCGCCAAGACCGGGGCGATGATGCCCACCGACGGCCTGGCCGAGATTGCCGGGCACGACGCCATCTACCTCGGCGCCGTCGGCTGGCCGGGCGTTCCCGATCACGTCTCGCTCTGGGGCCTCTTGATTCCGATCCGTCGGACGTTTCAGCAGTACGTCAACTTGCGGCCCGTCCGCCTGTTTGAGGGACTCAAATCGCCGCTGGCCGACCGCAAGCCGGGGGACATCGACTACCTGATCGTGCGCGAGAACAACGAGGGCGAGTATTCCGCCATCGGCGGACGCATGTACGAAGGCACCGAGCTGGAGGCGGCAATCCAGCAGGCGGTCTTCACCAAGACGGGCTGCAACCGCGTCATGCGCTACGCCTTCAACCTGGCGATGACGCGCAAGCGCCGCGAGCTTGCATCGGCCACCAAGTCGAACGGCATCTCGATTTCCATGCCCTACTGGGACGAGCGCTTTGCCGCGATCGGCAAGGAGTTTCCCGAGGTCAAGACCAGCCAATTCCATATCGACATTCTGGCTGCGCACCTCGTGCGTAACCCGACCTGGTTCGACGTGATCGTCGGCTCCAATCTGTTCGGCGACATTCTGTCCGATCTCGGTCCCGCCACCACCGGTACCATTGCGATTGCGCCGGGCGGCAATATCAATCCCGAGCGCGCCTTCCCGTCCATGTTCGAGCCCGTGCACGGCAGCGCCCCGGACATCGCCGGCAAGGGTATCGCCAACCCTATCGGCCAGGTCTGGTCCGGCGCCATGATGCTCGAGCACTTGGGCCACAAGGCGGCCGCGGACGCCATCGTCCAGGCGATCGAGCGCCTATTTACCGAAACGGACGTGCGCACCCGCGATATGGGCGGCAAGGCGAGCTGCCGGGAACTGGGGGATGCCCTCCTCGCCTTGGTGGCGGCGGGCTAGCGTCGAATTTGTCGGGCATTTTCGGCAGCGGCCGATTCCGGCTATAACGTCGAGCAAGCGGGGCATTCCACCCCCGCGCTGAAGGGGTCTCGATGCCGCTGCGGCCAGCCAAGGGCTTGCGCATCACTGCCGTGATTGCCGTGCTGGCGGCCTGCGCCGGCCCGCCCGCCGCGGCGCAGGTGGAAAGCGTCACCACCTTGAAGCTGCGCGAGGCCGCCGCGGTCTTGCAGCGTGGCAACGTCGAGCAGGCGCTTGCCCTCTACGACCAGGTCCTGCAGGACAAGACGCTGCCTAACGACCGTCGCGCCATCATTCTCAATGATCGTGGCGTCGCCTACGCCCGGCGGCAGCAACCCAAGGAGGCCATCGAGGATTTCAATCGTGCCATTGCGCTCTATCCAGAGTATGCCGCCCTTTACAACAATCGCGGCAACGTCCTGCTCGGGCTCGGCGCCGTGCGCGAGGCGCAACGGGACTTTGATCGCGCCCTGCTGCTGGCGCCCGGTTATGCCGCCGCCTTTAGCAACCGCGCCGGGGCCCTGATGCGGCTCGGTGACATCGACCAGGCGATCGCCGACTACACCAAGGCGATCGCGCTGGCGCCCGCCAATGCGGCCGCCCTCAACGGACGCGGCAGGGCGCATTTGGCCGCGCAGCGCCCGCACGGGGCGATCAGGGATTTCACGCGCGCGGTCACGGCCGACGCCCGCTTTAGTGCCGCCTATCGCAGCCGCGCCGAGGCGAAGTTCACGATCCGGCGCTATGAGGATGCCATTGAGGACTTTAGCCGGGCGATCGCCTTCGAGCCGGCCAATCCAGAGGTCTATGCCTTAAGAGCGCGTGCCTACCTCGAAGCCGACAACATGGCTTCCGCCATCAAGGACTATGCCAAGGCCATCGAGCTCAACCCAAGCCCGAGCTACTATGCGGGCCGGGGCTTCGCCTATGCCTCGGCGGAGGCGAGCGAGGAGGCGCTGGCCGACCTCGCGCGCGCCATCGAACTCGACCCGCGCGCGGCCACCGCTTACGCCTATCGCGCTTGGACCTACCTACACCAACAGCAGGCCGAACTCGGCCTCAAGGAGGTCCAGCGCGCCCTGAAGCTCGATGCCAACAGCGCCGTCGCCTACTGGGTGCGCGGCGAGATCCAGGAAGCCCAAGGCCGCGCCGAGCTCGCCGTCGCCGACCTGCGCCAAGCTCTGGTGCTCGATCCCGATTTCAATGCCGCAACCCGCGCGCTCGAACGGCTTGGCATTGCCGAGCGCCCGCAGCAGCGCGAGGTCGCCGATGCGGCTCGCGACGGCTGGCGCGTCTACCAGAAGGGCAAGCAGTTCATTGCCCGCAACGAGGAATTTCCGCGCCTACAGATCGAGCTCGAGATGCTGGGCAAGGGCCAGCCCCGGATCCTGGAATGGGAGGTGAAGAAGCCGCCGTTTCAGGGCATTGCCATTCTGCGCTTTGCTGCCGGGACGCTGGACAACCCGCGCGGAGCCGAGGAGGTCGAGTATGCCGCCATCATCGACCTGCAGGCCAACGCGGTGGTTGCAATCGAGATGCAGCGGCTCGGCACCAAGGTCGCCACCTGGACCTGGGACGAGGGCAAGGTGATCGTTGCCAATGCCGACGGCATCACCGATGAGTTCCAGTTGCGGCAGGCCAAGCTGCCCGTGCCCGTGGCGCAGGCCCCCAAGCGACCCGCCGATCCCTGGGGCTGGGGCTCCGAGCAGCGCCAGCGCAAACCCAAGTCGCTCTTCGACTTGCTGTTCAAATTCTAGGGCCTACCCCGACCACTTGCTTACCCCAAGCCCTGGGCCAGGCGATGCCGCCTCGGCCGGGGGCGGGCCGACGCCGGCGGGCATCCCCGTTAACGGTCATCCCAGCCGAGCGGCTGGTTACAAGGCCCCCGTAAGATGTTAGACGATAAACTTGAGGTGGGACGGGTCTGGGACCCCTGGGTCCTAAGACGAGGCGCGCAGGGCCGGCCTCTCTTACAGTGAGTCCGAAAGATGGCGAGAAGCTTCCTCGAGCGCGGGCTGCCCGGCTCACTGGCGCTGGCCCTTTTGCTGGCGGGGACGGGCTGCGACAGCCCGCAACCGACCCAGGCCAAGGCACCCGGCGGCGAGCCGCGTCCCGCGGTTTCGGTGAGCCAACCCCTGCAGCGCCAGATCGTCGAATGGGACGAATACACGGGCAGGTTCGATGCGGTGGAAACCGTTGAGGTACGTGCCCGCGTCTCCGGTTATCTTTCCACCGTTCATTTCAAGGACGGGCAGCGCGTCAAAAACGGTGATCTGCTGTACGAAATCGACCCCAGACCGTTCGAGTTGACCCTGGAACAGGCGCGCGCCGAATTGTTGCAGGCACAAACCAAGGTCGACAACGCCAACCTTGACGTCGTGCGCGGCAAGCCCCTCCTGGAACGGCGCATCATTTCGGAAAAAACCTTCGACGACCGCGAGAACCTGGTGCGCGAAGCGCAGGCCCAGGTGAAGGTCTCCGAGGCCAAGGTGAAAAGCGCCGAGCTCGACTTGTCGTTTGCCCGCGTCGCCTCCCCGATCGCCGGACGCATCAGCCGCAGCATGGTGACGGCCGGCAACTGGGTGAGCGCCGGCGGTGCCAGCAACAGCACGCTGCTGACGACCATCGTCAGCCAGGACCCCATTTATATCTACTTCGACCTCAGTGAGAACAACTACATTAAATACAAGCGCCTGGCCGAGCGCGGTAGCGGCGCGGGGGCCGCCGATCTCGGCGCCACCGTGGAGCTGGCGCTCCCCGACGAGCGCGGTTTTCCGCACACGGGCAAGCTCGATTTCCTCGACAATCGTCTCGACCAAGGTACGGGCACGCTGCGCGCCCGGGCAGTCATTGCCAACGAGGCGGGTCTATTTTCGCCGGGCATGTTCGCGCGCATACGCGTCACCGGCACGGCCGCCTATGCCGCTCTCTTGCTTCCCGACGAGGCGATCGGCACCGACCAAACCAACAAGTACGTCTATGTGGTGGCCGACAACGGCATGGTGACGCGCCGCAACATTCAGTTGGGCCCGCTGGTCGATGGCTTGCGCGTGGTACGCGAGGGCCTTGCCGACGGCGACTGGGTCATCACCAAGGGCCTGCACCGCGCCAGGCCCGGCCAGAACGTAGCGCCCAATCGCGTTGCCCTCACCGTGTCATCGTCGCTGCCGGCCACTCCCACCCCGCCGACGAAGGTGCCGCAATGAAAGGCTGCTCGAGGGCTGGAGGGCGTCCGCGGTGAGGATCAGCCGCTTCTTTATCGATCGGCCGATCTTTGCGGCGGTGCTGTCGCTGGTCATCACCATCATCGGCGGCATTGCCTATTTCGGGCTCGGCATCAACCAGCTGCCGGACATCACGCCACCCACGATCACGGTCAGCGCCAGCTATCCCGGCGCCAGCGCGCAAACCGTCGCCGACACGGTTGCCGCTCCCATCGAACAGGAGGTCAACGGCGTCGAGGGCATGATCTACATGGCCTCGCAATCGACCGCCGACGGCAACTTGTCGCTGACCGTCACCTTCGACGTGGGCACCGACCCCGACAAGGCGCAGGTACTGGTGCAAAACCGTGTCAGCGCCGCCGAGCGGCGCCTGCCCGATGAGGTCCGCCGCAGCGGGCTCACCGTGCGCAAGCGCTCACCGGATCTATTGTTGGCGATCCACCTGATATCGCCCGACAACACCTACGATCAGGTCTACATCTCCAACTACGGGCTGCTCAACGTCCGCGACAAGCTGATGCGGCTTTACGGCGTGGGTGACGTCTCGCTCTTCGGCGTACGCGAGTACTCGATGCGCATCTGGCTCGACCCGGAACGCATCGCCCTGCGCGGCCTTACCGCCGAGCAGGTACTCGATGCCCTGCGCGCCCAGAACGTGCAGGTGGCAGGAGGCGCCCTCGGCGAGCCGCCCGTCGACTTCAATAATGCCTTCCAGGTCTCCCTGCAGATGAAGGGCCGCCTGCGCAATGCCGATGAATTCGAGGACATCATCGTCAAGATCGGCAGCGACGGCCGTCTGGTGCGCCTGAAGGACATCGGCCGGGTCGAGCTCGGCGCCCTCAGTTACTCGGCAAACGGCTATGCCGATCGCTACCCGGCCGTCGTCATCGTCGTCGATCAGCAACCGGGCAGCAACGCCGTGCGCGCCACGCAGGGCATCAAGGACACCATGGAGGAAATCGCCAAGAGCTTCCCCAAGGGTCTTGAATACCGCCTAACCTACAATCCGACCGAGTTCATCGAAGTTTCGGTGGCCAAGCTCTACGGCAGCATTGTCGAAGCCACCGTGCTGGTGGTCCTGGTCGTGCTGCTGTTCCTGAAGACCTGGCGCGCCACGGTCATCCCCGTCGTCGCCATACCCGTGTCGCTGATCGGCACCTGCGCCGTCATGCAGGGCTTCGGCTTCACGCTCAACATGCTGACCCTGTTCGGCCTGGTGCTGTCGGTGGGCATCGTGGTGGACGATGCCATCGTCGTGGTCGAGAACTTCGAGCGCCGGATGCGAGAGGGGCTCGCGCCGGTGGAGGCAGCGCGCGTCTCGATGGACGAGGTCGGCGCCGCGATCATCGCCATCGCCCTCGTGCTGTTTGCGGTTTTCGTTCCAACCACGTTCATCACCGGCATTACCGGCCAGTTCTACCGGCAATTCGCCGTCACCATCGCCTCGGCGACGGCGATCTCGCTGCTGATATCGCTCACCTTGAGCCCGGCCCTGTGCGCCCTGCTGCTGAAACCGCACGCTCAGGCCCATGGCAAGGCCGCCTACCTGCTGGCACCGGTGCACGCCGCGTTCCGCGCCTTCGACGCCGGCTTCGAGGCAATGGCACGCGGCTACGGCCGGCTGGTGCGCGCACTGGCGCGCGCCTGGATGCCCGTGCTCATCGTCTACGGCCTGCTGATTGCCTTCGGCGGTTGGTTTTTGCAGCACCAGCCGACCGGCTTTATCCCGACCCTGGATCGCGCCATCGTCATTATCTCGCTGCAGCTGCCGCCGGGCGCCGCGCTGGCGCGCACCGATGCCGTGGTGCGGCGCGCCACCGACCTCGTGCTGTCCGTGCCCGGCGTGAAGTTCTCCAATGCCTTCACCGGTCGCAACGCCGCCACCTTCACCGCGGCGACCAACGCTGCCCTCCTGTTCTTGGTGCTCGACGACTTCGAGGAACGCCACAAGAAGGGTCAGTCGATCGACCAGGTCACCCGCGAGGTGCGCACCAAGCTGGGCCAGATCGAGGAAGCGCAGTCGCTGGTGTTCATCCCGCCGCCGGTGCGCGGCATGGGTGCGTCCGCCGGGTTCTCCATGCGCCTGCAGGACACCATGGGTCTGCCGTCCAACGAATTCGCCCAAATTACCCAGGAATTCGTGGCCGCGGCCAACCGCACCCCGGGGATTGCCAACGCCTTCACCACCTTCCAATCGGCAACCCCGCAGGTGTTCGTCGACGTCGACCGCGACAAGGCGCAGATGCTCAAGGTGCCCATCAGCAACATCTTCGAAGCCATGCGCGTGTTCATGGGGTCGGCCTACGTCAACGACTTCAATATGTTCGGCCGCACCTACCGCGTCACGGCCCAGGCCGACGGCGACTTCCGCCTCGACCCCGAAAGCGTCGCCAAAATCCGGGTGCGCAACGCCGACGGCCAGATGGTGCCACTCGGCAGCCTCGTCACCTTCAAGGAGATCGCCGGACCGGAACGCGTGCCGCGCTACAATCTGTTCCCATCCGCGGAGGTGAACGGCTCCGCCCGGCCCGGCATCAGCTCGGGTCAAACGCTCGAGATCATGCGCAAGCTGGCTCAGGAGATGCTGCCGCAGGGCACCACCTTCGAGTGGACCGACCTGTCCTATCAGGAGGCCAAGGTCGGCCGCACCGGCTATTACATTTTCGTCCTGAGCGTGATCTTCGTGTTCCTGGCCCTGGCGGCCCAGTACGAAAGCTGGTCGCTGCCGCTTGCCATTATGCTGATCGTGCCGATGTGTCTGTTCTCGGCCGCCTTCGGCGTTTGGTTGCATGGGCGCGAGATCAACATTCTCACCCAGATCGGCTTCGTGGTGCTGATCGCGCTTGCGGCCAAGAACGCGATTTTGATCGTCGAATTCGCGCGCCAGATCGAGGAGCGGGGCGAGGATACGATCGCGGCCGCCGTCGAGGCGTGCCGCCTGCGGCTGCGGCCGATCATCATGACCTCGCTCGCCTTCACCCTCGGCGTGACGCCGCTGTATCTGGCCACCGGCGCCGGCGCGGAAATGCGCATTGCGCTGGGGACCGCGGTATTCTGGGGTATGATCGGGGTGACGCTGTTCGGCCTCATCTTCACCCCCGTGTTCTACGTGGTTGTTCGCAAGCTGACGGGCAGGACGCTGGCGGCCCGGGGCAAGCCCGAGCCCGTCATCCTGGCCCAGGCCGCCGAATAGCTATGCCGGTGAGGCCCAGCGGGCGGCACGCTTTTCGACGAACGAGGCCAGGCCTTCGCTGGCCTCCGCGGAGCGCCGCTTCAGGGCATGGGCGAGCGCCAAATCCTCCAGCGTCTCGGGGCCAACGCCGCCCCAGGCGCTCTTGAGGGCAAGGGCTTTGGTCTCGGCCAGCGCGGCAGGTCCGTTGCCGATCAGGTTGGCGATCATCGCCTCGCCCGCCGCCTCCAGGTCGGGACCGGGCACGAGTTGGTGCACGAGCCCAATTCTGAGCGCTTCGGCCGCCCCGAATCGCTCCCCGGTCAGGGCGTAGCGTCGCACCTGGCGCACCGATATCGCATCGCTGAGCTGCGGAATAATGATGGCCGCCGTCAGCCCCCAGCGCACCTCGGCGATCGAGAAGATGGCATCCTCGGCGGCAATCACAATATCGCAGGCAGCCACGAGGCCGGTGCCGCCGCCGAAGCAGCCCCCCTGGACGAGGGCCACGGTCGGGATGGGCAAGCGATTGAGGCGATCGACCGCGTCGGCCGTTGCCCGGCTGGCCTCGACATTGTCGGCCAGCGTGCCACCGGCGATCGCGCTCACCCATTTGAGGTCGGCACCGGCCTGAAAATGCCGGCCATTGCCGCGCAGGAGCAGGGCGCGCAACCCCGGTTCGCCGGCCAGGCTCGCCAAGGCCCCCAACAGCGCCCCGATCAGTTCGCCGTTATAGGCGTTGCCGACCTCGGGTCGATTGAGCACGATGTTGGCAACCCCGCGGGGATCGACGCTCGACAGGAGAGGGGGATTGCTCATGCGTGGCTCCGCTCACGATTGGGCATCCAGTATGGCGCCCCGGCATCGTCAGGGCAAAAATGCGCACTGGCCGGGCATGGGGGCAGCCCGCGCTGGGTCGCCGTCTTCCTTTGGCCACATCTGTGTGGCGCCTACCTTGGCGGCAGGACGCTGGCTCCTTGGGTTCGCCGATGCCCAGCGGGGGCCTCAATCACGATGTTACACTGTTGTGAAGGGCGCGTGACGCCACGCAGCTTGCTATCGGTGCTATTGCGCACTAGACGCGGGGACCGCGGGGCGGAAGGCGAGTGGGCCAGGATGAGGGAGAGCACCAGCGCATGACGGGCGGTTACAGGCATTGGCGGCACACTGTTTCCCTCGCAGTGTCGCTCGCTTGCGCGGCGACCGGATCGCCGGCATTGGCCCAAAGCGGCGAATGGCGCTGGTGGGACGGGACGCCGATCTTTGCCTCCCCGGCCTACCAAACACGTCGGGCGAGCGAGGACGATCCGCGGCGCAAGCCCGAGCCGCCACCCAACGATCTGCGGCCGAACTCCGCCCCGCTCAGGAGCGAGGCGATCGTGGAAGCGCTCGAGATGGCGATCCAGCGCTATCAATTGATTGCCTCCCGCGGCGGCTGGCCGAGCCTACCCGGCACGCGCATGATCCGGCCCGAGGATGACGACGAACGCCTGCCCCAGTTGCGCGAGCGCTTGATGATCACCGGGGAGCTGGCACGCCGGCAGAAGGAGAGCTCCTCCTTCATGTTCGGTTCCAGCTACGAGGACATCGAGCCCGCAATCCGCCGCTACCAGGAAAATAACGGCCTGCGCGTCACGGGCCGGGTGGACAAGGCGACCCTACAGGCGCTCAACGTGCCAGCCGTTGCCCGCCTGGCGCAGCTGCGCCTCAATTTGCAGCGCATCAAGGAGCTATCGATGCAGCGGCTCGAGGATCGCTATATCCTCGTCAACGTTCCAGCCTTCCAGCTCGAGGCCGTCGCGCACCATCAGGTCGAGCTCCGGCATCGCGTCATCGCCGGCAAGCCGGAGCGGCAGACCCCCACGGTACGCGCCTCCATCAAGGCCATCAATTTCTTCCCCTATTGGCGCGTGCCCGACAGCGTGGCGAGCTTGGATCTGATTCCGCGGCTGATCAAAGAGCCCGACTACCTCCAGAAGGAGCAGATCCGGGTCTTGACCGGCTCCTTCAACGGACCGGAACTCGACCCCAACAATATCGATTGGCGCCAGGCGGAGGCCGGCAAAATCAAGTTCCGACAGGACCCGGGCTTGCAGAATGCGCTGGGCCTCGTGCGTCTCGACATGCCCAACGAACATGGCGTCTACATGCACGACACGCCCATGAAGCCCCTATTCAATCAGCGCGGCCGCGCCTTCAGCGCGGGCTGCGTGCGCGTGCAGGATGTCTTCCAGCTGGTCGAATGGGTGCTGAAATACGAGTCGGGCTGGGAGCAACTCGGTCGGGTGCGCGAGGTACTCGACGCCGGCCAGCCGCTCGACGTCAACCTGAAGCAGCCGGTGCCCGTCTATTTCGCCTACATTACGGCATGGGCGGAGCCCGACGGCCGCGTCGTCTTCCGTCCGGACATCTACGGCCGCGACGGCGTCCGCGACCTCATCGCCAGCCACGAGCGCGATCCGAGCGAGGGTCCCCCGCCGCCCTTCACCTTGGCGCCCTAAGCCGCAGCGACGCGGCAGCCACCCAGCGAGGAGGGCTCCCCACGCCCGCCCGGGGGGCGGGCGCGCCGGTCACGCCAGCGGGCGGGCAACCTCGGGTGGCACCTCGCGCTGGTAGGCTCGCCCGACGGCCAACAGCTGCGCCTCCGCATAAGGGCGCCCGATCAACTGAATGCCATTGGGCAGGCCGCCCGCGCGGGGCACCGGCAGCGCCAAGGTGGGCAGGCCCAAATAGTTGATGGGCCGTGTATATTTGACCACACGCGCCATCGCCGCCTGCAGGGTTGGGCCGCCGCCAATATCGAGCTCGGCGATGGTCGGTACTGGGTCGGCAAAGATCGGCAGAATGGCGATATCGATGTCCTTGAAGGTTTCCTCGAGCGTCCGGCGAAGATAGATACCGCGCGCCCGCAAGGCCGTCAGATGATCGACGGCGCCAATGAAATGGCCGAGCTCCAACCTGGCACGCACCTGCGGGCCATAGTCGTTGGGTCGTGAACGCAGATAGGCGGCGTGGGCCGCCGAGCAATCCGGCATCTGCGTCAGCTGCACCAGATGGTCGAGCGTTTGCCAGTCGGGAAAACGGCACGCCGCCGTCACCAATCCTTGCTTCTCCAGGATCTCCGTCACCCGCTGCAGTAACCCTTGCACGTCGGGGTGGGCGCTGCCGACCACGGCCGCATCGATGCCAAGCCGCAAGCCCCGAACTGGATCATCGAGGCGGGCGAGGTAGTCGGGCACGGGGAGCGTGCTCGCGGCGGCATCGCGGGGATCGGGGCCCGCCAACAGACCTAGCATGAGGGCCAGATCTTCCATGTGCCGCGCGATCACACCGATGGTATCGAGGGCGGGCGCCAGCGGCATGGCGCCGGCGCGCGGGACCCTCCCCCAGGTCGGCTTGATGGAGCAGACGCCGCAGGCTGCCGCCGGCAAGCGCAACGACCCGCCGGTGTCGGAGCCGAGGCCCGCGGGGATGGCCCCGTAGGCCACGGCCGCGGCGGTACCGGCGGAGGAGCCGCCGGTGATCCGCGTCGGGTCCCAGGGGTTGCGGGCGTGACCCAGCACGTAGTTGTGGCCGGTCGGACCGAAGGCGAACTCGGTAAGATGCAGCGCGGCAATTTGCAGGGCGCCGGCCGCCTTGTAGCGCGCGATGACCGTGGCGTCTTGCGTGGCGGGCGCCTCGGCGCGGATACGTGCGCCCCAGCTGGCGATTTTGCCCTTGCGATCGAACATGTCCTTGTGGGCCAGGGGCACGCCCGCGAGCGGTCCTGCGGGCTTGCCGGCGGCGATGGCAGCATCACACGCCTTGGCTGCGGCAAGCGCCTCCTCGGCTTCGAGGCTCAAGGTGCAGTTGGTGAGCTCATGAGCGGCCGCAAGCCGCTCAATGGCCGCCCGGGTGGCCTCGAGACTGGAGATCTTCTTGCCGCGGATGGCTGCGGCCAGCGCCCGCGCCGAGAGTTGCTCGAGCTCCGTCATGGCCGCGCCTCGGCGGCGAGGATGCGGCGAAAGTCGTCGACATCGGCGCTGAGCGGCAGCCCGGCGGCAACCTTGGCTGCCGTCTCGGCGAGCAGGGCCGCATGCGCCTTGGCGGCGCGGCGCCGCTCGGGCGGCATTTCCAAGCCCGCGGCCGGGCCGGCCTCGGCGGCGGGCTCAGGCTGCGGGTCGATCGTTTGCTCAGGCATGGTCGAACTCCTGGGGCCAAAAGGTGGCCAAGTGGTGCCCAGTGGGCCAAGGGCGATGAAGCGATGAAGCCTAGCCGGACGGCACTGCACCCACAACAGGGCAGGCTTGGGCCAGCGCCAACGCGCGCCCGGCGGCAACGGCGCTGCCTCTGGCGCCGATCTCAGCGCCGCCCAAAGCGCGGTCGCCTCAGAAGGCAACTCGGGCACCCCAGACGTCCCCAGGCGCATGTGAGCGAGGTCGGGGCAGCGGGGGCCTGCGCCGATTTTTTGCGTCGCGGCTTGCGGCGGCAGGGCAGGCACCCTCAGCGCACCCCGGCCGGGTTCGCGCGTGGCGCGCGCCAGCTTGGCCGACGTGGGGATCTGGCACCCGTGCTCTAGAGCAACCCTAGTTCTGCCAGCTGCTTGCGCAGCTTTGGCGGCATCGCGGTGATGCCGCTGGCGGCACCGCGTTTGAGGTCGGGCGGGGCCTCGGTCTGGCTCAGGTAGCGCCAGCCCTGAAAGGGGCGGCGTGGGGTGGGGCGTACGGCGATCAGCTCGTTTTTCAGAATCAGTAGGCAACAGGGCGTGCCGTCTTCCTTGTGGCCCTCGGCGATGTCGAGCAATGGTTGGCGCACCTGCACGATGCCTTTGATGACCCAGTAGAGCGAGCCGCCGTCGAGCAGCTCGTCCCGGCGCTTGGGGCTTTGGAAGGTGCGATGGAACAGGTTTGGTCGCTTTTCGCCGGTGCGGCGGCGTTCCTGCAGCCGCTCGGCCTGCCAGCTGGCCAGGTCCTCGATCGACTCGGCACCGACGCACAGCTTGATCAAATGCAGCGCCATCGCGTCCTCGTAGCGGTAGCAACCCGCCACAGATTTACCGGATC
>DATMZT010000149.1:0-6001 GCA_035573335.1 Hyphomicrobiaceae bacterium | reverse complement strand
TCGACGCCCTTCCGCGCGACAAGAAAAAGGGGGTTGCCAGGCCAGCCCTCAAGGTTGCCGATCTGCTCACGGTGAGACGCGACTTTGCCTTCGTGCTCGATCGCGACGTCGCTGCCGGCGAGGTGGTGAAGGCGGTGCTGGCGGCGGACAAGAAGCTCATTAGCAGCGTCAGCGTGTTCGATCTGTTCGAGGGGGTAAGCCTCGGCGCCGGCAAGAAATCGCTGGCCCTGGAGGTGACGCTGCAGCCGACCGACAAGACCCTGACGGACGAGGAAATCGAGGCCGTGGCCGCCAAGGTGGTGGCCGAGGTGAAGAAGGCGACCGGCGGCGAGATCCGCAGTTAAAGCGCCGCGGTCGCTACTCGCTCATGCCGGCAGTATAGGCCTCGATCAGCGCCGCCAGCTTGACCTTGCGTTCGCCATCCCCGTCCTGCAACGCGGGATCATCGACGATTTCGGCGACCGTGCCGAAGGGGTCCTGCTCGAGGCGGGAGTAGAGGCGGCCGGTATCGCGCACGAGGCGCAGCGGATCGGCAGCCGCTCTTGGGCTGCCGCGCAGTTCGGCCTTCACGTGGGCGGCCTCCGTCGCGAGCTGCCAGGCGAGCGCGCGCAGATCGGGCCCGGCCTCCCCGGCAGGGTGCGCGTCCGGGCGAAGCGCCGGCGGGGCGTCGCCGAGAGCCGCCGGCCTGCCGGCATCGCCGGCCTCCGCATAGCCCATGAGTTCGTTGGGTGTGACGGCGAGCTTCTGGCAAATCTCGAAAATCAGAGTGAGATTGGGTTCCACCTCCGCGCGCTCGTAGCGCGTGTAGCGGTTCTCCTCGATCCCCAGCGCCTTGGCAAAATGCCGGGCCCGCTCGAAGCCACGCGCAGCGCGCAGCGCGCGCAAGCGTCGGGCGAACTCAGCACGAACGGCAGGGGCGGGGACGGGGGCCATGCGCTCGCCATTTCGCAAACTTCGGACAGATTGTAATCGCCATAAAACGCGGATGATAGACCTTTATCTCTATTTTCGTTGGAATAATTGCGAGACGCTCGCCGATGAAGGGGAGCCCCGCGGCACGCCAGGGCTCAAGGATATCCTACAAAAGGGCTTGGGGAGGGGGTGCCGGGGTTGGGCGCCGAGGCCAACAAATTGGCGCTGGTGCGTTGACACCCAGGCGGTGGCGGGAGTCATTTTTTTCCTGGGCGCGCGCCTTTGCCGGTTCAAACCAGCGTGGCGCGTGCTAAGCACCGCGGCCATGACGGATCTCAAACTAATCCGCAACTTCTCGATCATCGCCCACATCGATCACGGCAAGTCGACCCTCTCGGATCGGCTGATCCAGCTGTGCGGCAACGTCTCGCTGCGCGAGATGAAGGAGCAGATCCTTGATTCCATGGATATCGAGCGCGAGCGCGGCATCACCATCAAGGCGCAGACCGTTCGCCTCGACTATCCGGCCAAGGATGGCCAGACCTACCAGCTCAACCTGATGGACACGCCGGGTCACGTCGACTTTGCCTACGAGGTCTCGCGCAGCCTTGCCGCTTGCGAGGGCGCGATTTTGGTGGTGGATGCCAGCCAGGGTGTGGAGGCGCAGACCTTGGCCAACGTCTACCAGGCGTTGGAAAACGACCTCGAGATCCTCCCCGTTCTTAACAAGGTCGACCTGCCGGCGGCCGATGCCGATCGGGTCAAGCAACAAATCGAGGAGGTGATCGGGCTCGATGCCTCCAACGCCATTCCCATTTCGGCCAAGACCGGTGAGAACGTGGCCGCCGTGCTTGAGGCCATTGTCGAGCGCCTGCCGCCGCCCCGCGGCGATGCGAAGGCGCCGCTCAAGGCACTACTGATCGACAGCTGGTATGACGCCTATCTGGGCGTGGTCGTGCTCGTTCGCGTGATCGATGGCCACCTGAAGAAGGGCCAAAAGGTCAAGCTGATGTCGTCGGGGGCGGACTACCAGATCGAGCGCGTCGGCATCTTTCGCCCAAAGCAGGAGATGCTGGCCGCACTTGGGCCGGGCGAGGTCGGCTTCTTCACCGCCGCCATCAAGCAAGTGGCCGACACGCGCGTTGGCGACACCGTCACCGACGAAAAGAACCCCACGGCCACGCCGCTGCCCGGCTTCAAGCCGACGCAGCCCGTGGTGTTCTGCGGGCTGTTTCCGGTCGATGCCGCCCAGTTCGAAGACCTGCGCGAGGCCATGGCGCGGTTGCGCCTAAACGATGCCAGCTTTTCCTACGAGACGGAGAGCTCCGCCGCGCTCGGCTTCGGCTTTCGTTGTGGTTTCCTTGGCCTATTGCACCTTGAGATCATCACCGAACGGCTCGAGCGCGAATTCAATCTCGAGCTCATCACCACCGCGCCGAGCGTGATCTACCATGTGTACCTCAACGACGGCACCCGCCTGGAGATGCACAATCCCGCCGATATGCCCGACCCCGTGCAGATCGACCGCATCGAAGAGCCCTGGATCGAAGCCACCATTTTGGTGCCCGATGAGCATTTGGGTTCGGTCTTGAAGCTGTGCCAGGATCGTCGCGGACGCCAGAAGAACCTGACCTATGCGGGCGCGCGCGCGCTCCTGGTCTACGAGTTGCCGCTCAACGAGGTGGTGTTCGATTTTTATGATCGGTTGAAGTCGATTAGCCGCGGCTATGCCTCCTTCGACTATCACCTGAGCAGCTACGAACCGGGCGATCTCGTCAAGATGTCGATCCTGGTCAATGCCGAACCCGTCGATGCGCTCTCGATCATCGTTCACCGTGCGCGCGCGGAGAGCCGTGGGCGGGCTATGTGCGAAAAGCTGAAAGAGCTGATCCCGCCGCACCTATTCCAGATTCCGATCCAGGCGGCGATCGGCGGCCGCATCATCGCCCGCGAGACCATTCGCGCCCTGCGCAAGGACGTGCTCGCCAAGTGTTACGGCGGCGATATCACCAGAAAGCGCAAACTGCTCGAGAAACAGAAGAAGGGCAAGAAGCGCATGCGCCAATTCGGCGAGGTGGAGATCCCGCAAGAGGCGTTCATCGCCGCCCTCAAAATGGAGGAGAACTAAGGGCGCAGCGCTACCCTTGCGCCGGAGCGGCGCTGGGCGCCGCGGCGGCGCATTGGCCGTCCGGCTGCGGCCGCTGCGGTCGGTTCAGCATCGCCACCAGGGCGTAGCTGATGATCATCAGCAGGAACCAGGCGCCGAGTTTGCTCGAAGGCACCAGCGCCCAGCCGTGCCGCTGATGGGGGTACATCCAGGCCGCCGTGAAGGTGCCGATGTTCTCGGCAAACCAGATGAACAGCGCGACCAGCGTGAAGCCCAACAGCAGCGGCATGCGGCGCCAGCGGCGCCAGACTTTGAAGAACACCCAACAGCGACCAAACAGCAGGACCGTCGCCGCATACAGGGGTAGGCGCATGTCGGCCACATAGTGATGGGCAAAGAAATTGACGTAGATGCCGAGGCCCAAGAGGCCCAGCAGGGGAAGCGGCGGGTGGTGGCTGAAGCGGAAATCGAACAGGCGCCAACAGCGCGCGATGTAGGAGCCGATGGCGGCATACATGAAGCCGGTGAAGAGCGGCACGCCGCCGATGCGCAAGAACGAGGCCTCCGGGTAGATCCAGGAGCCAACCGAAGTTTTGAACACTTCCATTGCGGTGCCGACGACGTGGAAGATGAAGATCACCTTGGCCTCCTCCCAGGTCTCGAGCTTTGCGGCGAGCATGACGGCCTGGATGGCGATTGCCGCGAGCACCAAGAAGTCGTAGCGGCTGAGCGAGGCCCCTCTCGGATAGAGGAGGTGGGTGCCGATCAGCAGGGCCAAGAGCAGCGCGCCGAACAGCGAGGCCCAGCCCTGTTTGATGCCGAAGCGCACGAACTCATAGAGGATGAGGGTGAGACGCCGGCGCTCGGCCCAGGCACCGATCCGCGCCTCTTGCGCGATAAAGCGTGAGAGCGGGGCCCAATGGCGCGCCCCGCTCTGGCTCGCGGCCGCCTGGAGCGGCTCGGCGGGCGCCGGGGCATCGCCACGGCCGCCGCCTGGCGCCCTATCGCCAGCCTCGACGCTGGCGCGCGGCGCGTGGTTAAGGGCAACCGGCTCGGCCAAGCTGGGAGGTTTGATGGGAGGGGCCTCGATCGGGGACGTGGTCTGGCACAGCCGCCGTGGGGACGTTTTGCTCCTGGACACTTTGATCTTGCACACCTTGATCTTGGACACTTGAGATCTTGGACACTTGAGAACTTGCAACACCTGCGATCTTGGCCACCTTGGACAGCGTTCCCGCCCGCGCTTGGGTGGCGCCCATCCCGGCCGCAAGCGGCCCCTGGTCTTGCCCGGCCAATTTCACTAGATTCAGGGGGAAGAGTGCGGCCGAGCCACGGTCAAATCGCGGCCAGATCAGGCCAACTGCGGTGAGGCCAACGGGCAGGTGGCGGAGGCCGGCACGCGTGCGGCCAAGATAAGGCGCAAGGCATGGGCTCGATACCCGATTTCACGCAAGTCCGTTTGGCCGGGGGCGCGCTCCCCCGCTCCCTCGATGTCCGCCTCGGTGTGCTGGGCGGCGGCGCGCAACCTTGGCTCACCCCCGAGGGCATCGCCGTCAAGTCGGCCTACACGGCCGCCGATAGCGCCGGCCTCGACTTTCTCGACGGCTACCCCGGCATCGCGCCCTATCTGCGCGGACCCTATCCCACCATGTATGTGACGCAGCCTTGGACCATCCGCCAGTATGCGGGATTTTCCACGGCCGAGGATTCCAATGCCTTCTATCGGCGCAACATCGCCGCCGGCCAGAAGGGCCTCTCCGTTGCCTTCGACCTGCCGACCCACCGCGGCTACGACAGCGACCATCCCCGTGTCAAAGGCGACGTCGGCATGGCGGGCGTCGCCATCGATTCCATTTACGACATGCGCACGTTGTTTGAGGGCATCTCGCTCGCCGATATGACCGTGTCGATGACCATGAACGGCGCCGTACTGCCGGTGCTGGCGTTGTTCGTGGTGGCCGGCGAGGAGCAGGGCGTGGCGCCGCAGCGGCTGGCGGGCACCATTCAAAACGACATCTTAAAAGAATTCATGGTGCGCAACACCTACATCTATCCGCCAGAACCCTCGATGCGCATCATTTCGGACATTTTCGCCTACACCAGCGCGAACATGCCGAAGTTCAATTCGATTTCCATCTCGGGCTATCACATGCAGGAGGCGGGTGCGACGGCTGATTTGGAGCTCGCCTATACGCTGGCCGATGGCGTGGAATATGTGCGCGCCGGCCTGGCCGCCGGCCTCGACATCGATGCCTTCGCGCCGCGGCTGTCCTTCTTCTGGGCGATCGGCATGAACTATTTCATGGAGATCGCCAAAATGCGCGCCGCGCGCCTCATTTGGGCGAAGCTCATCAAGGCGCTGGCGGACCCGGCCGACCCCAAGTCGCTGGCGCTGCGCACCCACTGTCAGACCAGCGGTTGGAGTCTGACGGCCCAGGACGTCTTCAATAACGTGACGCGCACCGCGATCGAGGCGCTGGCGGCCACGCACGGGGGCACGCAATCCCTGCACACCAACGCCTTGGATGAAGCGATCGCGCTGCCGACGGATTTCTCCGCCCGCATTGCGCGCAACACGCAGCTCTTGATCCAGCAAGAGACCGGCACCTGTCGCGTCATCGACCCGTGGGGCGGCAGCCACTACCTCGAGCGGCTGACCTATGAGCTGGCGCGCCGGGCACAAGGCCACATCGCCGAGGTCGAAGGGCTCGGCGGCATGGCCAAGGCGATTGCCGCGGGGATCCCCAAGATGCGCATCGAGGAAGCGGCCGCCCGCACGCAAGCGCGCATCGATTCGGGCGCGCAGACCATTGTCGGCGTCAACAGGTTTCGGGTCGGCGATGCCGCCGACATCGAAGTTCTGAAGGTCGACAACAAGGGCGTGCGCGACCGCCAGATCGCCAAACTGCAACGCCTCAAGGCCGAGCGCGATCCTGCCGCCGTCACCGCGGCGCTGGCCGCGCTCAGCGCCACGGCCGTGAG
>DATMZT010000148.1:0-24220 GCA_035573335.1 Hyphomicrobiaceae bacterium | reverse complement strand
GACTGAGGTTTAACACCCCAGATCCGCTGTCGCTGGTCAGCCGTACGGTCTGGCTTGACCCGTGCACGACAATGTCGATCGCGCCGGAGATCGAATACTCACTATTGTAAAAGCTACCGGAGTATCTGTTACTGCCGATCTGCCGTACCGTGGCCGTTTGGGCAGCCTTGCCCGAGGCCGTGGCGCAGGTGGCATTCACCGTATAGCTGCGCTCGCCGGCGCGGCTGAAGCTTGCCCTGCAGCGCGCCTGCTCCTTGCCCCCTGCAGCGAACGATACCGTGCCACCACCGCTCCAGGCGCCTTCAAGACTGGCGACGTTCGATTTCTTAGAAGCCTGCGCGTCGGCGACCTGTGGCAAGCAACTGAGCGTGAGCGCAGCGGCGAGGGCCGAGGCAAATTTCTCGACCCGATGCGGGACTGAAATGAAACGCGGATTTCGCGACATTGGGCGCCTCTCGCTGGAGTTTGAATCTGGGTTTTAGGGAGCATGCCACCCGGACATGGAGGGGGCACTACCAAAGAACCACGACGCGCCGTCAACAGGGTCCGTAGGCGGCCCTCGGGACTCGACTGGAGGCAACGACTTCGCAAAAAAAACCACGTCGTGGAACCGCAACAAGCGCGCCGGGCGTCTCGACCACTGCATTGACGCCGTTCGCCATCTCGGGGTTTCCACGCATTGCCGCTGCAGCTCGGGAGCGTAGTTAATTTCCGCACGGGGCAGCTCCAAAGCCGAGCTGATCGCTTCAGTTCAAACCGCTAGCCAAGGAGATTCTCGATGAAGCGGGCATCCGCCATTGCATCAGCTGCATTCGCCCTTGCCGCGTCGGCCTCCCTACTTGCGACCACAACGGCAGCGTCAGCCCAGGGATTGCGCGAGCCTCTTGGGGATCGAGCAGAGAGCCGTGGCGATCTGCGCGACCTCATTTCGGAGCGGTCTTCGAGTCGTGATGATTTGCGCGACCTGTTGCGAGACCGGGTGGAGAGGCGCAACGATCTGCGCGACCTCATTGTGGACCGGTTAGCGACTCGCGATGATTTGCGCGACCTTCTGAAAGACAGGCTGGAAAGGCGCAACGATCTGCGCGACCTCATCTTGGACCGGTTGGCCACTCGTGATGATCTCCGCGACCTCTTCAGAGACCGAATGGAGCGACGCAACGATTTGCGCGATCTCATTTCGGATCGATCGTCGAGCCGAGATGATCTGCGCGACTTATTGCGAGACCGCATGGAGCGGCGCAGCGACCTGCGCGATCTCATCTTGGACCGATTGGCAAGTCGTGATGATCTCCGCGATCTCTTCAGAGATCGGCTAGAGCGGCGCAATGATCTGCGCGACCTCATCTTGGATCGATTGGCGACCCGCGATGATGGCCGCGACCTGTTGCGAGACCGCATGGAGCGGCGCAACGACTTGCGCGACCTTCTGATGGACCGGTCGGAGAGGCGCAACGATCTGCGCGATTTGATTTCGGATCGCGTCCGCAACCGAGACGATCTTGGTCCTCTTCTCAATCGGTTCCGCGATCGACTTGGAGGAAATAACTAGACCCGATCAACGTCTCAGCAATCGAGACTGTGCACTCTCGCCAAGTGGGACGAGAGCTTAATGGGAGAGATCGAATGCAGAAGGCCGTTTTCGTGGCGGCGGCGCTAATATTTGCACCACTGCCTACGCTGAGCCAGGAGGCGCAGCGATCTGAAGGGCGCGAGCCCGCCAACGTCGAGAGAAGTGGTGACCGTGATGCTCGCAGCGAGCAGCCGAGTGACCAATCAAGATTCGAATTCAGGGATCGCATCGCCAACGCAATCGAGACAGTCCAGGGTGCCTGCGCCGATGACATTGATGATTTTTGTGCCAGGGTCACACCTGGAGCAGGTCGGCTGGTGTTATGCATGCGGGCTCACGAAGATCAATTCAGTCGCAGGTGTCGAGCGGTGCTAGACCGCGTCTCGAGCACTCTTGAACGCAGTGCCGAGCGCATTACGGAAATGTGCTGGAACGAAGTTCGCGCCCTCTGCGGCGAGACTGATGGTGTCGGACAGTGCGTGGCGCAGAAGAAAGCATCGCTCTCTCCAGCGTGCGAAACCATCGTCACAATCTTGGGACAGAGGGTGCAGGGATTAATGGCTCGCGTGGGTATGCCCGTTTACAGTTCCGATGACAAAGCCCTCGGCCAGGTTGCTCAAGTCGTTAGGGGGACGGACGGCAAGGTTCAGTCCATCCAGGTAGACATTGGCCGAATGCTCGGCCTCGGTTCAAAGGTCGTGGCCATTAACGCCGACAAATTCGAACAGTTGGCGGGGATCAAGCTGCGGTTGTCGGATGCGGAGATACGCTCTTTGCCCGAAGCCAAAAAGTAGGAGTAGGGCGCAGCTGCCTCGTCCGGGGCAAACAAGACGAGCAGGCACGCAAGTAGCGAGCTTACCCAGCACCTACCCTGCTCGCTCGCCTTGTTGTTGCGCTGATCTTCACGCTGGAGCAGCGCTTCCTCGGCGGGAGTTAGGGTACGGCTGCAGCGGGGTTGTCACCTCGTTGAGCGCCGCACGGGGAAGCCCGTCGCCTGCTCAAGGCCACGTCGACGCCGACCGCATGGTGATTGCGCCCGGTGTTGAGGGCTGCCTGCGTCGGCCAGCACAGGGCCGTGGCGCGGCGCTGGGATTAATCTCGCCGCCGAACTTGAAGGGGCGGTGAGGGTACTTATCGCCCGTCAATGGTCGTGGCGGCGTCGGGGTGCGCCGGGAACCTCGCTGCTTTCTGCTGTGCTGCCGCGGTACCCGCAGCCGCAGCGCTGGCAGCCATGCCGATCCCGAATTGGCGCCGCGTTATGCCTTTGCGCGCCATGGTCCACCTCTCAGCCCATGCAACGCCGTCAGGTAGGCGATGGCAGCACCTCGACGGCTAACCCCGAGCTCCAGATGGCGCAGCAACAAAGATCCGGGAACGGTGGCCAGTGAAACTCAGGATCCCGCGGCCATCGTCCGCAACCGCACGAGCTCGCCGCGCGAGACGCGGTCGCCTGGAATGTTCGGCATGTCTAAGGTGAGCATGATCGGCTGCACCGGCGTGCCGAGCACGCGATCGAGCCAACCACTCGGGGCGGGAGTGATGAGCCGCAGCGTCGCCTCGACCTTGCCATTCTGGTTGAGCACCTTCTCATCGTAGGCATCGAGCTCGGCAAGCTCGGGGAGGTTGGGAAGCTTCTCGCGCAGTACGCTGATGCTGCTGGCACCACCCATTTCGCCGACATATTTCTTGCGCAGCTCGTCGTTAAAGGCAGCAATTTGGCTCACAGGCGTCAGCGACTTGCCGTTGCTGTAGCTCACGGGATAAAAGATGACCGTACCGGTCCAGGCCGAGCGGCCGGCAATCACCAGCGCGTTGAAGGGCGTCTTTGGTCGCCTGCCACGGGTATCGACGAAATAGGCCGCGTCCGCGGTGTAGGTGCCCTCAAAGCGTGCGGTCAGACCAGTCCTGGGATTTTTGACATCGAGCTGCAGCGACAGGACGGCGCCGTCGCGCGCACCACCGTTGGCGATTGTGACCGGCACGGCCAGCACCTCGAAGCCGCCCGACGGCTGGATCGAGGCATCATCGGAGGTGTCCCGCCCGTAGGTGACCACGCCGGTGGCATAGACATTGAGGTCAGCCTGCCTGAGCGATGTCTCCCATAGGCTGTAAGCCGAGAAGACAAGGGCAGTGGCCGAGATGATGGCGGCGGCGCGCCCCCCTTCGGAGGCCTTGCCCGCATGAATGGCAACCTCGGTCGCATCCGTGCCAACCGGAGGGCGCCGAAAGATTCTCATAGTGGGAACTCCCTCGATCGTCCCCCAAGCCTGCTCAAGCCGATTCCCCGTCAATCGGGCCCTGCCGATCGCAGCCAGGACTCTGGCACGCCTGAGGTGCATACGCTTTCGGGATCGCATCGGATCTTGCAGGCCAATAAAATGTGCGTGACTGCAAAAACTTTTCCGGGGAGCGGCATCCGGCGCCGCTCATGGTCCAGCGGGATCCTTGCTGGACCATTGGGAGGGGACGCTCGTGCAATGGAAAGCCACCACCCCAGCTGCCCTGCAGCGATTGTAGGGCCTTGAAGTCAGTCCGCGATTGGGCGATGCCTGGTGATGATTAGCCGGTGGACGGCGGCCAGGCCCGGAGGAAGTTTGCCGGCCCAGGCGAGGTGAGCCGCGGCGGCCTGCGGCCGTGGTTCGCTCGGCAAAAGCCACACGGCCCCGACCAGAGTTACCCAGATCAGGATCAGCGCGAGCATCGGATACTTGCCGATAAGCTTGCCCATGGGTGCCCCTACCCTGCCATCCTACGAAGGAGGCACCGATTGACACAAGGCCACGGCCTAGCCCTGTGTATTCGCTGTGGATTAGTGCGCGTTGCCTCGGAGCGGCTCTGCAACACCAGTGCTGTGCGCTATGTCCGGCGCGGCTTAGCCCGTGCGGTGGGAGCGGCGGAGGCGGGATCCTCTGGCCAGGGGTGCCGTGGATAGCGTCCTTTCATCTCGGCCTTAACCGCGGCCCACGATCCCTTCCAGAACCCCGGCAGGTCGCGCGTGATCTGAATCGGCCGGTGCGCCGGCGAGAGCAGATGCAAGGTGAGCGGTAGCTTGCCGTTGGCGATCGAAGGGTGTTGCCTCAGGCTAAACAACTCCTGCACGCGGATGTGCAAGGCGGGTGCGCCCGCCGTTTCGTAGTCGATGGCGTGACGATTGCCCGTGGGCGCCTCGAAATGCGTCGGCGCCTCCTCTTCCAAACGTCGCTTCAAGTGCCAAGGCAGCAATGTACCGAGCGCCGTACCGAGGTCGTCGGTGTCGATCTCGGATAGCTTCGTCTTACCGGCAAGAAAAGGGGCAAGCCAGGCGGCGGCCGTACCGTTGAGCGCAGCATCGCTAAGGTCCGGCCACTCGTCCTCTCCAGCCGCGCGCAAGAAACCAACGCGGTCGCGGAGCTGGAGTTGCGCCTTGCTCCACGGCAGACGTCCCAGTCCGAGCTTGGCAATGCCGTCGGCGAGCAGGCGCGCGGTTTCCTCGCTCGCCACCACCGCGCGGGGTTCGCTGGCCAGCGTGATGGCGTCGAGGCGGCGTACCCGACGGGCCCGCAGCGCCGCCGCACCTGGATCAAATTCGATCTCGTCCCTCTCGCGGACCCGCCGGCGCGCGACCGCTAAAATGTCTGCTTCATCGGCCGCGGCAGCGAGCAAGATTCGCGTCGAGACCGCGGTTCCTGACAGCTCCGCCGCGACCAGGAATGGAGATCGCGCCAAGCCGTGCGCAGCATCCAGGTTGGCGCCGCGGCCATTGGCGAGAAGGAATTGGCCGGGTGTGCCGCGTGCCTTGCCGATGCGCTCCGGAAAGGCCAGCGCCAGCAACCGCGCGATCGATATGTCCTGACGCGGCCCTTTGCCCAAGCTCCCGGCGTTTGCCGCCCGAGCCCAGTTGACCGCCAGTTTTCGCATGTCGCTGGCGCGGCGTGCACGGTCTCGGCGGAAATCCTCCAGCCGATGGGCGAGGTCGGGATCGCTGCCGCCGAGGCCGCGCTCTACCATCACGGCCGCGATCTCGGCAGCCTCCTCGGCGTGACCGAGCTCGGCCGCGGCCAGCGTCATGCGGGCAAGCCGGGGCGGCAACGGCAGCGACCTCAGCCGTCGACCGCTGTCGGTAATGCGGCCTTCCGCGTCGAGCGCTTCCAGCTTCGTCAACTCCTCGCGCGCGGCCTCGATGGCGGCGGCCGACGGGGGATCGAGCCAGGACAACGACCGCGGATCGGTCGTGCCCCACTCCGCGCAATCGAGCAACAAGCCGGCAAGATCGGCGGAGCGAATCTCCGGCTCGGGGAAAGCCGGCAAGCTTTGGGTTTGTGGTTCGTCCCATAGGCGATAGCAGACGCCGGGCTCGGTACGGCCGGCGCGGCCTCTGCGCTGATCCGCGGCGGCACGAGACGCGCGCACGGTCTCGAGCCGGGTTACGCCGACGTCCGGGTCGAACCGCGGCAGCCGCGCCAGACCGCTGTCGATGACGACGCGGACACCCTCGATGGTCACCGAGGTCTCGGCGATCGAGGTCGCCAGCACCACCTTGCGCACACCTTTGGGCGCCGGCTCGAGCGCAAGGTCCTGCGCCTTTGCCTCCATGGCTCCGAACAGGGGCGCCAGCACAATCGTCGGATCGCTGATGCGCGTCTTGAGCCGCTCCTCGAGGCGTCGGATCTCGCCCTGACCCGGCAGGAAAGCAAGGATCGAGCCGGATTCCGCGCGCAGGCCGCGCATCACCGCGTCCGCCATTTGCTCCTCGATGCGCGCGCTGGCATCGCGACCGAGGTAACGCGTCTCGACCGGGAAGGCGCGGCCTGTGCTGGTGATAACGGGAGCATCGCCGAGAAGCTGGGCCACCCGCCCGCCGTCGAGCGTCGCCGACATCGGCAAGATGCGCAGGTCGTTCCGCAAGCCGCGCTGGCAGTCGAGCGCGAGAGCAAGCCCCAGGTCGGCATCGAGTGAGCGTTCGTGAAACTCATCGAATAGTACTGCGCCGACGCCAGCGAGCGCGGGATCATCGAGGATCATACGCGTGAAGACGCCCTCGGTGATGACCTCGATACGCGTCTTCCGCCCCGATTTCGAAAGCATGCGCGCGCGCAAGCCGATGCACTCCCCGACGGCTTCCGATCGCGAATGCGCCATACGCTCGGCGGCAGCTCGCGCGGCAACGCGGCGCGGCTCCAGCACCAGGATCTTGCGACCCTGGAGCCAACTCTCCTCCATCAAGGCGAGCGGGACGCGTGTGGTCTTGCCGGCGCCAGGCGGTGCGACGAGGACGGCCGATGCGTGCGCGGCGACGGCCGCACGCAATTCGTCGAGGACCGCGTCGATCGGAAGTGGTGTGGCGAACTTCATGGCGGCTGTATCCGGCGGGGAGGTGCCTTTCGCAAGCGCATTTTTGCGCTGAGCAAAGGTCAGCTTGGCGCCGAGCGCCGCTCCCTTACGGGTGCACGGCCCGTAGCTTTGCCAGGATGCGGTCGAGTTCGGCTAGATCCCCCTCGTCCAGGTGCGCGGCAAAATGCCGAGCAATACTGCGCCCATACACAGGCCACATGCGTTTTTGCAGCCGCCGGCCCGTCTCCGCAATGGCGATGTAGGCCCCGCGCGCGTCCTCTGCCACCGGCACCCGCGCCACCAAGCCATCGCCGGCCATGCGGTCGATCAGCCGCGAAAGATTGTATTTGGCAAGCAGCACACGGGCTTGCAGGTCACGGTGCCGTAGCCTCCCGTCCGGCGCGCGCACCAGCTCAAGCACGACGTCGTACCAGACGAGTGGCGGCAGCCCGGCGGCCTTGAGGTCGGCCTCGACCGCCTCCAACAGTCTGTGCTCGGCGCGGATGAACCGCGCCCACACGTCCACGGCGGCACCGGAGAGTTTTCTGGGCATGGAAAACGCTAACATGATTGTTGCAATTGCATCAACCTCAACCTACATTGTTGCAATCGCAACGACCGGAGGACCCACTATGTCCGTCGATCCTCGCCTGGCTCCCACCGGCATCTTGCTGCTGCGTATCGCGCTCGGGACCATGTATTTGGGCCACAGCCTGGTCCTCAAGCTGTTGACCTATGGGCCCGCCGGTACCGCACAGTTCCTCGTTCGCGTCGGTTTGCCGCCTTGGCTTGCCTATCTCACGCTGGCGGCGGAGGCCGCCGGTGGGGTTTTGCTCGTGTTCGGCATCCAGGCGCGCTGGGTCGCCTTAGCGCTGCTGCCGCCCCTGCTCGGCGCCATTGTCTGGCTGCACGGCGCCAACGGCTGGGTGTTCACCGCGACCGGCGGCGGCTGGGAATATCCGGCCTACCTGATCATCGCCAGCCTTGCCCAGGCGCTACTCGGCGACGGGGCCTATGCGTTGATGCCGTCGTCGGGATTTGCCGCCGGCCGACCCCCGCCCGCGCTTGCACGAACCGCACCAGGACTGCCCTCATGACCCAGCCCCTCATTCTGATCAGCCACCACCTCTGTCCTTACGTCCAGCGCGCCGTCATTGCGCTCACCGAGAAGGGTGTGGCATGCGAGCGTGTTTATGTCGATCTCGCGCATAAGCCTGGGTGGTTCCAAACGCTTTCGCCGCTTGGCAAGACACCCGTACTGAAGGTCGGCAACACCCCCATTTTCGAATCCGCTGTCATTCTCGAATACCTCGAGGAGACGCAGCCCAGACCCATGCACCCGGCCGACCCACTACGACGCGCCGAGCACCGCGCCCTGATCGAATACGGTTCGGCCGTCCTCAACGATATCTGGGGATTTTACGCCGCGCCCGACGCGGCAGCCTTCGACGCCAAGCGGGCTCAGCTCGAACGTCGGTTTGGCTGGCTCGAGGCCCGCGCGCTGGCGGCACCGTGGTTCGACGGTGACCGTTTCTCGCTCGTTGATGCCGTGTTCGGCCCGGTGTTTCGCTATTTCGACGTCTTTGATGCCATCGAGGACTTCGGCATCCTCACCGGCAAGCCGAAGCTCGCGCGCTGGCGCGCAGGGCTCGCTGCCCGACCTTCGGTCAAAGCTGCCGTCAGCGCGGACTATGCTGGGCGCCTGTTGAGGTATCTGGAAGGGCGCAACGGGTACCTCCCAGGCCGCCTGGCAGCAACGGGCCGCTCGACCGCAGACAGGCCGACTTGGTCGGCCGCCCGCGGCGGCTAACGGGCTCGCCGCTCGGATGCGATGGCTCGGCACCCGCGCCGAAAGACCAAGAAGCTGTCGCCGTGGCGCGCGACTGGCGGTTGACGCGTCGGCCGACTTTATCCGGCTCAGTGCAGCGTTGTTCGCTGTGGCGGAGGTCGAACCGCAGTCGAGCGGCCTGCGGCTGCCACGAACGCCCAATTGATCTGATCGTTGGTGCAGAGCAGCTCCAGCCGGGTCATGAGCTTGTCGGCCCGCGGCCTATGTGCTTGGGCCGTCACGCTCGGCAGGGCCAACCGAGCGGACACCGCTGCCGCCACCGCCAGTCCGCCGTACCAATTGTCGAGCTGCTCGCAGACCGTGAGGGTCCCAGCCGCGACGGTGAGAGCTGAGCCAGCCACACTGGCGAGCACGGTGCTCTCGGTTTCGCTCAGGGGCCGCTCAAGTTGCTCGTGGGGATTTCGGGTGCGCATCGTCGCGGGCCAGTCGGCGACCAGCGCGTAGCCGCGGACCATGTCCTCAACGCGCTTGATATCGGTATCGTTGAGGGAATGGTGCCGGGCCGTGTGGAGGGCCCATAGGGCCTTTCGGTGCCCCCGATGCATGTGACGTCGCAGCACCTTCAACTGATGGATGCTATGGGTCACAGTCTCAACGGCTTGCTGGATCGTTCGCAGTGCCGCGCGGCTGTGCTTGCGTTCTGCCTGCCTCGACTGAGCCTTTTTCATCGCCGCGACCTCGCCCCTCAGACCAGCTTCGAGAGCGCTTCGTTGAGCGCTCGGCTTTCCGTGGTGCGCCGATCGCGCTCTGCCTGTTCGGCCTTTGCCAACCCTTGCCCGGCGACGCCGAGCGCCGCGGCGAGCCAATGGCCGAGGCACAGGGCGGCCTTCGGGCTCAGCTCACGATAGCGCCGCCGCACGCGTTGGCGTGTGTGATCCCAACGCTCCCCGACATGCAAGTCGGTGAGGCCCCGAACGCGACGCGCGAGCTGCATCCAAAGCGCCTCGTCGGATTTGCAGCAGCGCGGCTCCATGATACGCATCATGATCATCGCACCGACCACCTCGACGACGTCGCGAGGCCTTACCTCAGGCGCCAGCTTCACGACTTCCCGCGCAGCCATCAGCTCGTAGGTGTTGGCGGCTTTGCCGCTTTCGGAGTGGGCAATGATGTCTTGGGCCTGCTGCACGAGAAGCCGCCAGCGATTATCCAAGGTCTGCCAAGCTTGGTTGTCAGGGTTCTTGGCGATGCGGACCTTGACCAGCTTGAGGTAAGGCTTGAGCTGTGCTTGGGTAATCGCCTTCTGATCGACGGCGCCATGACGGCGCAACGCCGTCCGATGCGATCGGCAGTAGGCGGTGAAGGATGATGCGGCTTGAGCCCAGCAGCCCGGAGCCTGGCAAGTTCGGTCCATGATGCGCAACGATTTGTAGGCGTCCCCGTAAGGACCCGTGTGGTTTGCCTTTGTGACGGGGAAATAGGATCTAGCCCGGTCAATCGGATCACCGAAAAAGGTGAGATCGCACGGGTCCGCCAAACTGCCGGCGCCGGACGTTCGCGCGCCTTGGCAAGCTGGCAGCCCTCTTGGCCGGCGCACTCGCCAAGCCTGGCAGCACCCGTCGGCGACACGGATGCGCCGGAAGCGTTTGCGGCACTGAAGCTGCGTGCGAGGACAGAGCCGCGGCTGACAATGCTGGTGTCGCCGCTCCCCTACTGCCCCGTTCCGTCCAGCGTGGCGCGGGGTGCCGCCATGAGACCATGGTGTCGGTTAATTACCATTGCCGCTCTCAGGTCTATCCCGGATAGGCGGCTGCCGGATCTCTAGGACAGACTAAAGGTCGAGCTGCGGTTGTCCCTCAGTACCGCGGCAGGGGTAGAGGGCGATCAAGGGCTATGGCTTGGACCTTGATCTTCCCAACCCAGTACCACTCTCGGACCGGCAGGGCGATGGAGCGGGTTCGCTCTTCCGGTCAGAGGGTGGCCGCTGATACCAGCTAACCCCGATAGACTGCGATCATCCATCGGCGCATGCTGCTTGTGCTCGTGCTCCCTTTGCGGTTGTCATCGCTTGAGACGCACACGGAGCCGCCCCCAGGCCCGGCGTGATCCAGCTCCTTGCCTGGGGGTAGTAGTTATATTCTGCCGAGAACCTCGACCCATCTGGTTGGCGCAAACCCTACGCCGCGCCTCGCATACCTTCGCTCGGCTGGCGCCGACAGAAAGCCGCAGCGGTTGCGCGCGGATCGCGGCAAGGCTGTGTGTTTGAGGCATGGCGTCCTGTATTCGGTTCCTGCCAGAACTGAGACGGCGCCGTAGCAGGTCCTATCCCTCGACCCCGACTGGCGCCGGGCTACCCGTCCCTACCCCCGATGGCCGTGGCCCCGGGGGCGAGAGCGCGTTGTTGTTCCCCCCGACGCCCGCTCTCACCCTCCCCGGGCCGTACCCTTATTGTGGGGGACTTCTCGTCGGGTTGTCGGGCGCTCCGGGGGCGGCCTATCCTGTGCGGACCTGACGAACCCTTCGCTCACTCGTCACTCGTCAGGCACCTGGCCTCGACAAGGACATCCTCCCTCCTCCCCCCGATACTCGACTGTCCTGTCGAGGCCTCTTGTGGTCGAGGCCCGCTCCTCCGCCCGTCCCTTCTGGTCGGGAGACACTCCAGGAAGGGTTTGGGCGCGGAGACGATTGTCGATCATTTCGACGGGGCTCCAATCGACACCGGTCGCACGGGCGAGCCCGACGCGCCTTGTGCGCGGAGCGGCAAAATCACGGTGCACGACAGCCAGACCTTGTCCTTGGCAAGCTCGCCGAGACGCGCATTCTGAATCTGGTGGATACCGGAGTGGGCCAGATTGTAGTGGTGGATGACGAACGGTAGGCCATCCGGTGCCCCCTCGGGCGGCGCGGCCTTGCCCTGGAGGAAGCCGTCGGCGACCGGGTCGGTGAACGGATTGTCGAGCGCGACGAGGACCACCTTCTTGCGTTCGATGTATTTCGCCGCGTCGTAGGCGAGCCCTGGGCCTTTGGTGTAGTAGAACTTTTCCGTGTCGGGATCTTTCCAGTTGTCGCCCCAGCCGGTGTAGATGTAGAGCACATCGCCTGGGAGAATGCCGCGTTTGGCGAGCCCCTGCGCTTTTAGCATTGCCTCGATATCGGCCGCTTTTACGAGCTGGCCCGGCTGCATGGCCTTGCCCTTGCCGAGATAGGCTTTGGCGTCGAGCAGAATGGCGGTGGTGACGATCGGCGGCACTTTTTCGATGCCGAGCTTCTTTAGTGGCGAGTCGGGTGAGGGTTTGACCTCTTGCTGTGTGAAGCCACCGTAGTATTTCGCCTTGTCGGCAGGGAATGGTGTGTTGCCGTCCCATTTCTCGGGCAGCACCGCGAAATGACCGATCGCGTCCATCTGGGTGCCCTGGGCCCCCGGCTCACCACTGACTGTCTCCTCGCCGTTGAAGGCATGCAGGGTGCCGGGGATGCCGACCGTTGGTCGATATTTGTCAACGAGTGGTGTGCCGAAGGGCGACTGTGGCATGCTGTTTGAGCGCAAATGCGACAGCTCGTAGGACTTCGACTTGGTATTCGCAAGATGCGGTGCGCAACGCTTCCAGGTCGCAGAGCCGAGCGTGTTGGCCATGCCGAGTTCGTCACCGGCCGGCCAGGGCGATGCAGCCGACTGTGCCCGGGTGACCTGCGGCAAGGCGAAAAGCGCGGCCGTCGTCAGCAAAACGCGGATGATCGCAGAACCAGTCATGAATGCACTCCCCCGGAAATTGCTTGAACAACGAGGTTATACGCGAGCCCGCTCTCGCGAAGAGGATAGCACGAAAGTTTGCGGGCGGTCGCCACGTTGTCGGGGCATTTGACGTTTGCTCCTTTGCCAGGGTGTCCAGGCGCCGCCCGGTGCCACGGCACTCCCGCGGGTGCGGCGGCGCCGGCGCGGCTGTGACCGAGCCGGCTACGACGCCGCGATATCGTTGCGGCATTGGCCGCCGTCGTGAGCTGGTGCGACCGTCAACGCGCCCTGCCAAGACGCCGCGGGCTCCGCGCCGAGATGGAGAAAAGCGCCCTGCGCACGCCGCGGCGCAGACGTGGGCCCATCGAACTTGCTGCTCGTGAGGCAGGCCGGCGAGGATGCCGTTCGGCCGCCACCAGCCACGGTCGTCGGCCGCCAGCGAAATGGAGGGACCCAGCGTGCGCTCGCGGAGCTTTTCGCGCAGGCACCTTGCCCGTCGCGGACAAATTTTGGGCATGGCCTGGACGAGGCGACCTTCACCAAACTTGCGCGCGTCCGTTGGATCCCTCGCAGCGAAGCGGAGATGAACATTAGCGTGAGAGACCAAGGTCCGTCAGCATGTCGACTAGGCGGCGCTATCGGAGGCATCGCCACGAGGGATGCGACCGGGGCCGACCCAACAGCGGCCGTTCCAAACGGCACCCAATTCCATCAATTCGCTTTCGCTGAACAGGGCTTCGGCGGCAAGGGCATTCAAATGGTAGGTTCCCTTGATGGTGGCGCCGCAGCTGCCGAGATAGCCCTTGATGGTGTCGTGGCTCCGCTCGAGACGCCGCGCGATTTCGCGGCTGGGCATGCCCTGCAGGCGCGCCTTGATTGCCCGACGTCTGAGGTCGTCGGCAGGACGCTCGCGTTTCATGTCAGCCTCGCGGATAGTCCGTTGCGGGCGGTTCCGCCCAGAGCTCCGCAACCGACAGGGCGCGCGGCAGCAATTGTTGTTCGGCGGCGTAGCGCAGGACGAGTTGAAGCGCGCGAGTGAGCGCCGCCGCATCGACCGCATTGGGCGCGCGCTTGGAGGTGTCTGGATCGGCGGCTTCCGCTGCCCGGAACATGCGCACAAGATCACGAACGAGATCCGGGCGGCCTCTTGCCAGATCGCACCCCACGGTCAGCATGTGGTTGACCGGCACGACGCCGTGCCTGCGCCAGAACGCTGCCGCTGCGGCCGTCGGGTCGGGGAAGACCGTGCGCAGCGCTGGATCGGCGGGCACCTCGTTGCCGACGATGATGGCGTCCAACGCACCTTGCCGCAACATGCCCAAGAGGTCGGCGCCGAGTGGCGCCCGCTCGACCCAGGGTGGGTCGTGGTACTCGGCGACGTGCGCAGCCTCAAACGTGACCCAGCGCACCGTTTCGGGTCGTACGCCGTGCGCCTCCGCTAGGATGCCGCGCAGCCAAACCCCGGTGGTTTGACTATAGGCGCGGACCCCCACGCGGCGGCCCACCAGATCGGCAGGGTTGCGGATGGTGCTGGCGGCGAGGCACAAAAGCGCCGGCTCCTGGAAGCGCGCAGCCAACACCACGGGCAGCAGCACGAAGGGTTTGCCGTAGGCTTTGGCTTGCAGGAAGCTGGCGATGGCGATTTCACTCACGTCGAAGCGGTGTTCGCGCAGCATCGGCGCGAAGGCACGGTTGATAGGGGCGATATCGACAAAATCGAGCGTCAGCAGATTGGACGCGATGCGTCCCTCTCTCAGGGCGGCCGTATGCGGATACTTGCCGATGGCCGCGCGAAGCACGGCGCGCTGGAGCGGCACCCGGCCGCCGTCCCGGTCCGGCATCGGTCAGCCCTCCACGTCCGCAGGGCGATAGACGAGACCTCTTTGGCTCAACTTCGCGCGCATGCCGTAGATGTCGAGCCCGAGGTCGCCGGCCTGCAGGCGTGCCCGCGTTTGGGCCTCCTTGGCTGCACGGGCCTGGCTCTGGCTGAGCACGACCGCAGCCGAGATCCGTGGCACAACGACAACCCCGTCATCATCGGCGAGGATCAGGTCGCCGGGGTGGACGATCTGGCCGGCGCAAACGATCGGCACGTTCACCGAGCCCAGCGTCTGCTTCACGGTGCCTTGCGCCGAGACGGCCTTGGACCAGACCGGGAAGCGCATCTGCGTCAAGGCCGCAACGTCACGCACCCCCGCCTCGATCACCAGCCCGAGCACCCCGCGCGCTGTCAGCGAGCAAGCGAGAAGCTCACCGAAATAGCCGTTGTCGCAGGGCGACGTGGGTGCGACGATGAGCACGTCGCCGGCCTGACACTGTTCCACGACGACGTGCAGCATCCAGTTGTCGCCTGGCGGAATGGAGACGGTGACGGCGCTGCCGGCAACCTTGGCGCCTGGATAGAGCGGCCGCATTGAGGCGGCGAGCAGTCCGCTGCGAGCCTGCGCTTCGTGCACGGTAGCGACCCCGAAGGACGCGAACGCCTCGGCGAGCTTGCGGGCGACGCGGGGCGGATTAGTGATGACGAGGCTCATGCCAGCGCCTCCAGAACGTGCGGAAAGACGCTCTCGTAGCCTTCGCCGTAAGTGATCGTCTTGTCGGAGTTCCGGGCCGCCTGTGCGCCGCGTTGCAAGGCGACGCGGGTGTAATATTCCCACAAGTGCTCTTGGCCGGCCATGCATTCGATGGCAGCGCGCTTCTGGTTCCAGACCGGTGTGATGTCCAACAGCACCGTTGGCTGCCAGTCGCATTGTTCGGGCTGGTGTGGCTCGAACAGGAAGACGGGTGGGGCGCCCAGCACCTTCTGGCCCGGGTTGTGGCCGTGCGCCTGCGCTATGATGCGCGCGTGCTGCGTAAAATCCGTGGTGGCCGGGTGATCGTGATTGTAGATGTCCTTGCGGGAGTGCGACAGCACGAAGGCCGGATGCAGAGCCCGATAGACATCGACAAGCCGGTAGAGGGATGCTGCCGTGAGCCCGATTGGATAATCGCCGAGGTTCCAGAACTGTATGTCGGCGACCCCGAGAAGCTTGGCGGCGGCCTCGGCTTCCTTCTGACGCTCCGCCTTGACCCGCTCCAGCGTCATGCCGCCTTGGCGCCAAAGCTTGGCCGACTCGCCGCGTTCGCCATAGGAGAGGCAGATCACCGTTACGGCGTAGCCCCGCTCGGCATGCAGCGCGATCGCCCCGCCGGCTCGCCATACGAAATCCGCTGAATGTGCGCTCACCACCAGAGCCGTCTTTCCTGCCGTCGTCATGATGCGCTCCCCTTGTCGGTTTGGTCGTCCTGGCCCGCACCCACCTCGGTGCCGTGCTGGCCGGGCAGCGGCGGCGTGCCGTGGGTATGGAAGCTCTCGATCGTTTTCAGGCCCCAGGCTTGGCCCTTTTTGCGTTCCTCCTCCGTCCAGGTGATCGGTTTCCAGTCGGGCGCCAGCAGCAGTCGTGCCCCGGCATTGGCCACCTCGACGCGATTGCCGCCGGGCTCGTAGACATAGAGGAAGAAGGTCTGCTGGACCGCGTGCTTGTGCGGCCCGGTTTCGATATAGACGCCGTTCTCCAAGAAGACATCGGCCGCCCTCAGCACGTCCTCGCGGCTATCGAGCGCGTAGGTGACGTGGTGGAAGCGACCTTTGACGCCATGCGCTTCGCGCGTGTAGGCAAAGTCGTAGCTCTTGTTCGTGCAGGTGAGCCACATGCCGGCTTCCGTGCCGTCATTGAGCACGATGCGTTCGGTGAGACGGAAACCCAGATAGCGCTCGAAGAACTCGCGATTGGCCTGCACGTCGACGGCGAGGCAGTTGAAGTGGTCGAGGCGGCGCACGTTCACCCCGCGCGCAGGGAAGCGCTGCGCCTGGTTCTTGAGAGCCGGTCGCAGGGCTTGAGGTGCCTGGTACCACTCCGTCTCGTAGTAGAGCTCAAGCAAGTGCCCGTCGGGATCGTGAAACTGATAGGCGGGCCCATGCCCCAACTCGCCCTCGTGCCACCCCACTCCGTGGCCGGAGCCCTGCAACGCCCTAACACGCCGCTGCAGCGCCTGCGGGCTGCGGGTGCGGAAGGCTACATGGCCAAGGCCCGAGGTGGTCGAGCCAGTGAGCTTTAATGAGTAACGCTCATAGTCGTCCCAGGCCCTGAGGTAGACGGAGGCACCTTGCCGGCCGCTCTCGGTCATCCCGAGCACGTCCACGAAGAAGCGCAGGCTTTCCTCCGGCTTGGGGGTGAGCACCTCAAGATGGGCGAGATGGGCCACGTCCATGATCGGTTCATCGTGCATGACGTCGTCTCCCGGTTTCCCAGCGAGGCCTCTGGCTTAAAGTCTGCGTGCCGCCCCCCATCGCGGGCCCAGGCTGCATGCGGCGGCTAACAGAGGGGTGTGCGCGCCATGCCCGCGGGGCGCGCGCCCGCAGTGCCGGCACGGCCATGCTGGCTTGCGAAGTCAGGGCGTGGCGCGCCGACCGCGGCCACCTTCTAGCCCCGATCGTCTGCCCGGGTCGTATCGCTTATTTCGTCGCCGCTATAACTGCCGGCTATATCGGCGACGCCGCGTTCGGCGATCTCCGTGACGAAGGCGCGAAGGCACTGAACCAAGGCGCGCCCCGCCGGAGCCAGCGTGCGCTCACTGGAAAGAATAAGCCCGGCCGGCCGACCGGGGGCGGGGATCGGTAGCGGCACGACCTTCAGGGTTCCTCGCAGGAGATCACCGACCATCATCAGCCGTGGCATGACCGAGATGAGGTCCGTGGCATACAGCATCTCGCGGATGAAGCCGTAGGAGCTGGAGCGCAGCGAGCTGGTCGACTGCAGGCCAAGGAGAGCCAGCAGATGTTCGATTTCCAGCCCGACGCGCTGGCCGACGGTCGGCAGGACGAGTTCGTAGCGGCGAAGCGCCTCGGGCGTGACCGGACCGGTGAAGATGGGATGCTCGGCGCGGGCCAGAATTGAGATCGGCTCGGTCCAGAGCGGCTCGCGTTGGAAGCGATCAGGCGCCGCCGGCTCATACAGACGCCCCACAATCAGGTCGATCTCGCCCGAGGCGAGCAGTGGCAGCAGGTCTTCGGTGCGACCCTCCAGCAGCCGAACAAGGATGTCTGGATAGGTCGCCTTGAGCCGGGTCAACGTGCCTGGAAGCACGCCGGCCGCAGCCACCGGCAGGGCGCCGAGGGCAACAGTGCCGCCGCCGGGGCTTGCAAGTTGGTCGAGTTGGTCATCGAGCCGGCGCAACTCGGCCAGCAGCCGCCGCGCGGTTTGCACGAACACGTCACCGGCCGCGGTCGGCCGCACACCGCGAGAGTGGCGATCGAACAGGCGGGCGCCGATGATGTCTTCCAGTTCGTGCAGGCTTTTGGTCAACGCCGGTTGCGAAACGCCGAGCACCGCGGCGGCGGCAAGCAGGCTGCGATGTGCTTCCACGGCGTCAACGGCGCGGAGCAGGGAGATCCTGAGGCGTTGATCGAGGTATCGTCGTGTCATGGGCTAAAGGCTCGTTGATCTTGCCCTCGAAGTACTGCGCCTGGCTCCGTTGCGACCCCTTGCTGGCGCCTTGCCTGGCGGTCCTCGCGGCGTGGCGGCGCAGAATAGCGCAGCGATACCACGCTTCGAAGCGGCGAGTTGAGGGTCGGCACCTCCTGAGGGCCGCTCGTGGCGAACGGATGGGCTAGCTCGTCGGCCGGCGGTCACCGTTAATGACGCAATGCTGATGCGCTCGCTCGTCATTGGTCTCAACGCTGGGCTGTGTTGGCGCTCTTGCCAGGCAATGGCAACTCGTCAGCGAAAGGCGCGGGGCTCCAGGGTCGGAGTGCGGGTCGAAAGCGTTGCGATGCAACGCGCGGCTGTGCTGGCGCTCTTGCAAGCCAATGGCAATTCGCGACTGAAAAACGCAGTGCCTAAGTAGGCATTGCGCTTTCGCAGTATGGCTACTATCTGACGCACACTGCCAATCTGACGCATGGTGCCGATGACGAGGCAGGAACGCGCAAATTTTGGAGCCACTGATGCAACGGGGCCAGGTTGAGGGCCGTGCGCACGCCGTATCCACGGCCATGACGGAGATTGTCGACCCGTCGATAACCCGGTTTGGATTGGGTGCAACGGACAAGGATCCTCGACAAATCCGCATCGCCATCGTCGACCCCTACCCGATTTTTCGCATCGGGGTGGTGCAGGCCATTGCACGTTCTAAAAGTCTTTTGCTCGTTGCCGAAGGCGCCACGGCCGCGGAGGCGCAGCGCGCCGTGCAGGAGGCTGCCCCCGACATCCTGCTCGTCGATATCAGCATCGCGGAGGATGGTGTCGAGTCTCTGCTGCGCGTGGCCAAAAGCGGCGCCAATTGCAAGCTAGTGGTGCTCACGGCCCTCGATGATGTGGCGAGCGTGTCAAAGGCATTGGCCACCGGAGTAAAGGGCTACATCCTCAAGGGCATCTCTGGATCGGAGCTCGTTGGCGCCATCCAGGTCATTCACGCTGGGCTGCCGTTCGTGACGCCTGAGCTGGCCTCACGCTTGCTCACGGAAGCCAGGGGCGGCGCACTCTTGCCCAAGCGTGCGGCCAAGCTGCAGGACGCGCTCAGTTACCGTGAAAAGCAAATGCTAGATCACGTTTCCAAGGGGCTGACCAACAAGGAGATCGCGGATCGGCTCGGCCTGACCGTCGGCACCGTCAAGCACTACGTCGGACACCTGTTCAAGAAAATGGACGTCCGCAATCGTATCGAGGCGATCGAGCGGCAGGCGCAAGACGAGCGTCAGCTGGGCCGGGCCTGAGGCCACCGGGCGCTTGCCACTAGGGCGTGTCACCTCCGCGAGGATGCTGGCCGGTGCTGGCGCCATTCGACGGGTTAGACCGAAGCACACAGACCGGAACCACACAGACCGAAGCACATTTGGCGCGCAAGCAAGCGCACTTGCGGCCCACGGCTGGGAGCCGCGGCGCGTTCGGGCCGGCCGCGGCGGCGATTGGGCTCGAGTTAGGCCGCGCCTCGGCGAGAAACGACGGTAGCTTGCTGCGGTGCTCGCCGCCTTTGATAACGCCCCCAGCCGGCGCTATCGGCCACCGGCGCACCGTCGCGGAAAATTGGGCGGCCTCGGACCAGCGTGTGCACCACCTGGCCTTGAAACTCCCAACCCTCATAGATCGAATAGCCGGCGGAGGAGACGACACCGGCCCGATCGAGCCTCCAACTTCGCTTAAGATCGACGATGGCCACGTCGGCGTCATGGCCGACCATGATGCCACCCTTGCGATGCCCGAGCCCCATTTCCTGCGCGGGATTGTGCGCCAGCACCTCGGCGATGCGCTGAAGCGGAAGGCCACGGCGGAAGTGGCCCTCGCTCAGCATCACGGCAAGCAGTGTTTCGAGCCCGGGGCAGCCCGGCGACGCGCTCCAGATGCCCCCGGCCTTGCCCGAGAGATCGCGGTGGACATGGTCGGTTGCGACCGTGTTGATGTCACCGTTGGCGATGCCCGCCCAAAGGGCTTCACGATCGGCCGCTTGGCGCAGCGGTGGGTTGATCTTGCCGGTGTCACCCCCAGCAAAGCTGACGTCGTGCGTCAAATAGTGCGGACAGGTCTCGATGGCGATCCGGCAGCCGCGGCTACGGGCGCCGAGCGCCGCCTCGAGTGCGGCCGCCGATGTGATGTGGACGACATAGAGCCCGCAGCCGGTCGCTTGGGCGATGAGGCCGGCCCGCTGCACGGCGTCGGCTTCCACGAAGGGCGGGCGTGACGCGTTCCAAGTCGCAAGGCCACCCTTGCCGTCGGGATCGGCCGCGCGTAGGCGATCCCGCAGCACCCAGGACATCTCGATGTTTTCCGGATGCGGACACACGATCCCGCCGGACCGCGCGGCGGCCTCGCACAGCCGTAACAGAAAGCCATCGTCGATGTCGGGCAGGCCCAGGCGTTTACCCTCGCCGCCACGATTGTTCATGAAAATCTTGAACGAGGGGGCACCAAAATCTGATGCGTAGACTGGCACGCTTGCGAGCTGGGCCTCGGTGGAGATGATAAAGTGATACCCAAAGTCGATACGCGCGCCCGCTTCGGTGACCTTGATTACGTCCTCGAAAATGGCTTCGAACGGCTCCGTGGCCATCAGGTAGGGAAGAAAGGTGGTAATGCCGCCGGCGGCGGCCGCGGCAGTCTCCTGGGCGGCGTCGTCGGCAACGCGTGGGCGCGAAATGTCCCCGCCGTGCCCGAGATGCAGGTGGGCATCGACGATGCCGGGAAATACCGTCAGGCCCCTGATCTCGAGCCGCTCCCGCGCAGAGACGGCCGATCCCGGCGCGAGGATCGCTGCAAACTTACCATGGAGGATCGCAAGGTCGGCTGCGAGGGGAGCGGCGCCGGGTAGCAGAATGTCGCCGCCGCTAAGCACAAGATCGCAGTGCGTCATGATTTTGCTCCCAGGCAAGCGTTGGCGCGTGGGGTTAACAGATGCATGCCAAGGCGCGCGGTGGCATACCCCGTGACGGTGTCGACGGCGTCCTCGAGCCCGGCGACGGCAGCCGCGTCAAGGCAAAGCGCGGCGTTGGCCCGGAATTTGGCCTTGACCTGAGCGGCGCTGGCTGGGCGGGTCGCGCCACCGAAGACGTCCTCGATCCGGCAGCGCTGCTCGCGTCCATCGCGGAACACCACCATCAACTCGGCCTCGAAGCGCTGCGGGAATTGTGAGGCTTCGAGGGGTGACCAGGTCACGCGTGCGGCAAGATCGCGTACCGCCCGGGCCGGGGGATGAGCAAACGTCGCATGGCCAATGGCGCCGTCGGTAAGACGTGCCGCCACCACGATCGGCAGGCTCCAGCGGGCCTCATGGCCGGTCGCAGGGGCCTGCTTGCGTGCCCACGGCTCGCAAATGATCTGGGCGGCGCCAGGCGCCACCAGGCATTTGACGGCACGGATGTCGGCCGGGTGGACCGCGCCGAGTTGATCGAGCGCCTCCACGTAGGGATGCAGGTAGTGGCAGCAGGGCAGGAATTTATAGGCCGCCTCCCTAATATGCCATTGCCGGCCAAGCGTTGCCAGCAAAGCCGCGAATTCTTCGACGGCGACGGCGCCGTCCGCGGCAAATTGATGAAACAGCCCCATTCGCCCCTCGAGCGCGGTTTCGGGGCCATTGAGCCCGGCGGCCGCCAGCCGCGCCGCCAACAGGCCGGCGTGCGCCGCCCAGCCCGGGTGCATCGATTTGACCGAGGCGCCGTTGCTGAGGAATTCGAACACACCCGAGGCTTGGCTGAGTGCAATGCCGAGCGCGGCGACCGTGCGGCTCTCCTCGAGTTTTGCGAGCTCGGCTGCCTGCAGGGCCGCCACCAGGGTGCCGCCGACCGAGGTGATCTGGAAGCCGCGCGCTTGAAAGGCGCCCGGCGCGGCGAGGCCCATGCGCACCAAAACCTCCCAGCCGAGGATGTAGGCGCGGAGCAGGTCTTCGCCGCGGGCTTCAGCCTCCTGCGCCGCAGCCAGCGCGGCCGGGGCCAGCACGGCACTTCCGTGCACGATCGAACCCGTGTGCGTGTCGTCGTATTCGAGGCCGTGCATGAGCCCGCCATTGAGGAGGGCCGCCGTCGCGGCGTCGCGCGTCAGGCTGGACCCCAAGACGTTCGCGGGCCCAGCCCCGCCGAGGGCCGCTGCGGCGCTGAGATAAGGCCGGCCGACACCGGTGGCCGCCGAGGCCAGCGCGACGCCAATGGCATCGAGCAAATGCAGACGACCACACTCGAGCACGTCGGCGGGAATGTCAGCAAATCCGATGGCGCGGATCCGGCGCGCAAGCTGGCGCGACAAGGTCATGGGTTTTCTCCCCTGACCTCGGCTGCCGCCGCGAGCCCCGCCAGGCGGCCCAGCGCGATGGCCGACAGCAGGCCATTGCCGGAGGCATAGCCGGCAGCGCCGCTGCGCCCGGACAGGCCACCGGCGGCACCGCCCCCTGCGAACAGGTTCGGGATCGGTCTGGCCTTGCTGTCGAGCACGCGGCCATCGAGGTCGATGGCCAGTCCGCCTTGTGTGTGGAATAGTCCAGGCACGACGCGACATCCATAAAGGCGTTGATGCAGCGGACCAAGGCCGAAATCGCGTCGGCCGAACGCGTCGGCGAGGTCACCGCGGGCGGACCGCTGCGCGTCGACGACGGTGGCCGCCAGGGTGGCAGGATCGATGTCGAGAAGCTTTGCCAACTCCTGCACCGTTGCGGCCGCCTTGAAGCCGCCGCGCCATGCAAGCTCGACGAACTCCTCTTCCAGCGCTGCCACATCGTACATTTTCTGATCGAAGATGGCATAGCGCGGCGCGGCCTCAGCCAGCACATTGGGCGTGAATCCGGAGTAGCCCGCGCTTTCGTCGCCGAAGCGCCGGCCCGCTGCATTGACGATGATGCCGCCCTTTTCGATCGTGGTCCACGACAGCAAGCTGCCGTGCGGATCAGCGACCGCGGCGTAGCCTTGATAGGCGCCAATATTCGCGAAGGCCGCGCCAAGCGCCTCGCCCCACAGCACAGCTTCACCCGTTGAGCCCAAGGCGCCGAAATAGGGCGCGCCCGCGATTTCGGGGCAGAACCGGCGAACGAGCGCGGCATTGCCGGCATAGCCGTTGACGGCGAGAATGGTCTTGGCGGCGTGAACGGAAGAGCTTTCGCCCGACGCCGTCTTTAGGCGGGCACCGACCACTGCATTGTCGGCGGCGATGAGCTGATCGACGCCATTGCCAACCGCGAGCGGAATGCCGCGTCGGGCGACCCCCGCCAACAGATCGTCAACGAGATCCTGGCCACGCCGTGAGGTTGGCGCGTGCAGGCGCTGAACGCTATGGCCCACGTGCTTATAGGCGGTCACCAGCGACAGACGAGCGCCAACGCAATCGACCAGCCACTCCACGGTGGGCGCCGATTGCTCGGCCAGGTGCTGCACCAGTTCCGGGCAGTCGGTCTCGCCTGCGATGCGCATGAGATCTTCGATGAGACGCGCCGGGCTATCCTCGATCCCGGCGGCACGCTGGTAGCGCGTGCCGGCGCCGGGGATCGAGCCCGTGGACAGCGACGAGTTGCCGCCCGGGGAAGCGCGCTTTTCCACGATCGCTACCGATGCCCCCGCGTCGTGTCCCGCGATCGCGGCCGCAAGCCCACAGGCGCCGGCGCCGATGACGAGGATGTCGATGTCTTGGCGCATGGCTCGAAAGTTCCTTTTTGCCGGTCGGGACACGGCTGGCCGCGGCTCAATTTGGTTGCGCCACCATTGCCGCCACGTCGTCGGCCCAGCGGTTTTGCGATCTCACCAGATCCGCAAGGCCTTTGGCCATGGCCGGGTAAAGCTCTCCGGTCAGCGCAGCGATCTTGCCCCGCAGCTCGGCCTCGCTGAAAGGATCGTCCGGCCCGCCGCGAGCGCTGTCGATACTCACCGCGCTGCGGCTACCGTCGGTGAGCGTCACCTCGACGCGGGCGGGCCGATCTTTGGGCCACGCTTTGAGGTCCTCGTGCGGCACCAGGCGAATGCGGCTGCGCAGCGCTGCCACGTGCGGGTCGGACAACGAGCCGCGCGCGAAAGCGCCTGCTCCGGCGTTGCCGTGAACGGCCGTCGTCGCCACCGCGTGCAGCATGGAAAATTTCCCGGCGAGCACCGTCTCGGGCTCGGGTGTCGCCAGCGTTTCGCCCATGGGGTGGGTTGCGACCACAATCGCGGCGATGTTGGCCGGATCTCTGAGGGCGGGGACCTCGGCACGCAGGCGCAGGGTCGCCTCGACGGCAGAATGCGCATATTGGCAGCAGGCGATCATTTTGTGATAGCCGCTGCTGACCGCCCAGGAGCTCCCAAGGTCTGCGGTGAGCCGGTCCGGCAGGG
>DATMZT010000147.1:0-71178 GCA_035573335.1 Hyphomicrobiaceae bacterium | reverse complement strand
GAAGCGCGGCGCTCGCCCATCGCCCGGTGGAACGCCAGCAGTTCCGCGGTGGTGGCGCACACCCGCAGCAACGGATTGAGCGGCAAACCCCAGCGCGCGAACGCCTCATAGACGCCCGCTTGCGTGGCGGCGGGCAGCGCGCTTGCCGCCCCCCAACCGTAGGCAAAAAACCGCAAGGGGCGGCGCGCCGTAATCGCGGCATCGAGCTGGCGCAACGACCCGGCGGCGGCATTGCGCGGGTTGGCGAAGATCTTGCCGCCGGCGGCCGCCTGCTCGCGATTGAGCTTCTCGAAGTCGTGGTGGGAAAGGTAAATCTCGCCGCGCACCTCGATCAGGTCCGGCAGCGCGGCGCCGCTGAGGCGATGCGGAATTAAGCCCATGGTCTTGACGTTGGGCGTCACATTCTCGCCCTCCGCCCCGTCGCCGCGGGTTGCGGCCTGCGTGAGCCTGCCCTTCGCGTAGGTGAGCGAAATCGACAGGCCGTCGATCTTGGGTTCGGCAGTTACCTCGACGACGGCGTCCGGCGGCAGGCCGAGGAAGCGCCGCACGCGGGCCATGAAGTCGGTGACGTCCTCTTCGTTGAAGGCATTGCCAAGCGAAAGCATCGGCACGGCATGCCGCACCTTGCCGAAGGCCTCCCCCGGCGCCGATCCAACCCGGCGCGAGGGGGAATCCTCGCGCTGCAAGTGAGGGTAGCGGGCCTCGATCGCGGCATTGCGCTGGCGTAGCGCGTCGTAGTCGGCATCGGAAATCTCGGGCGCATCCTCGCCGTAGTAGAGCTTGTCATGGCGGGCAATCTCGGCGGCGAGGCGCTCAAGTTCGCGCCCGGCCTCCGCCTCGCTCAGCCGGTCGACGGCTCTTTTGGACGCGTTCGCCGATGTCATGGCGCCACACTGCCCCAGCCACGTGTCTTATGCCAGAGCGGCAGGGGGCCCCAGGTATCGGTGGTCTACTGCGACTGGGCAAACCCCAGGGGCGGCCGGCCGTTGGGCTTGGCCGCGGTCGGCACGTCTTCGCCGGGCGCGCGCGGGGCCGGCAGTTGATCGGGCGACGGCAATCCCGGCGCTGGCTGCTGCGGAGTTGGCTGCGGCTTTTGACCACCGGGGGTGAGCGCCTTGAGCGTGTTGCTGATCCAGGAGCCCGAATTCAGCTGCGGACTGTGACCGCCTGACTTGAGGAGCGCGTGGGCGTTCTTATACCACTCCGAATTGGGATAGTTGTGGCCAAGCACGGCGGCCGCCGACTGCGCTTCGGGAACGATGCCGAGCGCCATGTTGGTTTCCACCAGGCGATAGAGCGCTTCTTCCACGTGCGCCGTGGTCTGGTAATCGGAGACCACCGTGCGGTAGCGATTGATGGCGGCGAGCTGGTTGCCTTGCTTTTGGTAGTAGCGCGCAACGTTCATTTCCGAGGCAGCCAGCACATCCTCGGCGATGCGGATGCGGTTTTCCGCCTGCTTTGCGTAGGGACTGTCGGGGTAGCGCTGGCGCAGGACCTTGAGTTCGGCCAACGCCTTGCGTGTGGCGGTCTGGTCGCGCGCGGGCTCTTTGATCTCGTCGAAGTTGGCCGAGGCGATGATGTGATGAGCGAGCGCGGCATCCTTGGTGCCGGGATGCAAGGTGGTGTAGCGCTGTGCTGAGGTGATGGCCTCGGGAAACTTGGCGGCTTTGTAGTAGGAATAGGCCGCCATCACGATCGCGCGCCGTGCCTCCGGTGAATAGGGATGGTCGCGGTCGAGGTCCTCGTACTTCTTGGCCGCCAAGGTCCACTCGCCCTTGTTCAATAACGCCTCGGCATCCGCATACATTTTGCCGGGCGGATCGGGGTTTAGCGCCTTGGCCGCGTCATTGGTGGAGGCGCAGCCTGCAAGCAGGCCCGCCGCCATCGTCAAGGCGAGCGCCAGCAGGGGCAAGGCTTTGGCTCGCCACTGCGTTATTGCCCGAACGAAGGCCATTGCGCCCAGTCCCCGTTGTGTCGTCCGGTTCTGCCGCCGGTTTCCGACTTGCTCAGCCAATCAGGCCGATGATCACGGCCATACCATACGACACGGCACCCGGCACGTCCCCTCGCACCGCCGGCTCAAGTTTGCCCCGACTTTGGCGCCAAATTGTGGACAGGCGCTCGGCCTGACGGCCGTGGCCCCCGGTGCCCAAAGCACCGGGCGCGCGCCTCAGGAGCGATCGGCCGCGTAATTGACGGCGGCCAAGCCGCTCGAAACCTCAACAGGAACGACCTCGCGCACCCAGGGTGCACGCACGACCGCCCAGGCATCGCGGTCGGCAAACAGCGCCTGCAGGACGCGAGCGTTGAGCCGGTGACCGCCCTTGACCGAGCGGTAGGACGCAAGCATCGGTGCGCCGGCGAGCGCCAAATCACCAACCGCGTCCAGGATCTTGTGGCGCACGAATTCCTGCGGATAGCGCAGTCCCTCGCTGTTGACGATGCGGTCGTCGGCCAGCGCGACCGTATTCTCAAGCGAGGCTCCAAGTGCCAGACCGGCCTTCCAAAGGCTCTCCACATCGCGCATAAATCCGAACGTCCGGGCCCGGCAAATCTCGTTGCGGAACGCCCCCGCGTTCATTTCCAGCGCCATGCGCTGGCGCCCGATCAAGGCGGTAGGGAAATCGATTTCGACGTCGACGTGGAAGCTCGAATGCGGGGTCAACATCCCCCAGCAGTCACCTTCCTCGACGCGAACGGGTTTCAGCACCTTGATGAACTTGCGGGGTTGGGCCAGCTCACGAATGCCCGTTTGATCGATGGCGCTGACGAAGGTGGCGGCGCTGCCGTCCATGATCGGCACTTCGCGGGCATCGATTTCGATAAAGCAGTTGTCGACGTTGAGCCCGCGCAAGGCCGACAGCAGGTGTTCCACCGTGCCGACCGTCACCCCCGTGTCGTCGCCGAGCACGGTGCACAGCGTCAGGTTTTTGACGCTGTCGATATGGGCCGCAATGTCGGCGATGATGCGTCCGCGTCTGGTGACCAGAAATCGGAAACCCGTATCGGCCTCCGCCGGATGCAGCACCAGGCAGACCGGTGCACCACTGTGCACGCCTGTGCCTCGCAACTGGATTTCATGAGCGATAGTGGTCTGGCGCGACCCAATAAATCGCCTGGACATGTGTCCCTCGATCCCCTCATCGGTCCAGGACGCCGCCCGTTCCGGCGCCCCGTGCCCCCTAAAAATCGGCCCCCGCTGCTCGTCTTTGATACTTGGAGCTCTTTGGCTCCCACGCTCAATTCGGCGTTGTTGAATCAAACGATACTGGAGTGTGCCGATTGGGGACAAATCACGGTTTCTTACACTGTGTTACCGCTCCGCCGCAGCTCCACCGGCAGCCTGCTCACGATGGCTTGCCGCGGCCAAAAAACGCCGGCAAATCAACTCGCTCTCCCGTTTCCGCGCCGACGGTCGCTGGCGGCAGGACGCGGTCATCGCGCCGACCGCACGCGGCCTCGGCAAGGCGCCGTAACAGTCCAAATCTCCCCGCCGGCGAATCGCTTGTGGGTTGCCGGTACACGGCTGGCCGCGTCGCGGCGTCGCCGTGAGCAGGCTCGCGCGGCATGGCGCGGTAAGCCTGCTGGGCGTGCAGCGGAAAATCCTCCAAGGCGGGAAAGCGATCAGGGCCGGGACCGGCCGGACCGTTGGCCGCCTCCAGCCCCGTGAGGCGCGGCGGGCCCTCCTTGATCAGGACGCCGCCCGGTGCCTGCCAGGACGCCTCCGTTGCCGGACCGCCCTCGGCGGGGCCCCGACCATCGCCGGCGGGGGCCGCCATGGCCTGCGACAGGCGCCAGCGAAAATCGGGCGCCCGGTCGCCAACGCCCGTGTTGCGCACAGTTTCGACGCCGACGGGCGCGGCGGCCTGCGGCCCTCTCCCCGCGCGGCCCATGCCGGAGGCAACAATGGACACCCGCACGCGTTCGCCCAGCCCCTCATCGAAGGTGGCGCCGACAATAATATTGGCTTCCGGATCGACTTCCTTGCGCACGCGATTGGCGGCCTCGTCGACCTCCCACAGCGTCAAGTTCGGACCACCCGTAATCGACAGCAGCAGGCTTTTTGCGCCCTTGAGCGTCACGTCATCAAGCAAGGGATTGACGATGGCTTCCTCGGCCGCCACCACCGCGCGCTGTTCGCCCGATGCCTCACCGGTGCCCATCATGGCTGGCCCCATGCCACCGAGCACGGTCCTGACGTCCGCGAGATCTAAGTTTATCAATCCTTCCTTGATGATCAGGTCGACGATGCAGGCAATGCCGGAGTAGAGCACCTGATCGGCGAGCACGAAGGCCTCCGCGAAGGTCGTGCGATCGTTGGCAACCCGAAATAGGTTTTGATTGGGGATAACGAGGAGTGTGTCGACGTGCGTGCGCAACTCGACAATGCCGGCGTCCGCGACGCGCATGCGCCGCGAGCCTTCGAATTGAAAGGGCTTGGTCACCACGGCAACGGTCAGAATGCCGCATTCCTTGGCGACGCGTGCGATCACCGAGGCGGCCCCGGTGCCGGTGCCACCGCCCATGCCGGCGGCAATGAAAACCATCTGGCTGCCGGCCAAACTGGTGCGGATTTCTTCGATCGCTTCTTCCGCCGCCGCCTCGCCGATCTCGGGTTTGGAGCCCGCGCCCAGGCCCTCGGTAAGGCTGACACCGAGCTGCACCCTGGTCGTGGCGGTCGAGGCTTCGAGCGCCTGCGCATCGGTGTTGGCGACGATGAAATCGACGCCGCTGAGGCCAGCCGCAATCATGTTGTTGACGGCATTGCCGCCGGCGCCTCCCACTCCAATCACGGCTATCCGCGGCTTCATGTCGGTCGCCCTCGCCCTTGCCAATCCCGAGCCGCCTGCGCGAGCCTCGGGCTTGATGCCTTGCTCAAGATCCTCGTTGCGCGCACGGCCAGCCTCCCTAAAAGCTTGCCTGCAGCCAGCGCCCAACGCTCCTGAGATACCCGCCGCCTTGGAAATGCCGCTCGCTGCGGCGCACGCCGGCGGCAGGATCGAACGCCACTTGGGCCAAGCCCAGCACCGTGGAATAGGCTGGGCTTGCGGCCCCCGCCGGCCAACCGTAGGCGGCCTGTGGATGTCCGGCACGCACGGGTTTGCCGAAAAGCTCGCCGACGAAGGTGCTCAACCCCGGCAGCTGGCCGGCTCCTCCCGTGACAACCACGCGCTCCATTGCCCCAGGGGTAATGCCAGCACGCTCGAGTCGTTCGGCAATCTGGCCGTGCAAACCCTTGACGCGACTGTGCACAATCTCGCGCACCTTGCCCGTCGTGGCCTGCGCCGACCTTGGACCCTCCTCGCCGGCGAGCGCGAACGACACCGGGGTCTCCAGATCGTCCGCCCCTGCCGGCACTGTGCCACAAAGCGCCTTGATTCGCTCGGCCTCCCGCACAGAGGTCTGTAAGGCTCGGGCAAGGTCGAAACTAATGTGATGACCGCCGATCGGAATGACTTCGCTGGCGAGCAGGTGTCCATCGACGAACACCGCCAGCGCGGTTGTCCCAGCACCAAAATCCAAAACGATGACGCCGGCCTTGCGCTCTTCTGGCGTGGTAACGGCAAGCGCGCTGGCGTAGGGCGCCGGCACCAGCCCCGTGACGGACAAGTAGGCGCGCTCGGCGACGTGCACCAGGTTGCGCAGCGGCGCATCATCGGCGGTGATGGCATGCAGATCCACGCTCACCGCTTTGGCGGCGAGACCGCGCGGGTCCGCGATCCCCTGGGCACCGTCCAGCCGATAACCGATGGCATTCATGTGTAGCAAGGCACGCCCATCGCGTTCCACATAGCTGCGTCCCGCCGACATCAGCCGCGCCATATCCTCCTCCACGACCACGCGACCCTCGATCTTGGCTTCGGCGGCAAAGGTCGTTGATTTGAGGCGCCCACTAGCGACCGCAAGCAGGACCTGGCGCAGCTCGCAACCGGCCGCGCGCTCCGCCTCGGTCACCGCGGCGCGCACGCAGTGCTCGGCCGCATCGAGCTCAAGCACCACGCCCGCCTTGAGGCCCCGCGAGGGTTGCTGCCCGACGCCCAGTACCTCGACCGGCGCCTCGCGCCCCCTACGCGCGGCGGCCACGATAAAGCACACCGTCTTGCTGGTGCCGATGTCCAAAAGGCCGAGAATCGCTGGCGTCTGTCGGTGCAATTTTTGCTGCGATACCACGCGCCAACCTCCAAGCCTTACATCTTCACAGGCGGTCCGTCGGCCGCCGGGCGGGGGCATTGACCTGGGCTTGGCTGGCGCGGGGCGCCTCACGCACAATCGCCCGGCCGGCTGCGCGCACGTCGATTTCGCCCTGACCAAACACCGTCGCCAGCAGGCCAACCGCCTGGGCCAGCGCCTGCGCCTCGCCCTCGACAGGCAGCTGAATGGCGCCGCCGCCGTTGAGCCGCAAGGTCCAGCGCCTGCCGCCTACGCGCTCGGCGCTGGCGATGCGGGCCTTCAGATCAGGCAAGGGGGCCAGCAGCGCAAACAGCCCGGCGGCCGCGCTAGCGGCGCCCTCGCCGGTGACGCGCGGCAGCTCCGGCATCACCTCGCCAGGAATCTGGGCTAGCGTGCGCCCCGTCTCGTCGATCAAAAAACTCCGCTCGCCGCGGCTCCAGACCGCCACCGGCGTCCGCTCCGTGATCCGCACCTCCAATCGGTCGGGAAACACCCGCTCGAGGCTCGCCTGCTGGATCCAGGGCAATTCCGCAAGGCGCGCCTGCGCCGCGGCTGGGTCGAAGCTCAGCATCGTGCGCGCACGTTTGAGCCCGATGGCCTCGAAAATATCCGTGTCGGCGGTGTAGCGGTGACCGATCAGGGTAGCCTGATCGAGGCCCAAGCCCGCGAGTTGCGCCCAGGTTTCGAGTTTGGCCAGAACCGTTCCGGCGTGCTCGTTGCGCACCAGCGTGACGCCTTGGGCGAGGCCGAGCGCAGCGAGCAATAGGAGGTAGCGGCGGGCCTGGCGCGGGTACCGCAGCCGGCGCGCGGGCAGCCGCCGCGCCAAGGCGGGGGCCAGCTTCAGGACCGGGCGGGGCGTTGGCGATGGGCTCGCCCGCCTCCAGATTTCCGCCTCCGGTCCTACCTGTTGCAACTTGCCTCCTCCACCATCCAGCTGACGAGCTCCGCCAGACTCAAGCCGGCGTGTGCCGCCAATTCCGGAACCAGGGATGTGCCCGTCATTCCCGGCTGCGTATTGACCTCCAGACAGAGCAGCTGGCCGGTGCCGCCCGGCGTATCGTCGTAGCGAAAGTCCGCCCGCGAAACGCCGCGGCACCCAAGCGCCCTGTGGGCCATCAGCGTTAACTTCTGCACCAATTCGTAAACATTCGATGAAATCGGCGCCGGCAGCAGGTGGCGCGAGCCGCCGTCGGCATACTTGGCTTCATAGTTGTAGAAGCGAAGCGACTCGGCTGGGATGATTTCGGTTACCCCAAGCGGCCGATCCCCCAGCACCGCGCAGGTGAGCTCCCGGCCGGCAATGAACGGTTCGGCCAGCAAGTCCTCGCCAAACGCCCAGCCCGGGTCGTTGAGCTCCTGCGGCGGGTGGGCGTGATCCTCGCGCACGATATAGACCCCGACGCTCGAGCCCTCAGCCACGGGCTTGAGCACGTAGGGCCGTTCGAGCGCGTGGGCGCGCGCCGCTTCGGCCCGCGCGACGATCCGACCACCCGGCACGGGAACGCCGGCGGCCCGCATCACCGATTTGGCGCGCTCCTTGTGCATGGCCAAGGCCGAGGCCAGCACACCGGAATGCGTATAGGGGATGCCAAGGATCTCCAGGAGGCCTTGCACGCAGCCGTCTTCGCCCCAGCGTCCGTGCAGGGCGTTGAAGCACGCCTGCGGCCGCGCCTGGGTCAGGTGTTCGGCAAGATCGCGGCCGGCATCGATGCGCATGACCGAGTAGCCTGCCGCTTCCAATGCCTCCGCGCAGGCCTTGCCCGAGCGCAGGCTTACCTCGCGCTCCGCCGAGAAGCCCCCGAGGAGCACCGCCACGTGCTGAAAACGACGCTGCGCACCGGTCATTGGCTGACCGCCTCGGCCAAGGCTTCGCCGATCGGCCGCCCTTCTCGGGCGAGCCCGCGGCGAATGATTTCCCACTGCAAAGTGACACCGCAGGCCGCTTTTACGCGCGCGCGTACGGTTTCGCCGAGCCGCTCGATATCCTCAGCCGTGGCGCCGCCGTCATTGATCAGAAAATTGCAATGCATCTCCGACACCTTGGCGCCGCCGATACGCAAGCCGCGACAGCCCGCCTGGTCGATCAGTTGCCAGGCACTCGATCCCGGCGGGTTCTTGAATGTGGACCCACCGGTGCGCTGGTTGATCGGCTGATTGGCCTCGCGATAGTCGGCAACCTCGGCCATCGCCTTTAGGATGTCCGCCGAGCTGCCCGGGCTGCCCTGGTACAGTGCTTCGGTGAAGACCCAATCCTCTGGCACGCCGCAATGGCGATAGCTGAATGCCATCTCGGCGGGCGCCAGCACGTGGCTGCGGCCTTGCCGATCGACCGCGCGGGCTTCCACCAGCACGTCCCGGGTTTCGCGGCCGTGCGCGCCGGCGTTCATGCGCAGCGCACCGCCGATCGAGCCGGGAATGCCGCGATAGAAGGCCAGCCCGGCGACAGCCGCATCGGCGGCCGCGCGCGCGAGCTTGACGTCGGGCACGGCGGCGCCGGCGCGCAGGCGATGCTCCGGTTCGCTGCGGGTGTGGGCGAACCCGCGCCCCAAGCGAATGACCACGCCCGGCACGCCGCCATCGCGTACCAGCAGGTTGGAGCCGAGGCCGATCACCCAGATCGGAGTTGTGGCGGGCAAGCGGGCGAGAAAGTAGGCAAGATCTGCTTCGTCGGCGGGGCTAAAGAGCACCTCCGCCGGGCCGCCGACGCGAAACCAGGTGACGTCGGCCAAGGCCACGTTGGCGCTGAGGCGACCCCGCAGCTCAGGCATCTCGACGGCAAGGGCGCAGCTGAGATCGGGCGGGCTCACGCGACGCCTCCCGCGCGCACCGGCTCCTGGGCCAACCATTCGGGGAGCGCGTGGGCCCATTCGGTGCTGTTGCCCGCACCCAGGCACACCACGGTGTCGCCGGCGCGAGCCTGAAACCTAAGAGCGGCGGGAAGCTCGCGCTCGCTATCGACCGTCGAGACGGAACGGTGGCCCGTGGCGCGCACCGCCTCCGCCAACGCGGTGTGATCGACGCCGTCGATGGGCAACTCACCCGCCGAATAGAGCGGCGTGAGGATGACGCTATCGGCGTCCTTGAAGCAGCCGGCAAAGTCCGCAAAAAGATCGCGCACGCGCGTGAAGCGATGCGGCTCGACGACGGCAATCACGCGCCCTTTTGCCCCGGCACGCGCCGCCTTCAAAACCGCGGCGATTTCCACGGGATGATGGCCATAATCGTCGTAGATGGCGATGCCATTCCAGCTGCCCGTGGGTTGGAAGCGGCGCTTGACGCCCGCGAACGATGCCATCGCCGCCCTGATCGTCTCGTCGGGAATCCCCGCTTCGCTGGCAGCGGCGATGGCGGCCAGCGCGTTGAGTGCATTGTGCTGTCCCGGGATCGGCACGCTCCAGCCTCTGAGGGTGCGCGCGCCGCCGACAAGGCGCGGACCGAGATCGGCATCGAACACGGTCGCGGCACCCTCGACGCGCGCCGATCGTAGCATGAGATCGGCCCCGGGGGTTGTGCCATAGGTCAACAGGCGCCGGCCGTTGCGCCGCAGTTCGAGGCCGTCGAGCATGTCGCGCACGACCGGATGGTCGATGCAGGCCACCGTCAAACCGTAGAAGGGGATATTGCACAAGAAGGTGGCGAATTGCTGATGCATATTCTCGACGGTCTTGAAGTAGTCGAGATGCTCGGGGTCGATATTGGTGACGATGCCGATCTGCGTTGGAATCTTGATGAAGGTTCCATCGGATTCATCGGCCTCCACGATCATCCATTGCCCGTCGCCCAGACGGGCGTTCGAGCCCCAATCGTTAACAATGCCACCGGTGATGACGGTCGGATCTTTGCCGCCGGCCCGAAACAGATGTGCGATGAGCGAGGTGGTGGTGGTCTTGCCATGCGTGCCGGTGACGGCGACGGTGGCGTAGAGCCGCATGAGCTCGGCCAGCATCTCGGCGCGACCAATGATCGGCAGCCCCTTGGCGCGGGCCGCTTCAAGCTCGACGTTGCCCGGCTTCACGGCGGTGGAGACGACGACATACTTGGCACCCACCAGATTGACGACGTCGTGCCCCACGAACACGCGGATGCCCTTGGCCCGCAGGCGCTTGACGTTGGCGCTCTCCTTCTGGTCGCTGCCTTGGGCAATATAGCCTTTGGCGTGCAGGATTTCGGCGATGGCGCTCATGCCGATGCCGCCGATGCCCACAATATGCACGGTGCCGATCTTGGCAGGCATCTGCATTGAACTCTTCCTTCCTGCCGCCCTTCATGCGGTCCTGGCACAAGCTATGCGCCGTACCTCCGGTTCCCGATCAGCTCCGCGACCAGGTCTGCCAGACGCGCGACGGCATCGGGCGATCCCAAGCGCTTTGCTGCCGCGGCTGCCCCGCGCAGGCGTTCGGGCGCAGCCATCAGGTCGCCAAGGGTGGACGCCAGGCGCTCAGGTGACAAATCACCTTGCTCAATGCACCAGGCACCACCCGATTCGGCAAGCCGGATCGCATTGAGCCTTTGATCGTTATCGATGGCGTGCGGCAGCGGCACAAGAATGGCAGGACGGCCCAAAACGGCAAGCTCGGCAACGGTGGAGGCCCCGGACCGGCCGATGACAAGGTGGGCCTTGGCCATTTGCTCGGGCAGGTTGGGAAAAAAAGTCGCCAACTCCGCGGCGACGGCCTGGGCAAGGTAGGCGGCTTTCACCCGGGCGAGGTCCTCCTCGCGGCACTGCTGTACCACGACCAGCCGGGCCCGGGTCGCGGGCGCCAGCAGGGCCAAAGCCGCCGGCAGGAGTTCGGAGAAGTAGCGCGCGCCCTGGCTGCCACCGAAAATCAAAAGATGAAAGCGCCCCTCCAGACTTGGCTCGCGATAGGCCTGATCGGCCGATTGCAACACCTGATCGCGCACGGGGTTGCCAACGTAGCGCACCGTGGAGCCGGCGCGCTCGCCGACGAACTTGGTCTTCTCGAAGGAGGTGGCAACGGCCGTGACGTGGCGGGCCAGCAGCCGATTGGCGCGGCCGAGCACGGCGTTCTGCTCGTGCAAAAGGGTGGGCAGCCGCAGCAGGCGGGCCGCCACGATCGGCGCGAAGGAGGGATAGCCGCCGAAACCGACGACGGCGGCAGGTTGCAGGCGCCGAAAAAGTCCGAACGCGGCCGCCACGCCCCGTAGCAGCGTCATCCCGGTCTTGACGGCCGCGAGCGGCGATCGGCCCGTGAGCGTCGCGGAGGGAAGCTGGTGGATGGCCCGCGCCGGAAAGTCGGCGCCATAGCGGTCGCCGCGCTGGTCGGTGACAAGTTCAACAGCAATCGCGCGCCGGGCGAGCTCCTGGGCCAGCGCGAAAGCGGGGAACAAATGCCCACCGGTCCCGCCGGCGGCCAGAACGATCGATGGCGCTCTCAATTTGGCTGTCATGCTCGCCACGACCGCGCCGATCCATAGGCTGCCGAGGATAGGAAATGGGGTTTGTCGACATCGCCCAGGTCGGCCCGCCGGCGACCGATGGCCAGGAGCATGCCGATGCCAAACCCGATGCCAAGCATGGATGAGCCGCCGCTGGAAATGAAGGGCAGCGTAATGCCTTTGGCCGGCGCCAGTCCCACGTTGACCGACATGTTGATGATCGCCTGCAGCACCACCAGGAGGGCGAGCCCCGTGGCGCTCAGGCGAAGAAACGGATCTTTCTCACGCGACTGGCGCAGCAACACCCGGCTCCCCACCAAGGCAAACAAGCCGAGGATCACCAGGCAGGCGAGTACGCCGTATTCTTCGGCGACGACGGCGAAGATGAAGTCGGTATGCGCGTCCGGCAAGGCGATCTTGACCGTGCCTTCGCCCGGCCCCTTGCCGAACAAGCCGCCTTCGCCAAATGAGCGCAACGCACGATCGGTTTGAAAGCGGTCGCCGAGCGCGGGATGCAGGAAGCGATCGATGCGCCAGCGCACGTGGCCAAAGGTGAAATAGGCCCCTACAAGCGCGACCGAGAGCGCCGCCACCAGCACCGCGAACCATTTGAGCGGCCGGTTGGCCAAAAAGAACAGGGCGCACCAGACCATGCTGATGAGCAAGGTCTGTCCCAGATCGGGCTCGAGCACCAATAGCAGGGCAAAGAGGAGAAAGAGGCCCACGGCAGCGCCGGTCGCGGGCATGTCGGGGCGCCGATCCGCCTCGGCGAACAGCCAGGCTGAAAGCAGCACAAAGGCTGGCTTGCCGAACTCGCTGGGCTGCAGGGTGTAGCCGGCGATGTGCAGCCAACGCCGGGCGCCGTTGATTTCCAACCCCGTCAGCAAGACCAAGATCATGAGCGCAAGGCTCACGCACAAGGTCGCCAGCGCGAGGCGGCGAATTTGCGCGGGCGTAAGGAGCGAGACGGCCCCCATTGTGGCCAGCGCCGCCACGGCAAACAGAAAGTGACGCTCGACGAAATAAAAGGTTGGCAGGCCGCGCTTGAGCGCGATGGCCGGGCTTGCCGCCAGCGAGAGCAACATCCCCGTGCCGGCGATCACCAGCACCGTGGCCAAGAGCACCCGGTCAACGGTGAACCACCAGTCGGCGAGGCGGCTTCGCTCGGCGCGCGACAACGTCATCGCCCAGATCCCCAGCCTGCGCCGGCCGGCGCGCCCGAGCGGTGCCGCAGCATTCCTCACCCCCCCGTGGCTGCGCGCGGCAGGGCCGCGACCAGGTCGCAGAAGGCCTCGCCGCGCACTTCGAAATTACGAAATTGATCATAGGAGGCACAGGCCGGCGAAAGCAGCACGATCGGCTCACGGCCACCAAGCCGCCCGGCATCACGTGCGGCCGCCGCCACGGCCTTATCGAGCGTGCCACAGCGCTCAAAAACCACCTTGTTGCCGAGGGTGGCGGCAAACGCCTCCGTCGCCTCCCCAATCAGGAAGGCCTTCTTGATGCGTGTAAAGTAGGGCTCGAGGCTGGTGATGCCGCCCGCTTTCGGCTTACCGCCGAGAATCCAGAAAATATCGCCTGGGAAGGCCGCCAGCGCCGTAGCCGCGCTGTTGGCGTTGGTAGCCTTGCTGTCGTTGATGAACAGGGTCGTGCCAAGCCTACCCACCTCCTGCAGACGATGCGGCAGGCCGGGAAAGGTCGACAGCGCGCCGGCGATTTGCTCGGGCGCCACGCCCATGTGCATCGCCGCGGCGCTGGCGGCAAGCGCATTTTGGACGTTGTGGCGACCGCGCAAGGCGCCGATGCCGGCGAGGTCGGCAAAGGCGCCGAGCGGACCGGTCCAGGGCGCGCGCGCGATCAGCGCGCTGTCGGCGGCATACCAACCGTGTCCCAGCCGAGATTGGGCGGAGACGAGATCGACCCAGGTACGATTGGCAAGGCGCAGGCGTTCGGAGATGTCCTGGCACCAATCATCATCGTCGCCGACAATGGGATGCTCGGCGCTCTCGACCACGCGCGCCTTGAGTTCAGCGTAGCGCTCAAGGCTGCCGTGGCGGTCGAGGTGATCGGGCGAAATATTGAGGAGGATGCCGACGGTCGGCGCCAGCGTCGGCGTGAGCTCGATCTGAAAGGAGGACATCTCGACGACGTGCACCCGGTTCGGCGCCGGGGGCGCGAGCGCCAAGATGGCGGTCCCGATATTGCCGCCCAGCGCAACCTCCAAGCCCGCCGCCCGCAGCAGGTGGCCGATCAGCGCGGTGGTCGTCGACTTGCCGTTCGTTCCCGTGATGGCGATGAACGGCGCGCTTGCGGCGCGCGCGGCGCGCTCACGGCAGAAGAGCTCGATATCTCCGATGATCGCCACACCGGCGGCCCGCGCCTGCAGAACGGACCAATGCGGTTGAGGGTGGGTCAGAGGAATGCCTGGGGCAAGGATCAGGGCCTTAAACTGCGACCAATCGCTGCGTGCCAGATCCTCGGTGGGAATGGCGGCCGCGGCCGCGGCTTGCCGACTGGCCGGCTCATCGTCCCAGGCCGCGACCCGAGCACCACCGGCCAATAGCGCTCGGGCGGCTGCCACTCCGGAGCGCCCGAGGCCGAAGACGGCGACGCTTTCGCCGGCAAAGGTGGTGGCAGGCGTCATGGCACGCGCCCCGGGCAAACGGCCCCACGACGGGCGAGGCCAGGCGAGGGGAAAGGGTTGGTCGGCAGCTGCACGGGCTAGCGCAGTTTTAAGGTGGCGAGGCCGACCAGGGCCAGCACCACGGAAATAATCCAAAAGCGCACCACCACCGTCGATTCCTGCCAGCCCTTCTGTTCGAAATGATGATGGAGTGGAGCCATGCGGAACACGCGCTTGCCCGTCAGCTTGAAGGACGACACCTGGATGATGACGGACAGCGTTTCCAACACGAAGAGGCCGCCAACGATCGCCAGTACGATTTCGTGCTTGGTGGCCACGGCAATGGCCCCAAGCGCCCCGCCGAGCGCCAGCGAACCGGTGTCGCCCATAAAGATCATGGCCGGCGGGGCGTTGAACCACAGGAAGCCCAGACCGGCGCCGATTAAGGCGCCGCAGATGACGGCGAGCTCGCCGGCGCCCGGCACGTAGTGAATCTGCAGATAGCGCGCAAAATTGGCGTTGCCGGAGAGGTAGGCGATCAGTCCGAAGGTGGCGGCCGCGATCATGACGGGAACGATGGCGAGCCCGTCGAGGCCATCGGTGAGGTTGACGGCGTTGCCGGCCCCGGCGATCACCAGCACACCGAGCAGGACGAAAAAGAAACCAAGCGGGATCACCACATTCTTGAAGAAGGGAACGGTCAGGGATGAAGAAAACCCGGTGCTGCCGATCCGCATCACCGCCAAGGCGGCAATTGCCGCCACCAGGACCTCGGCCAGAAAGCGCAGGCGGGTCGAGAAACCGGCGGTCTGACTGCGCGTAACCTTCAGATAGTCGTCGTAAAAGCCAATAGCGCCATAGCTCAGCGTCACGAACAAGACGATCCAGACATAGGGGTTGGCCCAGCTGGCCCACAGCAAGGTGGAGACCGTAATACCGGACAGGATCATCAGCCCACCCATGGTGGGCGTACCCTTCTTGGCCAGGTGCGACTGCGGCCCGTCTTCACGAATGGGTTGACCTTTACCCTGCTTGACGCGCAGCAGATCGATGATCGCCGGTCCGAACAGGAACACGAACAGCAGGGCGGTCATGATGGCACCGCCGGTGCGAAAAGTAATGTAGCGAAAGACGTTCAGCGGGCCGATTTGATCGCTGAACTGCACCAGTGCATACAGCATTCGTTAGCCTCCGAAACGCGCTGGACGCAACCGTGTCATCAGTGCCGCGACTAGCGGCGCCATGTTGGTGCCGAGCGAGCCCTTGATCATGACGACATCGCCCCCACGCACGGTGTCGATCAGCGCATCGACGAGTTCTAAAGAGGTCTCCGCCCAGGCGCCGCGCTGGCCGGCGCTTAGGCTCTCGTGCAGCAAACGCATGAGCGGGCCGCAGGCGACAACGAGGTCGACACCGGCGGCGTCGATCGCGTCCTTGAGGCCGCGATGCAGATCGGGCGCCGCCGGACCCAGCTCCAACATATCACCGAGCACGGCGATCCGGCGCGGATAGGCCTCGCGCGGCGTCGTCGCCATGGCGGCCAGTGCGGCCCGTACCGAGGCCGGGTTGGCGTTGTAGCTCTCGTCGATCAGCAGGATCTGGCCGGCGGCCGTCTCAAACAGGGTGCGCGCGCCCCGACCCGCCGGCGCGCTGACGCGGGCCAGCGCGGGCAGGCTGCGCATAATATCGACGCCGAGCGCGCTCAGGCAGGCAAGCACCGCCAGCGAATTTTTCACGTAGTGTTCGCCGGGCGCGCCCAAACGATAGGGAAAGCGCTGCGTGCCGAAGCCGGCGATCACCGACGACCCCTTGGGGCCAAGGTCCACCTGCAGACCGCGAAAGTCGGCGTCCTGATGATAGCCAAACGTTACAATTCTGGCGCCGACCGCCGCGGCACGCTCGCGCAGCAATTTGTAATGCGAGTTGTCGCGCGGCAGGATGGCGGTACCGCCGGGCACCAGGCCCGTCAGGATCTCGGCCTTGGCCTCGGCAATCTCGGCGACGGAGTTGAAGTGACCCAGGTGAACCGGCTCGACGGTGGTGATCAGGGCTTCGTGCGGGGTCACCAACGCGGCGAGCGGCCCGATCTCGCCCGCATGGTTCATGCCGATCTCGAACACTGCGTATTCGGTGTCGCGGGGCAGGCGGGCCAGCGTCAGCGGTACACCCCAGTGATTGTTATAGGATTTTTCCGCCGCGTGCGTGCGGCCGAGCTCGCTGAGGCACAGGCTCAGCATTTCCTTGCTCCCGGTTTTGCCGACGCTCCCCGTGATGGCAACGATGCGCGCCGCCGAGCGCAGGCGCGCGGCGCGCGCGAGGTTGACTAGCGCCGCGAGCGGATCTGCCACGCGCAAGAGCGCCGGCGCGGAGCCAACATGCTGGTAGTTGCGCGCCACGATTGCCGCCACCGCCCCGGCCCGGAACGCCGCCGGCACGAACTCGTGTCCATCGCGCTTGTCGCGCACGGCGACGAAGACGTCGCCTGGACGCAAGGTGCGCGTGTCGATGGAAAAGCCGCGAATGGGCCAGGCGGGCGCACCGTCGGCCGCGCCCTCTGCGATCGCCACCAGCTCGCTCCAGTTCCACAGCGGTTCAGGCATCGAGGGGGGCCTCTGCAAGGGCAGCCCGCACCGCCTCATGATCGGAGAAGGGCACGATTGTGGAGCCAATGATTTGGCCAGTCTCGTGGCCTTTGCCGGCAATCAACAGCACGTCGCCGCTCCCAAGCAACCGCACCGCCGCCCTGATCGCCTCGCCGCGGTCCCCGATTTCTCGGGCCCCCGGCGCGCCGGCCAAAATTTCCGCACGGATCACAGCCGCATTTTCGCTCCTGGGGTTGTCGTCGGTGACGATCACGCTTGCCGCCAACGCGCTGGCGATGCGACCCATGATCGGGCGCTTGCCCTTGTCGCGGTCACCGCCGCAGCCGAACACACAAACGATCCGGCCCGGCGCGAAGGGCTTGAGCGCCGTCAGCGCCGCCGCCAGCGCATCCGGTTTGTGGGCATAGTCGATGACAATAAGGCCGCCGCGCGCCTGGCCAACGATCTCGAGCCGACCCTTGACGCCCTCGAGACGTTCCAGGGCGGCAAGCGCATCGAGGCCGGCTTCCCCCGTGGCCATGACCAAGGCGGCCGCCAACAGCGCGTTGGCGGCCTGATAGTCGCCCAGCAGCGGCAAGCGGAGCGAACGCACCGCATCGCCATGGCGCACGGAGAGCTGTTGGCCGAAACCGATCGGGCGCTGCTCCTCGAGTTTGAGCCTACTCCCCGCCGCCCTACCGACAGTGACGACCTGGCGACCGGCGGCGCGCGCGGCCGCAATGGCAGGCCCGGCATGGGCAGCATCGGCATTGATGACGGCGGTGCCATCCTCGGGCAAAAGTTCAGCCAGCAGGCGGAGCTTCGCCTTGAGGTAGGCGTCCATCGAGGGATGATAGTCGAGGTGATCGCGACCGAGGTTCGTGAAGGCTGCCGCGCGCAGAACCACGCCGTCGAGCCGGTATTGATCGAGCCCGTGTGAGGAGGCCTCCATCGCCAGATGGGTGACGCCATCTTGGGCGAGCCGGGCCAAGGTTTGATGCAGCGTGACCGGATCCGGGGTGGTCAAGGCCCCGTAGCTGGCAACGCCTCTCCTCACCACCCCAAGGGTGCCAAGGGACGCCGCCGAGTGCCCCAGATGGTCAAAGATTTGCCGGGCGAAGTCGGCCACCGATGTCTTGCCACTGGTGCCCGTGACGGCAACGATGGTGCGGGGTTGCCGACCCCAGAAGCGCGCCGCCAGGCGTGCGAAGGCTTGACGCGGTTCTGGCGCCTTCAAGAGGGCAACGCGGTCGGGTACCGGGATGGTGGCATCCCCCTTGAGGAGCACGGCCGCCGCTCCCTTGGCAATGGCGTCGGCGATAAAGTGCGCGCCGTCCGCCTTGGCACCGGGTAGGGCGGCAAACAGCCACCCCGGTCGCACGCTGCGACTATCCGCCGTGAGCGAAACAATCTCGACATCGCCACACCCCGGCGACATCTCAAGATCCGTTGCGCCGTCGGCCAAGACCTGGAGCCTCATTGCACTCGACCCTAATCCTTGCGCGGGCCGGGTGCGCCCGCGCGCTCCCGAGCAGTTCAGCCTTGCTTCTTATTGCGCCGCCGATGGGGCGTCAAACTGGGCGTCGGTGGGCTCGGCACGCCCGATCCGGCGCGGCAGGACCCCCAGCACCGGGGCAATACGATGCACGATTCGCGCCGTCGTCGGCGCAGCGTTCACGCCGGCGGTAATCCCCGGCGCAATGCCCGCGACGGGCTCGGGTTCGAACAGCATGACCAGGGTGAGATAGTTGGGCGCATCCATGGGGAAGGCACCGATAAAAGAGGAGATCACAGCCTTGGCTTGATAGCCCCCGCGCCCGGGCATTTCCGCCGTGCCGGTCTTGCCGCCGACGCGGTAGCCCTCCGCATCGGCCCTGCGCCCGGTGCCCACGGCGCTCGTGACGTTGAGGCGCAGGATTTCCTGGATGTGGGCGCTGGTGGCCTGCGAGACGAGCCGCGTGCCCGGTGGGCTTGCCTGAGCCAGGAACGTGGGCGTCACCTTGATGCCGCCAATGACGCCGGCCATGGCCGCCGCGAGCTGTAGTGGCGCCACGGCGATACCGTGCCCATAGCTGACCGTGACCGTCTCGATCCGGCCCCAGTGCTTGGGAAGCTGGGGCGGAGCTATACTGCCCGCCTCCGTGCGCATGGGCTCGATCAGCCCGAATTTCGCCAGGAACTGGCGCTGCCGCTCGGCGCCCAGATCCAAGGCGATGAGGCCGGCGCCGACATTGGAGGAGTGTAGGAAAACCTCGCGCACGCTCAGCGGACGTCCACTCGGATGCAGGTCGGTGATGGTGTTGGCGCCAATCGTCAACGGCCGGCGCACGTCATAAAGGCTATTGAGGTCGGCCACGCCGGCCTCCAAGGCCATGGCCACCGTCAGGGTCTTGAAAACCGAGCCGAGTTCGAAGGTGCCGGACATCAGCTTGTCGGCGTGCCGAAGCTCCAGCCAGTCGGAGGGACGGGCGGGATCGGCGCCCGGCAAGGAGGCGGCGGCCAGGACTTCGCCCGAGGTCAAATCGAGCACGAGCCCGGCCGCGCCAGTGGCCGAGTAACGGGCGACCGCAGCGTGCAACTCTTCGCTCACGGCGTGCTGGACGCCGACGTCGAGGGACAGACGCAGCGCCGGCTTTTCGCTGCGGTCGGTCCCCTGCACGGCTTCGACCTTGCCCATATCGTCGAGCCAGCGCTCGAGCCCGACCAGACCCTTGTTGTCGACATTGACGGTGCCAACCACGTGTCCCGCCAGGGCGCCGAGGGGATAGACGCGCTTCAGCTCCGTGCGAAAAGCCAGCCCCGGCAAACCAAGGTCGTGCACGCGCTGTGCCTGGCGCGGCGTGAGGCCGCGCGCGATCCAGGCGAAACGCCGCCCCCTGTCGGCCAAGGCGCGGCGCACTTCCGTGCCATCAAGCCCAGCGAGGGCGGCGGTGAGCTTCTCGGCGACCTCATCGATATCGAGCACCAACTGCGGATCGGCATAAAGCGAGTGGGTCGCAACGTCGGTCGCGAGCAGCTGCCCGTGCCGGTCGACGATATCGGGGCGCGACCAGCTCTGGCCGATCGGCTCGGCAATATTGAGATGGAAGTCGGCCTCTGCCTTCAACCCCAGTCTCAGCAGTTGTGCGGCGATGGCCACGAAACAGGCGATAAGAGCGGCAAGCGCCAGGAGGGTGCGCTGGCGGGTCGACGGCAGTTTCGGGCCGGCGGCGATCGGCGCCCGCATGAGCCATCCCGGGCCAGCGCTGCTGCTCAGGAGGGGCATATGGCCTCATTCAACCGCGTTGGCGGCAGGTGGCGCATCGAGGCGCAGGTACTGGCGCGGCGCAATCGGTCCCAGGCCCAGGTTGCGAGCCAGGGCTTCGAGCGCCTTCGGTTGGGCCAGGTGGGCCCGCTCGGCGATGAGCACGGCGACATTGTTTTCAAGCTTTTCCAAGTCGCGCTCTTGCATTTGCACGCGAGTCTCGAGTTGGCGCGCGTCATATTTGATGGCGTAGAGGGCAAAAACGCCGACCAGCATCGACAACATCAACGCCAAATTGATGATGCGCAGCACTGTGAGCTTCCCCACTCGCGTTGCCTAAGGCACATCGCGGACCCCTACTACCGGCGCCGGCCAGGCCGGCGCGCCGGTGCGCACCGCCGCGCGCAACTTGGCCGAACGGGCACGAGGGTTGGCCGCGATCTCCTCCGGCTTTGGACTTACCGGCCGCGGGTTAACGAATCGAAAACTTGGGGGCAGGCGTTGCGGCTCCTCCGGCGGCAAATGGCGCGAGCCGTGCGCGGCAGGAGACGCTCGTTCGCGCAAAAATTGTTTGGTCAGGCCATCCTCGAGCGAGTGGAAGCTCACGACGAGGAGACGACCACCGCTGCGCAAGGCGCGCTCCGCGGCCGCCAACGCCCTGGCCAGCTCGCCGAGCTCGTCGTTGACGTGCATGCGCAACGCCTGGAAGGTGCGCGTCGCGGCGTGTCGGCCCGCGATCTTTTCGCGTCCCAGCACGCGGACGACGAGCTCGGCGAGCTCACTCGTGCGCGCCAGGGGCCGGTCGGCCCGGCGCGCTAGGATCCTACGGGCAATGGCGCGCGAGCTGCGCTCGCCGCCGAGACGAAAGATTACGTCGGCAAGCTCGGATTCTGCCGCCGTATTGACGAAATCGGCGGCGGTCGGCCCCTGCGGGGACATGCGCATGTCGAGCGGCCCGTCGCGCTGAAAGGAAAATCCGCGCGCGGGATCCTCGACCTGCATTGACGACACACCGAGATCGAGAATCACGCCATCGACCTGGGTCAGGCCACATTTTTCCGCAATGCGATCGAGACCGCCAAAGCAGCCTTCCTCGAGCAGCAGTCGTCCCTGGTATTCGTGGGCCAGTGCCGCGCCGGCCACGATCGCCTGCCGGTCGCGATCGATCGCTAACACGCGGCAGCCCGGAGCTGCCGTCAGGATCGCGCCGGCATAGCCGCCGGCGCCGAAGGTGCCATCAATGTAGGTTTCGCCGTGCTGCGGCTCGAGCGCGGCCAAAACTTCGGGAAGCAGCACGGGAACGTGGCGCGACGTCCCTCTGCGAGCACCCTCCCCCATCGAGGTGCCGCCCGGCGTCATCATTCCCGTGCTCCTCCCGCGCCGCCATCGTCCCCCGGGCCGAGGCGGCTCCCCGCGCCGAAAAGGCGGCGGTGGTCTTGAACTTTGGCGCGGGCCCGCGCGCGTCGCGCTTCGAAGCGCTGCGGTTCCCACATTTGAAATTTCTGACCCAGGCCGACAAAAGTGACATGGGTTGCAAGTCCGGCGTGCGCGCGAAGCGCTTCAGGAAGGACGATGCGTCCGTCGCCATCGAGGCTGAGGATGTGCACGTCGCCGTAGAGCGCGACAGACAGCTCGTCCCGCTCGTCCGAATAATCCGGCAGGCCAGCGAGAAGCCCATCGATCTTTTGTGCAAGGCTTTGGCCGCCTGCATCGAGCGCTGGAGCGTCCAGCGAGGGGTAGCAGTAGATGCCGCCGGCGTAGCCATCGCGTTCGAGGACGGCCCGGAATGGGGCCGGGATCGACACGCGCCCCTTGGCATCGATCTTGTTGGTGAAGGTGGAGACAAAGCGATCCATCCTTTGCGCTCGAGCCTCGCTGCCACGCTCCGCCACCGACAAAAATCCCGATCGTCCGCCGGGCTACCCTGGGATTACATGGGATTTGATGGGAGTCAACGGGCCTTGGGCACACAACCGCGGGAAATTCCGCCACGGGGTGGTCGGAACGCCACAGGGCGTTAGAGCCAGCGCGTGCGCCGCTGCGCGCGCGGCTCAGAACTCGGGCGAGGAGGCAACGAGATAGGGTGAGAGGCGGCAGCGAGCCCGAGCGCAGCTCTAGCTCTCCTCCGGGCGCGAGGTTCCCGTCGCCGGGGCCTCGTCGCGCTCGCCGTGCGCTGGCTCGCCCGCAACGGCATAGCTGCCGCGTAGCCAGCGCGACAGGTCGACGTCGGCGCAACGGCGCGAGCAGAACGGTCGGTAGTCGTCCTGGCTGGGACGGCTGCAGATCGGGCAACGTCCTGGCGCGGCCCCGGCGCGCTTTGCCTCGGTCATGGCAGGGCTACGAGAGCTCGGTCTCGCCCATTTTGAGCCAGTTGAAATGGATCGGAAATCCCTCCGCCGTCAGCATTCCCACCACCTCCGTCAGAGGCAGGCCGACGACATTGGTGTAGGAGCCAACCAGCTTTTGCACGAAACAACCGGCCAATCCTTGAATGGCATAGCCGCCTGCCTTGCCGCGCCATTCCCGCGAGGCGATGTAGGCGTCCATTTCTTCCTTCGACAACCGCTTGAAGCGCACGCGGGTGTCGACAACTTTGAGCCGCACGCGGTCATCCGGCGTGATCATGCACAACCCCGTAATGACGCGATGGTTGCGCCCCGACAAAAGCTGCAGCGCCGCCAGCGCTTCCTCGACGAAACGCGGCTTCACCAGAATGCGGCGGCCGACCGCGACGATGGTATCGGCAGCCAGCACGTGGGCGTCGGCAATGTCCTTATCATTGGCGATCTGGTCGCGGCCGCTTTCGGCCTTGGCGCGCGCCAACCGCGAAACCAGCGAGCGCGGCATCTCGCCCTTGCCTGGGGTCTCGTCGATCGAGGCTGGCCGCAAGCCGTCGGGCTCGATACCGGCCTGCGCCAGCAGTGTAAGCCGCCGCGGCGACCCGCTGGCGAGCACCAGCTTCGGCTTGAGGCGGGCGCGCCGGCCGGCCGGTTTGGTGCGCGCAAGCTCGGCCCTCAGCGTTTCGCGCCGTGGACTGTCGGTACGGTTGAGCACCGGCGATTGTGGTGCCTTTGTCAGGCTCATAGCATGGCTCCAAACGCAATAGAGCGTGCGACATTGGCCACGGTCGGCGCGGAAAATCAAGCCAACCCGGCAGGCGCGCCCAAGCCGCTAGACGCTGGGCCCGCCCTCGAAGCCGAACCGGCGCTTGATACGCTGGAATAGGCCATCGCGCACATCGCGGTAGGCCTGCAGGATCTGCTCGCGTCCGGCGCTGCCAATTAGGAGCGTGGCGTCGAAGGTCGGCCAATACTCGACGTCTACGGCCATGGTGCGGGTGAGTTCCAGCGCCTGATGATGAGCTTCCGGGGAAAGCGAGACGATCAAGTCGAACGAGGTGTCATGGAGGTCGCGCAGCGTGTGCGGAGCGTGCTGGGAGATGTCGATGCCGATTTCGTCCATCGCCGCCACGGCAAAGGCGTCCGATCCGCCGGCGCGCACGCCTGCCGATTCCACGTAGGCGCGCCGACCGGCGAGGTGCCTGAGAATGGCCGCGGCCATGGGCGAGCGCACCGAGTTCATGGTGCAGGCGAATAAGACCGCGCCCGGCAGCTCATGGCCCCCCGCGCCCGCCACCTCTCATCCTTTCCAGTGCAGCGCGCATATCAGCGTGAACAGGCGCCGCGCCGTGTCACTGTCGACGGTGACCTTGCCCTTGAGCCGTTCCAGCAGCACGCGACTGCCCTCGTCGTGCAACGCCCGCCGCCCCATATCGATGGCTTGGATGCGCGAGGGTGGGGCGGTGCGGATTGCCCGGTAGTAGCTCTCGCACACGATGAAATAGTCTTTCATGACACGCCGCAGCGGCGTCAGGGACAGCACCAGCGTGAACACGCTATCGCTCGCCTGTTGGCCAACGGCCAAGACGAGCCGGTCCTCGGCGATGCCAAGGTTGAGCGTATAGGGACCTTCGTCACGGCCATCCAGACTGAAGAAATTGCTCTCCAGGATATCAAAGATCGCGACCTCGCGTTCGTGCTCGATACCGGAGCTACCCCGTTTGATGGAGCTGCTGTCGAGCGTGATGGCGGTGAGCCGAGCCTTGGGGTTGGCATCGCTGGCCGGCGGCTCAAACATTGAGACCTCAATGTCAATCGGCGGCAGGGTCGAGGCGCAACGCCACCGAGCGCTCATGCGCAGTAAGACCTTCGGCACGGGCAAGAACCATCGCCGGTGCCGCCAGCCTCCGCAACGCGGCCGCGTCGAGGCGCAGGGTTGAGGTGCGCTTCATAAAGTCATAAACGCCGAGGCCCGAGGCAAAGCGCGCGCTGCGCGCCGTCGGCAGCACGTGGTTGGAGCCAGCCAGGTAATCGCCGATCACCTCCGGTGTATGGGCGCCAAGAAAAAGGGCGCCGGCGTTGCGGATACGATGGGCAAGGCGCTCGGGATCGCGCGTCACGATTTGCACGTGCTCGGCGGCAATGCGGTCGGCCAAGGCCGGGGCTTGCTCGAGCGTTGCAAGGATGATCACCGCACCGAACTCGCGCCAGCTCGCCTCGGCAATGTCGCGACGGGGTAAGTGGGCAAGCTGACGGTCGACCTCGCCTTCGACGACCGCGGCGAAGGCGGCATCGTCGGTCATCAGAATGGCTTGCGCGGCGGTATCGTGCTCGGCCTGCGCCAGCAGGTCGGCGGCCAGCCAAGCGGGGTTGTTCTCCCGATCGGCGATAATGAGCACCTCCGACGGGCCGGCGATGGCGTCGATGCCGACCGTGCCAAAGACCTGGCGCTTGGCGGCGGCCACGTAGGCATTGCCGGGACCGATGACCTTGGCGACGGGTGCAACGCTTTGGGTGCCGAAGGCGAAAGCGGCCACGGCCTGGGCGCCGCCAATGCGGTAGATTTCCGAGATGCCGACGAGGTTGGCGGCGGCCAGCACGAAGGGGTTGACCTCACCCAGCGGTGCCGGTACCGCAACGGCGATCCGCGGCACGCCCGCCACTTTGGCGGGCACGGCGTTCATCAAAAGGGAGCTTGGGTAACTGGCAAGGCCGCCGGGGACATAAAGACCGACCGACTCGATTGCCGACCAGCGCCAACCAAGCTCGGCACCGAGGCCGTCGGTGAATGCCTCGTCCTTGGGCAGTTGGCGCACGTGGTAGGCCTCGATCCGCGCTTTCGCCATGGCCAAGGCCGCAAGCGTTGCAGCATCGCAGCCGCGCGCGCCCTCGCGGATCTCGGCTTCCGCCATGCGCACGCCCCGGCTGGAGAGATCGAACTGATCGAACCGGCGGGTGTAGTCCAAAAGCGCCGCGTCGCCACGTTGGCGCACATCGGCGATGATCGCGCGCACGCTTTGCTCGACGTCGGGCGAAACCTCGCGCTTGCTCGCCAAGAAGCTGGCGAACGCCCCGTCAAAGTTTGCATCTGTGGTCGCGAGACGAACGGGCATGGCCAAGTTTCGATGACGATCAGGTGGAGCGATCCTTACCGGGACCAGGAGAGATGGGGCTGCCGTCGGGATGCCGGGGCTTGAACTCGACTTGCCAGATCGGCCCCAAGTCCTTGAGCTCGGCCTCGACACATTCGACGTGCAACCGGATGGCGCCGCCATCGGCAAAATGCAAGGTGACGTAGCCTTCCGGCGCCGCGGTCGGCTCGAAGGTGACCGCAAGCAGGGAGAGGACCAAGCCCTTGTTCTTGAGATCGATTGCCTGCAGCTGGGCGCCAAGCACGCGCTCGAAGCGCACGGCCGCGCGGCGGCGGGCATACCCCTCGGCCGGCCCGACGGCCGCCATCCAGTCGAACCGATTGCCGACGGCGGCGAACCGCCGCTCTTTCGGCAGATAGGCAATGTCGGCGACCTGGATCACGGCATCCTGCAGGTGTGCCGACAGCACGGCCAAATCGTCGGCATCGAGCGCGATCAGCTTGAGCTCCGCCATGTGCTGCGATGGTCCTCTATGCGGCATCGGCTCGGGACGCGAGGCAGGAGGTGCAAACAAGCCTGCCGGTCACTCGGCAGTGATAGCGAACGCCGTCGCCGATTGTAAGAGGGCAGCGCAACCTGCCCGGCGGGGAGCCCGCGCCCGGGGCAAGGTCTCTCGCGCGCAAGCAGCGCGGGCCGGCCCGTCAACCGCTCACCAAGCGGGCGATGTTCGCCCCGCAGCCGGAGAGCTTTTGCTCCAGCCGCTCGAAGCCGCGATCGAGGTGGTAAACCCGATTAATCACGGTTTCCCCCTCTGCCATCAGGCCGGCAATGACCAGTGAGACCGAGGCACGTAGGTCGGTCGCCATGACCTGGGCGCCGCGCAGCTTTGGGACACCGCGCACGGTAGCGGTATCACCCTGCAGCTGTATGTTGGCGCCAAGGCGCGCCAGCTCCTGCACGTGCATGAAGCGATTTTCGAAAATTGTCTCCCGAATCACGCTGCTGCCGTTGGCCCGCGTCATCAGTGCCATGAGCTGCGCCTGCAAATCGGTCGGAAAGCCGGGAAAGGGTTGGGTCTCGATCCTGAGCGGTTGCAGCTCGCGGCTGTCGCGGGCGACGCGCACGCCATCGGCCGTGTCGGCGACCGCAACGCCCGTCGACTCGAGCGCTGCGAACGCGACTTCCAACAAGGCCTTGCGGGCGCCCTTGAGTTCAACGTCACCGCCGGCCGCTGCCACGGCAAACGCGTAAGTCCCGGTCTCGATGCGGTCGGGCAGCACGGTATGGACCGTCCCCTCCAGCCGGTCCTGTCCCTGGATGCGCAGCGTCCTGGTCCCGATACCCTCGATCTTGGCGCCCATTTTCGCCAAGCATTCCGCAACATCGCCGACCTCGGGTTCGCGGGCGGCGTTCTCGATTACGGTCTCCCCCTCGGCGAGGGCCGCGCTCATCATCACCGTATGGGTCGCGCCAACGGAAACTTTGGGAAAGACGACCCTTGCCCCCTTTAGGCGCTTGGGCGCCTTGGCCACGACGTAGCCGCCGTCAATGTCAATGCTCGCACCCAACGCCTTGAGGCCGAACAGATGCAGATCAACCGGACGCGTGCCAATGGCGCAGCCACCGGGCATCGACACGCGTGCGCTACCGCAGCGCGCCAGCAGCGGACCCAGCACCCAAAAGCTCGCCCGCATGCGATTGACCATTTCATAGGGCGCCGTGGTGTCCACAATATCCCGCGCGGTAAGGTGAAACGTTTCGCCCAAGTGCGGCGAGGGATCGGCGCGCTTGCCGTCGATGGTGAGATCGACGCCGTGATTGCGCAGGATGCGCGCCAGCAGATTGACGTCGGCGAGGTTGGGCACGTTTTTCAGGGTAAGCCGGTCACCCGTCAGCAGACTGGCGATCATCAACGGCAAGGCCGCGTTCTTGGCCCCCGAAATCGGGATCGTCCCTGTGAGGCGACTGCCACCGATGATGTTGATGCGATCCATGGAAGCGTTCCGTTTGCGCGTGCTAAAGCCAACAACGCACCATTCGACAAAGCCGACAAGGCGCCGATGCCTAAGAGTCCTGCGGCCTGTTGCCCGCTGGAGGCACCTCGCCGCCGGGGATGTCCGATTCCCGCCCGCGTGTCTGTGCTTTTCGCTTTGAGAGATTGCTGCGCAGTTGCTGAGCGAGCCGTGCTTGTCGGTGCGCGCGCTCGGAGCCTTTTTTATCGACCGGCTTATTCATTTACCACATGGTCCGCTTCTTCCCGGCTAGCCGTCTCAGCGGCAAGCTAGCGCGCGCCGACCTGAGCGGCAAGGCGCTGCCGGGTGCGATGCTCGCTGGCGATCCCGAAGGCGGCCGTGACGGCCATAAAGACGGCCGATGCCCCAAACACCCAGCGCGGCGAGGCGTTGTCCATGATCCAGCCGAACAGCAATGGCCCGATAATCCCGCCGATATTGAAGCCCGTGGATACGATGCCGAATGCGCGCCCAACCATGCCGGGCGGCGCCGCCTTGCGCACCAGCATGTCGCGCGAGGGCATGATGATGCCAGACAAAAAACCGGCGAGGCCAAGTCCCCCGATAATCAGGGCGGCGGGCAGGGTCAGCATGGCAATGCCCGCGACGATGGCGGTCGTGAGACCGAAGCCCACGGCGGCGACGTAGCCGTGGGAAGTGGTACGGTCCGCAAGGAAGCCGCCGGCAAGGACGCCGATGGCGGCGCAAGTTAGGTGGGCGGTCAGCGCGACGTTGGCGGAGGCGAGCGTTACGTCCTGCGTGGCGAGCAGCGCCACCACGGAGAAGCTCTGGATGCCACCGCTCGACAAGGCGAGGAGCGTGAAGAACCCGGTGAGGCCAATGATCGACGCGTTCAGGATGCCCAGCGGGGCGCGTTTGGCAGCACCATCGGTGATCGTGCGTGCCTTGGTGTGGGGAGCGGCCTCCACCTTGCCCCGCAAAAGCGAGAGGCCCGCGACCACAGGCCCCACCAGGCCGGCGACGAGGAGCGCGGCCGCAAGTCCGGCGTAGGCCGCGACGCCGAGCAGGATTGGCGGCGCAAGAGCGCCGCCGGCAAAGCCCGCGAAGGTGTGCACCGAGAAGGCGCGGCCAATACGATGTTCCGGGATCGCATCGGCGAGCAGCGCGTAGTCAGCCGGGTGGTAGACGCAGTTGGCGAGGCCGGCAAAGAGGGCAGCCGCGATCAGCACCGGGTAGGTTGTCCACAGCCCCAGCATGGCGAAGGCCAAGCCGCCAAGGCAGAGGCCTGCCATTAACACCAGCCGCGGGCCGACCCTATCGACGAGAAAGCCCATTGGCGCCTGGGTCAACCCGGTCACGACGTTAAAAATTGTAAGCGCGACGCCGATCTCAAAAAAGCCCACGCCCAAACGGTCTTTGAGCAGCGGAATCAGCACGGGCAGCACCAGAATGTAGAAGTGGCTGGCGAGGTGGGCCGCGGACACTACGATGAGCAGGCCGGTCTCGCTTTGAGGCGCTTCCCGGTCCGCGTAGGATCGCATCGTCTCGGAGACCATCATCCCTGCCTGATTGTTGAGACTTCGGGGCGGCATCCCTACCATGAGGCAGCCGCACCAGGGTATGCGAATGCGCAGCGGGTGGAATGCAGGATGGGCAAAAGCGCAGACCTGGCGACAGGACCAGCGTATCTTGCTGCGCCAGCCCGCCTATGGCATATCCGCGGCCAGGCCGAGGCGCCACATCGACCGACAGGGTGTGGCGCTCTGGTGTTGCTGCCGTAGCTCAGTGGTAGAGCACTCCCTTGGTAAGGGAGAGGTCGTGTGTTCAATCCACACCGGCAGCACCAGGACGACCCGCCCAGCATCTCCCGCCGGCATCCGCGCGCCGCTTGACCAAACGCGTCGCGGTCGCGGCGAGGTCACACGAAGCCCCGACCCAAAATGCCCCGATCTTGCGCCATTGCGCAGGCGCGAGGCGGCGCCATCAGCGGCACCACGCATTGGCCCCAGGATCGGGGCGCTGTCACGGCCTTGCGCAAACGTCCGCTAAAGTAAACTTCTTTTTGAGCTCGCCGAGGCTGCCGCAAACGCGCCATGGCAAGAGGCCCTGACGCAAAGGGGCCCTTGCGCAAAAAAGGGCGTCGCTTGCGCGACGCCCCTTCGTGGTGGTGCCGAGCTAATCCCGTTAGGCGCTCGCTTCAACCTGCTTGGCAGCTCTGCCGTTGCCGATCGCAATCACCCGCGGCTTTAGCCGCTCGGGCACGTTGCGCACGAGGTCAACATGCAACAGACCATCCCTAAGGTCTGCGCCCTTCACCTCGACGTGGTCGGCGAGCTGGAAACGCCGCTCGAAGCTGCGCCCGGCGATGCCGCGATGCAGGAACTGCCGCTGCTTGTCGTCGGCTTTCTTTTCGCCACGTACGGTGAGGGATTGCTCCTTGACGTCGATCTTGAGCTCGTCCTCACCGAACCCGGCCACCGCCATGGTGATCCGGTACTCGTTGTCGCCGAGGCGCTCGATGTTGTAGGGGGGGTAGGCCACGCCGTCGCCATCGACGCCCGTAGCACTGTCCAAAAGATCGAACAGGTGGTCGAAGCCAACGGTGGAACGGTAGAAGGGGGTCAAATCGAAGTGTCGCATCACGAGTCCTCCTTGAGAAGCGACTGTGGATATCTGCCTGCCCGAAAGCAGCGCGTAAGGCCTGCCCGAGGGCCAGGCAGCGGTTTCAGCGCACCCAATCAGAGGCGTGCGCACAACCCGACATTTAGGTGCGATTTCGCAGGCTTCAAGGGCCCCCGCCCTAGGCCCCCAACGCGCCGCGGCGCGCCCGCGGCAAGCCTTGCTATCGCTCCGTCGCAAACCGTCCGGCGGCGGAGCGTCTGGGCACCGATTGCGCCGCAGGCCCGAAGGTCGGAAGAAAGGAGAAGTAAGGGAGAAAGGATAGGAAAAGGGCACGCTGCCAGTCGCTTAAGCCGAAGCTGAGCATAATGGTTTTTCATGCTCCGTTCATGTTGCGGCCGCCACTTTGCCCAAGGAGAGGCGTCCGAGAGGAGAGTGCCCATGAGGAGTTGGATTTTGGTGGTGAGCTTGCTCGCCGCCACGGGAGCTGCCAGTGCGAGCGCAAAGGCCGCCGACCTGGACGAGGGCCCACCGCCCGATCGCTATGGCTCGGTCTACGAGGATCCTCGCTATGGGGACATTTATCGTCGGCCCGAGTATCGTCAACCCGAGCGCCCCTTCGCCGGCACGCCGCCGCTCCCCTATGCCGGCCCCCCACTTCCGCGCGAGCGGGTCTATCGCGACGGGGAAGAGCCACCCGCGTACGGCCGGCCGCCCCGCTACTCTTATGACGACGCGCGTCCCGGTTACGGCGGGCAGTGCGTGCCGCGCGACGTCGTTCGCGACCGCCTGACGCGGCACGGATGGCGTGATTTCCATGACGGCGCGCTGCGAGGCAACGTTGCCGTTGTGCGCGCTCGACGTCCCAGTGGACGGTTGTTCGAACTGACGATTGAGCGCTGCTCCGGCGAGATCGTCAGCGCTTATCCGCTCGAAGGGCGCGTCTATGGTCCGTTCGCCTACGGCCCGCGACCTTGGTGGCAACGCTCCTATTGATGGCGCCATAGCTGCCTGCAAGCGCGGGCCCTGCGAGACCGAGACCCCAGCGCGGCGCTGGGGTCTTTGCTTTTGCGGGGACCCCGCATTGCTCAACGCGCATCTGTTGGCCCGGCGACCCGCCTGCTATAGAGCGCGGCCAAGCGCATCTGGCGGAGACGTGCATGGATCTGGTGGCACTTGCAAAGAACCCGGTACCGAGCGGAGCTGTGACGGGAACCTTCAAAGGTGCCGGCGGCGTCAAAATCCGCTTTGCGCGCTGGGCTCCAACCCGCGGCCCCCGGCGCGGCACGGTGTGCTTGTTTCATGGCCGGGGTGAATACATCGAAAAGTACTTTGAAGTGATCGCCGATTTGCGCCGGCGCGGTTTTTGTGTCGCGACCATGGACTGGCGAGGCCAAGGCGGCTCCGATCGGCTGCTCCGTAACCGCCGCAAAGGGTACGTGCGCTCCTTCGCCGACTATGATCGTGACCTTGCCCGTTTCATGCAGGAGATCGTGCTGCCCGATTGCCCGGCGCCCTTCATCGCCCTCGCGCATTCGATGGGCGGGAACATCCTTTTGCGTAATGCACGCCTGCCCGGCACCTGGTTCCAGCGCATGATCCTGAGCGCACCGATGATCGCGATCGCACGCGAGCAGCTCGGCGTGCCCCAGGGTGCAGCCCGCGCCTATACCGAGGTCCTCGGCGCGCTCGGCTTGAGCTCGCTCTACGTGCGCCACGGCGGCAACGAGGTGCTCGAGGCGACGCCCTTCGAGCAGAACCCGGTGACCTCGGACCGGGAGCGGTATTTGCGCAGCCGCATGGTGCTGGAAAGCGCACCCGCCCTGGGACTCGGGTCGCCCACCATTGGCTGGCTCAGGGCCGCGCTTCGCTCAATCGCCAAGATCAGGGCGCCCGACTATCCCCTGCGCGTCGAACTGCCCCTCCTGCTGTTTGCGGCCGGAGCCGACAGCATTGTCTCCACGCAGGCCGTCGAGGAGTTTGGGCTGCGCCTAAAGGTTGGCACTCACGTCTTAATCCCGCAGGCCAAGCACGAAATCTTGCAGGAAGCCGACCCCATCAGGGGGCATTTCTGGGCGGTGTTTGATGAATATCTCGGCGTCACCACGGCTGTCGCCTGAGGGAGCAATGCGCGCCGCCGCCCGCGCCCGTGTCGCCTCAGCCGGTCAGAAGGCGCAGGGCCTGCCGGTGCGTGCGCGCATCCCCGGCGGCAACGACGCGCCCGCCCCTGAGCGCCGGCTCGCCGTCCCAGGTCGTGATGATGCCACCGGCGCTTTCGATGATGGGGATCAGCGCCATGACATCATAAGGTTTGAGCCCGACCTCGATGATGAGATCCACGAACCCCGCCGCCAAGAGACAGTAGCCGTAGCAGTCGCCGCCGAAACGCGTCATCAGCACCCGGCCCTTGAGTTCTGCAAAGCGCGCGCGCTCGCGTTGTTCCGCAAAAAGGTCGGGATGGGTGGTGGTGAGAACGGCATCTTCGAGCCGCGCGCACGCGCGGGCTTTTAGCCGCGTCGGCCGGCCGGTGGGCCCCTGCATTCGCGCCACGCCGCCGGCAGCCCAAAAGCGCTCCCGCGTGAAGGGCTGGTTCATGACGCCGAGCACCGGCCGACCGTGATCCGTCAAGGCGATCAACGTTCCCCACATCGGGCTGCCGATCATGAACGCGCGGGTGCCGTCGATAGGATCGAGGATCCATTGAAAGCGCCCGGTACCGGCCAGTGGCGCGAACTCCTCGCCAATGACGCCGTGCTCGGGAAAAGCCTTGGCGATGGCCTGGCGCATGATGCGCTCCGCGTTGCGGTCGGCCACCGTCACGGGATCGAATTGGCCCCCCTCCGCCTTGTTGGTGACCGCCAGCGCCCGCCGGAAGTGCCGATGGATAGCCTCCCCGGACAGGTCGGCGAGCTCGTGGGCAAAGGCCAGCAGACGCGACGAAGAAGGTTGCAGGCCAGGCACGGTCGTTCTCATCCACGCGCGGAGGTGTGGAGCCCCTGGATTCCCCAAAGCTCAAGCGTTGCCATTTGGCAAATCCCACGTTGCCAACCGGCCACATTCTTCCCGAAGATGGTAAGGAAGACCCGGGGCGAGGTTGCAGCGCAGCACGAACACGCCCATATCAAGGGCAGCGCCGTGGCCGGGCCCAGCCCACCATGGCGTGCCCACCTTGGGCGTTTCCTCCCTAGACTTGGGCTGCACGGCCATGCCGGCGCGGCCCTTTTTCTTTTCCAGCGCGCCCCCCCAATGGCCGCGGACGAGCCACCAGCCCCCACCCAAGCCATGCTGTCTCCGTGTTTCTGCAATGCAAAACAATTCGCTTGAACTTTGTGCGTCGCACATCTAAATGGATGGCGAGGCCAACGACCCTGTCGTGGGTCTCATGCCCTCCTTGGGCGTTTCCTCCCTAGACTTGGGCCGCACGTGACCCGCGCGGCCCCTTTTCTTTATCCAATCCTCTCCACGACTTAGCCCGCCACTACTGCCCCGGCCCGGCAACGCCTTGCCGACAGCGCGGCGCCCGCGAGCTGACCCGGCGATCTTCTGTTGCGCCGCAACATCTTCGGGAGGTCACCGCGCCGCACAGCGTGAGACCTGCGTCTTACTCGGCCGCAGCCCGTCGTTCCAGGAGGGCCGGCAGCGCCTGGAACACCTGGGCGGCCATGGCGCCGAGAGTGTTGGCCAGGTTTGCAAAGTTTTTGCTCTTGGACAGGGTTGCCTCGTCCAGGTAGAGCGCGCGATTGATTTCGAGCTGCAGGCATTGAATTCCTTGCGCCGGGTTGCCGTAATATTCCGTGATGAAGCCCCCGGCGTAGGGTCGGTTGATCTGCACCTCATAGCCGCCGGCCTGCAAAATATCGCGCATGAAGCGGGTGAGCTTGGTGTCACAGGATGTGCCGAACCGATCGCCGAGCACAAAATGGGGTCGCGCCCCGATGGGCTGGCCCATGGACGCGGAGGGCATGGAGTGGCAGTCGATCAGGACGGCCATGCCGAACTGGCGCCGCGTCGCCTCCAGGAGACCCGCCAAGACACCATGAAAGGGCCGGTAGAGCCGCTCGATGCGCTCGAAGGCCGTCGTGATCGGCAAGCGCTCGCGATAGATCTCCTCCGTATCGGCGACGATGCGGGCAATGGTACCAAGCCCACCCATAACCCGGGCCGACTGGGTGTTGGCGAAGTCCGGCAGACGCCCGCTGAAAAGCTCCGGATCAAGTTCGTAAGGCTCGCGGTTGACGTCGAGGTAAGCCCGGGGAAAACGCGCAGCGAGCAGCGGCGCGCCCAAGGCGACCACACCCTCGAACAGTTCGTCAACATAGCAGTCTTCGGACTTGCGCAACGTATGGGGATCGAGCCGGGAAGCTTCCAAAAAGGACTTTGGATAAATGCGCCCCGAATGCGGCGAGCAGAACACGACGGGCGCGACCTGCGTTGGGGGCGCGAGCAATGTGAACGGGGGCGTCAGTTCCGCAAGAATCGATGCTCTTTCGCTGGCTTGCATGAGGGCTCGGAGGTTCGGTCGATCTAAGGCTCTAGCATACTGAATGGGCTACCGATTTCCGAGACGGGCGAGGGTGCCATCGCGTGCAGTCGGGCGGCGATTGCCAGCCACTTTGCCAATCCGCGAGGGGGCTGTCTATCATTCTCGCGCCCGTCCGTGGAAGACTTTAGATGGTGGTGAGCCATGCTCGGCCGGCACGGCCGGCGGATATGCTGGTCGCATGCGGACGGGTGGGCGCCTCCGGGTTGGTGCCCTGCGATGCTCCCGTTACCCACATTTCATTGCCCGTTTACCAAATTGGCGCCAGATTTGGCTAACAGCGTTGCTTACCGTTACTGTTGGGCGCGGGGATCGATCGCCGGCTTCAATCCAGGATCACGCAGGGCATCCATGAGCGCCAAGCCATCACGCTTGCCAGTCAAACGCATTCTGCTCGCCGAAGACGACGACTCGATGCGTGGATTTCTGGAACGCGCGCTTGCCAAGGCTGGCTACGAAGTGATCGCCTTCGCCAATGGGCGGGAGGCGCACGAACGCTTGAAGCAAGAACCGTTTACACTGCTCTTGACGGATATCGTGATGCCGCAGATGGACGGGATCGAACTCGCCAGGCGCGCTGCCGAGTTGGACCCCGAGCTCAAGATCATGTTCATCACCGGCTTCGCCGCCGTTACGCTCAATACCAATAATCCGATGCCGCGCGATGCACGCGTACTCTCAAAACCATTTCATCTCAAAGACCTCGTCCGCGAGATCGACCGGCTGCTGACCTGAGCTCTGCGCAACGCGGCGCACGACCCTTGCTGTTTTTCGTTTGCTGACGGCTTTACTCGCGTCCCGCAGCCTCGCACGGCCAATTCAATGCGACGGCAATTTACCGTGTTTACTGATGTACGGTGTATACTGATGTTTCTTTTCGCGAGCGGCTCGCGTCCCGCAAGCTGCCTCGCTGGCTGCCCTCGGTGAGGTGCCCTCAACTCGGGCGCGGCCGCCCGCTCGGCACGACGCGGGGCTCGCGCTCCCGGCGCTCCTGCTCGTTGAGACGGTGAATCAAATCGACCCAGCGCTCCGGGAGCGGCTCGTTCAGGATCGCATCGTACTGCGCCTGCAGCGCCGACCTGAGGCGCTCGACGATCTGAGAACGTGCCTGTGGCATGGGCCTTTCTCCCATGGCTAGATTGCCCTACTCAGGGGGTTAACGGCAGCGACGGGGGACGGTTCCGCACCTTTCGTCCAAGATCGTGCGACGCCGGCCAACACGAGCGCCACGGCTTCCTCCGTCACCTGCCTTTGCAAAAACCGGTTGGGTTGCCGGGCCCCATGACTGGCCGGAGTGGTGCACCACGGTGCGGTGCCAGAGCCGCCTCGCAAAACCGGACCCGCTCGGGACGGCGCTATCGCCGGCGTGTGCCCCGGCATTCGGGTCGTCGGCGGCGGGCTTGCAGGGACGCAACTTGCAGGGAACGCAGCGCCTGGCACGAGGCGGGGGTCGCCACCGGGCCGGTGTGGGCAAGAACTGCCGGTGGCGCGCCAGCGCGGGCCCGCCCGCGGGCTCAAGCCACCGTCGGGTTACGTGTCGCCACGGCAAGGAGCGCTTGCAAGTGCCCGCGGGCCCCCAAGGCCTCACAAGAGGCTTTCAGCTTGAGCATCTCCTGGTCCCGTCCCCAGCTTCCTCGCTTGGGATCGCGGGCATGGCAGGCGAATGCTGCCCGCGGCCAAGACCCTCCCCGACGCTGGCACGCGTCGTGCCTGTCGCTTGCGTCCCTGCCCTGCCTTGCCACCCGCGGGGATTGCCGCTATACGCTGCCCCTGTTTTGCCAGGGCCGCGGCATTCTGGGCGCGTAGCTCAGCGGTAGAGCACTACCTTGACATGGTAGGGGTCACAGGTTCGATCCCTGTCGCGCCCACCATCAGCGGCCGACTGAGAGACACTGGGTTATGAAAGTCAGGAATTCACTCAAGTCATTGCGCGGGCGCCACCGCGGCAACCGCCTGGTGCGCCGCAAGGGTCGCGTCTACATTATCAATAAGACCAACCGTCGCTTCAAAGCCCGCCAGGGCTGAGGCTTCGCGCCAACGCCGCTTTGACGGCAGCCGGGCCGCCCGGCTATGTTAGCCCTATGGTTGGTCTGACCTTGCGCCTTACCTCCCTTCTTGCCGCGGTCGCGGTCGGCGCCTGCCTGATCGGCGGCACGCCGGGCACGCTGGCGCAAACCCAACCCACGCCCGGGGAGACACCCGCCCCCAAGGATGGCCAACCACCCGCGATCGCGCCGCCGCCCCCGCAGGCCAAGCGCGGCTCCGCCGCGCTGCCAAAAACGCCGGAGGAGCGGGAAAAGACCCTGTCGGATCTTTACGCTCTGCTCGCCACGGCCGACGACGAGGACAGCGCCAAAGCCATCGCCGAAGCAATCGAGCGTATCTGGCTGCACTCCGGCAGCCCCACCATCGATCTCTTGATGGAGCGGTCGATGAAGGCGGTGACGGAGAAGAATCAGGAACTCGCCTTGAAGCTCCTCGACCACATCGTGGAGCTTGCACCCGACTTCACGGAGGCCTGGAATCGCCGCGCCTATGTGCACTTCGTGCGCAACGAGATCGAATTGGCGCTCGGGGATCTACGCCGCGCGCTGGCGCTCGATCCCAATCACTTCAAGGCGCTCGATGGGCTCGGCCAGATCTTGCGCGAGATCGGCCAGAAAAAGGCTGCCCTCAAAGCCTTCAAGCAGTTGCTGGAGATCCACCCTTACTGGTCGGGCGCCCAGCAACTCGTCGACGAGCTGGCCCGCGAGGTGGAAGGCCAGGGTATTTAAGTCGGCCGGCAGCCTGGTTTTCTCCTCCGCTAGCGCGCCTCCCGCTCAGACCCGTCCTGCAAAAACGGGCGTCACGGGCTTTGCCGCTCCCGCCTGGGGTTTTTGCGCTGCATCGCCGATGGCCGCCGGCGCACGCATGTGTTGACAACCGCGCGGAAGCGTTTGTTTGCGCCAACCCGGCGCTAGCGATCCTGCGTCCGCCTTGCTAAGCACGATCCACATCCGATTTGCCACCGTGGAGGTGCGGTGCTGAGAGTCGATTACCTGTCGATTGCGGGCCTGCCGCCGCTCTCCTTCGAAGTCGCGCCAGGACAATGCCTCGCGATCGAGGGCCCATCGGGCTCTGGCAAGACCCGTCTCCTGCGCGCGATCGCCGATCTCGATCCAGCCGAAGGATACGTGTTTTTGGAAGGTGTGGAGCGTGCGGAAATGACAGGACCGCTCTGGCGCCGGTGCGTGCGCTTTGTCTCCGCGGAGCCCGCCTGGTGGGCGGCCACGCCGCGCGCCCACTTTCCGCCCGCAGCCAGGCTCGATCGCCTGCTTGCCGCCCTCGGGCTTGAGCACTTGAACCTCGACCAGCCAGTGGCGGAGCTTTCGACGGGCGAGCGTCAGCGCCTGGCGCTGGTGCGCGCGCTTGCCGATGATCCACCGGTGTTACTGCTCGACGAGCCGACCTCCGCGTTGGCCGCCACCAATGCGGCCTTGGCGAGCGAGTTCATCAAGTTTCAGATCCTTGCCGGTCGCATCGTAATTCTGGTCAGCCATGACGCCGTACAGATCGAGCGCCTCGCCACAGCCCGACTGCACCTGTCCGATGTTGTCTGGCCGCCCGCCAGCGAAAGTGCGGCCGCATGAGCAGCGTGGCCCTGTCAAACACCGACCTGGTGCTGGCCGCTCTCTTGCTTGCCATTAACGGGGGTATCTCGGTGGCGTTTGGCCTGCGCCTCGAGCGCAACCTTTTGCTGGCCACCGTGCGCATGGTGGCGCAGGTTGCCGCCATCGGCTTCATCCTCAAGTTCGTTTTCGCGCAGTCCTCGCCGCTCTGGACCGCGGCGGTTGCCATGCTGATGTTGCTCCTCGCCGGCTACGAACTGATGGCGCGTCAGGAGCGGCGCTTCAAGGGTTGGTGGACCTACGGCCTCGGCAACGCGACATTGCTGTTCGCAAGCGGCTTGGCCACGCTTTACGCTGTAACCGTCGTGATCGCGCCAAGCCCATGGTACGCGCCGCGCTATCTGCTGCCCATCCTCGGCATGGTGCTCGGCAGTACACTGACCAGCGTTAGCCTGGTGCTGCAAACCTTGGCAGAGGCGATCGAGCGCGAGCGCGGCGCCATCGAGGCGCGCATCGCTCAAGGCGGCACCCGTTTTGCTGCCTTCGCGCCGCTGCTGCGGCGCGCCATGCGCACAGCCACGACGCCCTTGCTCAATATCATGAGCGTTGCCGGCATGGTCGCCTTGCCTGGCATGATGACCGGCCAAATTCTGGCCGGCGCCGATCCCCTCGAAGCGGCCAGGTATCAGATCGTGCTGATGTTCGTCTTGGCCGGCGCTGCCGGCCTTGGCGCCTTCGCCGCTGCCTTCGGCGGCATTTTGCTCCTCAGCGACAATCGCCACCGCCTCCGCCTCGACCGACTGGCGCCGTTCGGTTAGCTCCCAGTGACGTCCTCAGCCCAGGCGATCGAGCCACCACTTCATACCGGCCGAACCTGGCGCCAGCAGCACGTAAGCCCACAGGAACGCCGACCCCCAGTTGGCAATTTGAAAGCGCAGCCAAGGCATCTCGATGATGCCGGCAACGATCGGAACACTGGCGCGCAGCGGTCCGGAAAAGCGTCCGAGCACGATCGCCCACACGCCCCATCGTTTGAAGAAAGCACGCCCGTTCTCGATCAGCTTCGGATGATTTTTTAGCGGCCATTTCTTCTGAATCTGCTCGTGATAGTGGTAACCGAGCCAGTAAGACAGCCAGTCACCGAGCGCAGCACCGGTCGCAGCCGAAGCCACGATCGACCAGAAGATCAAGGGGTTGGCGGCACCGACAATTGCCCCGATCCCAACCAGCATGGCCCAGAACGGCAGCACCAGCGAAACGAACGCCAAGGACTCGCCAAACGCCAAAATAAACACGATTGCCGACGCCCAATTGGGGTGTGCACGTACGAACTCCAGCACCGTGTTGGTGATTTCGGCCAGCCCCATCAGTCCCTCCCACGCCGCTCGGCGAACAAGCCCTGATCGGCCGAGGTTTGTCAACGCGCGCTAGGGCGCAGGCCTCGGCCGTGCCGGGGAGGCGGCAAGGTTAGGGCTTTGCCAAGCGGTGGCGGCGTGCGGCACAATTTGTGCTTGGCTCGTCTTGATCTCATGGTTTGCGTCCGGTTAATAGACGCTGCCAGCGGTGTTGGGGGGGCCAGTTGTGGGCGTTGTAGTTGTCGCCGGCGCACGTCACACGGTAAATCGCCGACTGGCCTTGCTGGTCTTGTGTGGTGCCAATTTGGCACTCGTGGTTGCCATCGCCGGCAGTGTCACAGTCCTCTCTGACGTCCTTGCGCCACTGACCGGTCACTTCATGGGCGTCGGGCTTGCCGCAAGTCTGGCCTTGCTGACGCGCCACCTCTCCTCCCTGGTCCTCGGCATCTCAGCGACCTTCATCGTGCACGCCTGGCTTGGATTGGCGGCTTGCTGCCATCCACCCCAACCTGCCCCCGTCGATGGCCAGGCGCTGAGCCCGATCGCCGCGACCGGCCCAGGGCACGACGTCTCGGTGCTTGCGCTCAACACCTGGCACGACCACAACGATCCGTCCCGGCTGACAGACTATCTGGCCAACGTCGACGCTGATCTCGTCGTGCTATCGGAATTCGGACCGAACAAGCGGGCGATGCTCGGACAATTGAAGGCCTCCCATCCCTTCCAGGTCGACTGTGCGGACGAATGGGCCTGCTCTTTGGCCTTGATCTCGCGGCTCCCCTTTGCCTCTGCCGGCGCCGGCCACATTGCCGATGGCAAATTGGCCTTTGTGTGGGCCCGTCTCGCCGGGGGCGTGACCGTGCTTGGCACGCATGTGCACCGGCCGAGCCGCGATCCGTGGCTGCACGAGCAGCAGATGCTCGACCTTGTTGAATTCATCGGTCGCATCCCAGGACCGGTCATCCTGGCTGGCGACCTCAACACCACGCCGTGGTCGAAGACCTACCGCACGCTGCGGCGCGTCGCCGGGCTGGTGCCGGCGAGCACGCTGAGGCCCACTTGGCCCGCCTGGCCGTTGGCGTTCCCACAGGTCGCCCTCGACCACATCTTCGTGTCTGCCGATCTCACCGTCACCGCGGCCGGCACGGGCCCCGCCGTCGGTTCGGACCATCTGCCGATCTGGGCCATCGTGCAGCGCCGAGCCTCCTTCGAGCGTGGCAAGGCGGCCGCGCGGGGGTTTGCCCTACGCTCGGCACCGGCGCAGCCTAATTTCAGCGCCCAACTCTTTGCTGACCTCGGCGGCGAACATGGTGGCACGCGAAATCTGCGCCGGTGATAGCCCCTTGCCGTCCGGTCCGCGCAGCGACTTAGGCGCGTTGTCGGCCTCGCGCTTTCCGTGCGCCAACTCCTCGCAACTCAATTCCTTTTTCCGGCTGCGGTAGGCAAACAGGCGCACCCCCGACGCATGCGCCTGCGCCGTGGCTGGCTCTTTCACCCACTTGCGATCCTTGTCGGCCATCATGGACTTAAGCGCCACCTGGCGCTGCTCGACGCACTCGGGCGAGTCGTCGAGGCAAGCCATACCTGCCCGACCGTCGTCGGGCCCGAACAGTCCCGAGCAGCCGGCGCCGATCAGGCTCAGCGCGCCCAAGGCAGCGATCACTGTCTGCTTGGGCAGGCGCCCGCTGGAGTGACGCATCGTTTCCCCTTGAGGTTCCCGCACGGAGCCCATAGAAGGCAGGCATGGCAGGGGTGTGGCAACCCTTAACTACGCGCGCGCCCCGCCAGCTTGCTTGTACGAACGCTACGAGATTCGCCGATCCCCTTGAATACGGCCGGCAACATCACCGAGTAAGACGGAGTAATGGCCATGCCCCACGCTGTTCGCATCCACCAACCCGGCGGCCCAGATGTGATGCAATGGGATAGTGTCGAGGTGGGCGCGCCGGGGCCCGGCCAGGTGCGGCTCAAACAGCACGCCGTCGGCGTCAACTACATCGACATTTATCAACGCTCGGGGCTTTACAAATTGCCACTGCCTTTTGTGGCCGGATCCGAGGGCGCCGGCGAGGTGACCGCGGTCGGTGCCGGGGTCAGTGAGTTCAAGGTCGGCGATCGCGGCGCCTACGCCGCCGTGGCCGGCGGCTATGCCGACGAACGGTTGATGCCGGCGGAGCGGCTGGTCAAACTGCCCGACAGCATCGACTACAAAACGGCGGCCGCCATGATGCTGCAAGGCATGACGGTGCGCTATTTGCTGCGCGAGACCTACAAGGTCGGCAAGGGGACCACCCTCTTGTTCCACGCCGCCGCCGGCGGCGTCGGCCTGATCGCCTGCCAATGGGCACACCACCTCGGCGCCACGGTGATCGGCACGGTCAGCACCCCCGCCAAAGCTGAGCTCGCCAAGGCACACGGCTGCACCCACGTGATCAACTACAAGACCGAGGATTTCGTCAAACGCACCAAAGAGCTGACGAACGGCCAGGGCGTCGATGTGGTCTATGATGCGGTCGGCAAGGACACCTATCCCGGCTCACTCGATTGCCTGAAGCCGCTTGGTTTGTGGGTCAGCTTTGGCAACGCTTCGGGTGCCATTACCAATTTCGACATCCTGCAACTCTCCGCCAAGGGTTCGCTCTATGCCACGCGGCCCACACTTGGCACCTACATCGCCAAGCGCGCAGATCTGTTGGCCAATGCCAATGAGCTGTTCGACGTGGTGAGCAAGGGAATTGTCAAAATCAACGTCAATCACACCTATCCCCTCAAGGACGCCGTCGAGGCGCATAAGGACCTGGAGGGCCGCAAAACCACCGGCTCCATCGTCCTGCTGCCCTAGCCTCGTCCCGCACCAAGGGCGCCGGCTCTGACGCGCTCTTTTTGTTGCAAGCGCAGGTCTTTTTTTCGAGGTCCATCGTATGGCGCAAAAGCCGATCGAGCTCCACTACTGGCCGACACCCAACGGGCACAAGATCACGATCTTCTGCGAAGAAGCGGGCGTTCCCTACGAGATCAAGCCGGTCAACATTGGCAAGGGCGATCAATTCAAGCCCGAGTTTTTGGCCATCGCGCCCAACAACCGCATGCCGGCGATCGTCGATCCCGATGGTCCCGGTGGCAAGTCGATCTCGATCTTCGAATCGGGTGCGATCCTGCAGTACCTCGGTCGCAAGACCGGTAAATTTTATCCGAGCGAGGAACGCGCCCGTGTCGAGGTGGAGCAGTGGCTCTATTGGCAGATGGCCAACCTCGGTCCCAACTGTGGTCAGGCGCACCATTTCCGCAACTATGCGCAGGAGAAGCTGCCTTACGCCATCGACCGCTACACGAACGAGGTGAACCGGCTCTACGGCGTGATGGATACGCGGCTCAAGGGTCGCGAATTTCTCGCCGGCAGTTATTCGATCGCCGACATGGCGGCCTATCCTTGGGTGCGACCCTACAAGAACCAAGGTCAGGATCTCGCCGAGTTTCCAAACCTCGAGAAATGGTTCCAGCGCCTGCACGACCGCCCCGCGGTTGCCAAAGCCGTCAGGATTGGGGAGGAGCTGCGCTCCAACTACAATCTTGCCACCGACAAGGATGCGCAAAACGTCCTGTTCGGCCAGCGCGCCCGGCGCTAGGGGTCGAGCCGACTTTCCCTTCGCGCAATCGCGCGCCGAGCCCGTTCGCGGCGGTGTCGGGCGTACGCTCTGGATGCGGGTGCGGGCCTAACGGGCGCCGCGGATCACCGCTCGAGCTCGGCGCAGCTTATTAATTGACGGCGGGCAGGCTCTGCGTGCTCCAGATCAAGATGGCGCCGTCCTCGCCGGCCGAGATCAGGCGCCGCCCGCCATCGGCAAAACCTAGCGCCCGCACGGGCCCGCTGTGTCCACGCAACACGCGCGCATTTCGCATGGCGCGCAGGTCCCACAGCTTGACCAACCCGTCGGTGCCGGCTGTGGCCAAGAGCGGGCGATCGCTCGGCATAAAGGCGATCGAGGTCACCCGGCCGCTATGCGCCCGAAACGAGCGCTGCAGGCGCGAGGAGGACGTCGACCACACGCTGATGGACCCATCCATGCTGCCGCTCGCCACCAGGCGTCCGCCAGGGGCAATTTCGAGCGCGCTGACGCCCGCCAGCGGGCCCCGGTAGGTGCGGCCGAGACCGCGCGGCTCGGTGCGCCACACCCTGATCATGTGGCCCGGTCCGTTGGCCACGAGCAGCGGCCGCGATCTGGCCGCGGCCACCAGGTCGGACACACTTTCCCCCGCCTCGACCAGCGCGGAGGATGTGGACGGATCGCGAATATCAAACATCGTCAGCGGTGCAGCCGGGCTGGCGGCAACGAAGAGATTGGGGTCGTCGGTAAAGGCCAGCGAACTTATCGGGCCATCCTGTAGATGGTAGAGTTTCAATCTTTCAGCACGTTGCAGGTCCCACAGCACAATCGCACCCGCCTTGTGCCCCGTCAGCGCGCGACGATCGTCGAGTGCCAGCGCCGTGGCCGGCCCCTCCTCAAGCTCGATCGTGCGCACGAGCGCGCTGGACAGGCTATTCCAAATTTTTAAGGTCGCATCCGCCCCAGACGAGACGATCCAGTGGCGCGCATCATCGCTGGCGAGCGCCGTCACCGCGCCATTGTGCCCGCTCAAGCGCCCGACCTGGGCAAGATCGCTCGTCTGGCTTGCCCCCGACTCGGCGCCGCGTTTCTCATAGGGCGGCAAGCGGCTTTGATAGCTGACCGCCACCCAGGCGATCAAAAGTCCCGCGACAAGCTTGTAAATCAGTGACCGCCAGCGCCGCGACGGCAATCCCCAGCGCCGCACGCGACGCCCCTTTGGCGATGCCGGCCGTTCCTCGGCGCCGACGGCGCGGGCCTTGGGCGTGGGCACGTCCCTCTTTACGGCCCGCTGGGCGCGTGCGGGCGCGTCCAACCCGTAGGGCACCCGCCCGAAGCCGAAAAGACGTTTGGGTCCCGAGGCGGATGCGGCCGCCGAGGCCACCGCGCGCTTTTTTGCTGCCTTGCGCCGGCCAGCGGCCGGCTCCGCCTCGACCTTTGGCGCGGGCTTGCGCAGCGGCCGGCGACTTTTTAGGGCATCGATGAAATCAAGCAGTTGGCCTTGCGGCTGCGGCGCGTCCGGCGGCAGCGGCACAAGCGTCGCCTCCTTGTCGGGCGAGCGCACATCGGGCGCGTCTTTGCCTCCTGCAACCGGCGTTGCAGGCGCCTGCGATCGCTTGCGGCCAAGCGTGCGCACAAGCGCCAGCCGGAGGCCGAGCCCACCGCTGGCGCGCTTGAGCTCGGGCGCCAACAGCGCGCCGCGCCAGGCCGCGATCGATTGCGGTCGCTCCGTCACTTCCAGATTGAGAGCCGTGTCGATTGCCGTCAGAAAGGAGGCCCGATAGGAGCTCAACGCCGCCTCGCGCGCGGTGACGTAATCGTCCGCCACCATGCGCGAGGGTGAGTCTGGGGGGCGCTTGCCGGTGATGGCATGATAGAGCGTCGCGCCCAGGGCATAGATGTCGGTCCAGGGTCCCTGCTTGCTTGCCGTGGTCGCGTACTGCTCATAGGGACTGTAGCCTGGCTTCACCAGGGCACTAACCGTCCGGGAATGTGAGATCATCTCGCCGCGCGCCGAGCCGAAATCGATCAGCACGGGCGATCCATCCGTGCGAATAATGATGTTGTCGGGCGCGATGTCGCGGTGCAGGAAATTTGCCTTGTGGACAAACTCGAGCGCGTCGAGCAGCGGCGTCAAAATGCGGTCGAGCTCCGCTTGCCGCGGGGCGCGCTTCAGGCGACCGAGCCAAGACTTGAAACTGCCCCCCTCCTCGAAGGCGATCACCATGTAGCCGGTATCGTTGGCCAGGAAGTAGCGATACACCCCGACGATGTTCGGGTGCACGAAGCGGGCAAGCGTCTTGGCCTCCGAAATGAAGCGATCGAGGCCCCACTTGAAGTCTTCCGCACACCCCTCAGAGCGCGGCGACGCATTGATGGTACCGACCCGGGCGGCAAAATCGGCGGGAAAGTATTCCTTGATGGTGACGAGACGGCCGAGCGCGATTTCCTCGGCCAAGTAGGTGATGCCGAAGCCGCCGGCACCTAGGACCCGCTTGATCTGGTAGTCGCCGACGAGCTCCGTCCCTTCCGGCAAGGCCAGAAGGTTCGTGCTGGACGCCGGCTTGGGTTGCATCGCCTTCCCCATTGCGGCCCGTACGAGCTTGCAGGGGGCAACCCCGCGACAGATTTGGCCTTCTTCCCGGCGCCAACATGCGCCCCCTGTCCCGCCCGCACTCACGAACCGAACGCGACAGCATTACAGGCAATAATATGGCGGAACAATGAGCCCCGCAGCAGATCAGCAGCGAATGTGCAACACCTCAGGCGTGCGGCCATGTTCCTGCCGTCATACTCTTGCAACGATGCGAGCGATTCGTGCGGGAAGTCAGCCGTGAAGCGTCTGGCACGCTGTGCAAAGACGGCGGCGGTGCAAGTTGGTTCGGCACCGGCGCGCGACGCCCAGCTGGTCTTGCCACACACGCGTGTGTTTGCGTCCCCGCCATCCGCACATCCCAACTTGGCCGCGACGGCGGCACCAACGCCTGCACACGAAAGGAGTGAGAGCACAATGAAGGACAGCAAGCGCAGCGCCGTCGAGACGTCGCTTGAGGGCTCCGGCGCCTCGATTCCCAACCGCATCCTCGGGACCCTCCGCGATGCGCTCCACGCCGCCAGCCGCGAATCGACGGGCGAGGTCAGCGGGCGCGCGCGGGCCCCGCACGAGCCCGCGGTAAAACCGCCCGCGCTGACCACCAACCCGGTCGCGGCGAGCGTGCCGGCGGCCTCTGAGCGGGTCCAGCCGCCGCTACTACCCCAACTGACCCCGCCGGTCAGCGCGGCGGAAGCGCTGAGATTGGCCAAGACGCCCGCGGTCGCCGATTGCGAAGCGAAGGAGCCAACAACCAGGGTCGTGCGCGCCATGCCCACGCTCAAGCCGGTGCCGGCGAGCCCCGCCATGGACGATGTCGGCCGGACCCAGGCCGTGCGTGGCAAGCCCAAGGTGATCCGCTCCAGCTTCCACCAGGACCCCGTCGTCGGCTGGCTCGTGATCGTCGGTGGGCCGGGCCTCGGGGCCTATCGCCCAATCTATGAGGGCAACAACACGCTTGGCCGCTCCAAGGCACAGCGCATTCCCATCGACTTTGGCGACGATTCCATCTCCTCGGAGGAGCAGGCCTATATCCGCTACGATTCCGTCGATCGCTCGTTCCTGTTTGTTCCCAACCTGGCCAAGACCAACATCGTCTCGATCAACAACAAAAAGCCGACCGCGGCCGTGCCGCTCCAGGCCATGGATGTGATAACGGTAGGGCGTACACAGCTCGCCTTTGTGCCGTTTTGCGGCGAGGAGTTTGACTGGTCGGAACTGACAGATCTCAAGGAGTAGCAGTGGCGTTTCAATATGCCGGTTGTGCCAGCCAAGGCGCGCGCAGCTACCAGGAGGATGCGGCCGCCATCCGCACGGCCGCCGGCGAAGAGGTCCTGATTGGCGATGGGCATGCCGGAAGCGCGGCCGAGTTCACCCTCGCGCTCGCCGACGGCATGGGCGGACACGCCGGCGGCGCACTGGCAAGTGAACTTGCCTGCCGTACCTATCTTGCGGCCATGGCCTCCTCATCGGGCGACCTTTCGGCACGTCTCGAGGAGGCCCTCTCCCGCGCCAACGCGGCGATTGCCGATTACGTGGTGGAGCATCCGGCCCTCAACGGCATGGGCTGCACGCTGGTCGGCGCCGCCTTTGGTGGCTTTGGTATCGAATGGGTGAGCGTCGGCGATAGTCCACTTTATCTCGTCCGTCTCGGTAAGATCGAACTCCTTAACGAGGATCATTCCCTGGCTCCCGAGCTCGACAAACTGGCGGCGGCCGGCAAGATCAGCCGTGCGGACGCCCGCAACGATCCCCGCCGCCACTTCCTCCGCTCTGCCTTGACCGGCAGCGCACCCGAAATGGTCGATCGTCCTCACCGGCCGCTGCGACTCGAGCCCAATGATGTGATCGTGCTCGCCAGCGACGGGATCGGCACCTTGGAGAAAGAAGAGATTTTGGCCGCGGTCGAGGCGCACGCCTCGGCAGGTCCGGCCGACATGGCCAATGCGCTCCTGCGTGCGGTGGAGGCCAAGGGCGAAACTTACCAGGACAATACCACTATCGTGGTGGTGGTCGTCGGCCCCAACTGAGCCGCCAGCGGGCCAAGCGGTTTGGCGATTGGGGGCAGCGGCCATGAACCAAGGGCTCGTTCATGCCCGTCACGCTAAGCCCCCGGCATGGCGCCGCACTGCAGGTGGGCACGCGCGCAACGGCTATCGGGCCGCATTGCGGCTGCCGTGACAGGCCCTTGGATCGGAGCTACGGTGCGGACGGTAGATGCCGCTCTTTGCTTTTGCATCGAGAGCGGCTGGGACCGGTCGGCGGCAGCAGAAGAGGCGTTCGCAGCGCAGCCTTCGGGCACCGGTTGGGACCTTGCCGGTCGCGCGATTGCGGCGTTCCGCTCGCGCGATTTTTCTTGGCGCGGGCGGAGCACGGGAATGCGAACAAAAGTGAAGGCGATCGAAACGTTGGCCTGCGATGCGGGTTGGCGCAACTACCACTTCGTCAAACTCACTACCGAAGAGGGTGTGGTCGGGTGGAGCGAATTCGACGAAGGCTTTGGTTCACCGGGTGTCGGCGCCATCATCGAGCGCCTGGCGCCGCGCGTCGTTGGCCAGGCGGTCGGCGAGCACGAGCGCATCTATGCCGAGCTGCATTGCCTTACCCGGCCCGGCTCTGGCGGCGTCGTGGCCCAGGCCTTGGGCGCCATCGAGAACGCCCTCCTGGATGCCAAGGCGCGAACGCTCGGCGTGCCCTGTTACCAATTGTTAGGCGGCAAAATCCGCGACCGCATTCGCGTCTACTGGTCACATTGCGCGACCTGGCGCATCAATCACCCGACCTACTATACGCCGGCGATCACCGAGCTCGACGGCGTCAAGGCGATGGGCCGGGAAGTGCGCGAGAAGGGCTTCAGCGCCCTCAAGACCAATATCTTTCTCTACGAGGGCGACGGTAAAAACCCGAAAGGATGGCGGCCCGGCTTTGCTGTTCCCTTCTATCCGGAGCTCAACCTCGACAGGCGCGTGCTGCGCAGCCTGCGCCTGCATCTAGAGGCTATGCGTGAAGGGGCCGGGCCCGATGTGGACTTGCTGCTCGACCTCAACTTCAACGCCAAGACCGAAGGCTACCTCAAGATTTTGCGTGAGATCGCCGCCATCGACATGTTCTGGATCGAAATCGACAGCTTCAGCCCGGAGGCACTGGGCTACATCCGCCGGCAAAGTCCGCATCCCATCTCCTCATGCGAGACCTTACTCGGCGTGCGCGAGTTCATGCCGTACTTCCGCGAGCAGGCCATGGATGTGGCAATCATCGACACCCCCTGGAACGGAGTATGGCAGTCTATGAAGATCGCCGCGCTGGCCGAGGCGCACGAGGTCAACGTCGCCCCGCATAATTTCTACGGCCACCTCTGCACCATGATGAATGCCCACTTCGCGGCCGCCGTGCCCAACCTGCGCATCATGGAAACCGATATCGATCGCCTCGCCTGGGATGACGAGCTGGTCAGCCATGCGCCGGTCTATGAGGCTGGCCACCTGGTCCTGCCCGACCGCCCGGGCTGGGGCACCGAACCCAATGAAGCCGCCATTCGCGCACGACCACCGAAGGCGCAGGGCGGCCTGCTCGGCTACGGACAGAATGCCAGGTCTGCTCCGCAGACGTGAAGTTGGCGCTCGTGCGGCTCACATCGATCAAGGCGATTGCCGTTGCGCTTGCCTTGGCAGGCTGCAGCAACAATCCCTATCCGGCCGGCGATCGCGCCCGGAAGATCCTGTATTCGTCCTTCAGCGAGGCGCCCAAGACGCTCGATCCGGCCGTCGCCTACACCACGGCCTCCCACATTGTTACCGGCAATGTCTACGACACGCTGCTCGAGTACCACTTTCTCAAGCGTCCCTATGAGCTGATGCCCGCCCTCGCCGAGAGCGTGCCCTCGGCCGTCCCGCACCCCGACGGCGGCGTGTCATACCTGTTCAAAATCCGCGACGGCATCCTGTTCCACGCCGACCCTTGTTTTCAGTTGAGCCAAGGCGACGGCCGCAGCCGCAAGGTGACGGCTGCCGATTTTGCCTTCGAGCTGGCGCGACTGGCCGACCCGACCGTCAACAGTCCGCTGGCCGGCAGCTTCGCTCAGGTGCAGGGCTTCGCCCCGTTCGCCGAAAGGCTTGCGGCCATGCGCCAGGCCGATCCGACCTTCGCCGCCCTGCCGGCACACGAGCAGTACCAACGCGCCGGCGGCATCGCCGGCGTCATCGTCCGCAACGAGCGTGAGCTCGAAATCGTTCTCAGCGAAGCCAAGCCGCAAATGCTCTACTTCTTCGCCATGCCATTCACCACGCCGGTGCCGTGGGAAGCGGTCGCCTACTACAACGGCCAACGGGGCCGGGAGCACTTTGCCGATCACCCCGTCGGCACCGGGCCCTACCGGCTGGCGGTCTACGAAAAGCAGTACCGCATGCAGCTGGAGCGCAATGAGACTTGGTACGGGAGCCAGGCAGGCATGCCGGCCGCGCCGGGCGCCACCTTTCCGCGCGAGATCGATCAACAGGATATCGTCAGCAAACAGGTTGACGGTGACTATGCCGGCCGTCGCCTGCCCTTTCTTGACCGCATCAACTTCGTGCGCGAACGCGAGGACATCCCGCGCTTCAACAAGTTCCTGCAGGGCTATTACGACGAAGGCCACATCATCAAGGAGAGTTTCGACGCCGTCGTGCAGAACGATGCGCTGTCACCGCAAATGGCGGCGCGCGGCATGCGGCTCGACAAGACCGTGGAGCCAAGCATTTTCTATATCGGCTTCAATATGGACGATCCGGTGGTGGGCACCGCCGCCGGCGAGCGCGGACGCAAACTGCGCCAGGCGATGAGCCTAGTGATCGACGCCAAGGCCTATCTCGAACTGTTTCTCAACGGCCGCGGCGTGCTGGCGCAAACCCCGTTGCCGCCGGGGATTTTCGGCTACGACCAAACCTACAAGAACCCGTTTCGTCAGCTCGATTTGGCGCGCGCACAAAAACTGCTCGCCGAGGCCGGCTACCGCAACGGCCTCGATGCGCGCACCGGCGCACCGCTAAAGCTTTCCTTTGATACGCCGAACACGACCGCGCAGGCGCTCCTACAGTATCAGTTTTACGTATCGGCTTGGCGCCAACTCGGGCTCGACGTCGAAATCAACGCCTCCACCTACAATCAATTCCAGGCCAAGGTGCGCCGCGGCGCCTATCAACTCTTTACCTGGGGATGGATCGCCGACTTTCCCGATCCGGAAAACTTCTTCTTCCTGCTCGAATGCGGCAATGCTCAGTCGAAGAGCGGCGGACCGAACACTGCCAACTTTTGCAACGGCGCCTTCGATCGCCTGTACCATGAAATGAAGAGCCTACCCAACGACGTGCGCCGCCAGGGGTTGATCAAGAGCATGCTCGCCCTCACCGAACAGGAGCGGCCCTGGATCGAGCTGTTTCACAATGAGGAGTATGCGCTGAGCCATGCCTGGGTGATCAACTCCAAGCCGATGGGCCTGTCCTATCCCACCTACAAATATATGGACGTGGACCCGGAGCTCAGATCGCGCCTGCAGTCGGAATGGAACGTACCCGTGCGCTGGCCGCTCTACCTGGCGCTACTGGCGATCGTCGCCGTCACCATCCCGGCTGTGCGCACCTTCTATCGGGAGCGGCAGTGATGGCGGCCTATCTCATCCGTCGCACAATTTACGGGCTCTTCACCGTACTTGGCGTGCTCCTGCTGCTGTTCGTGCTGTTCTTCGCGGTCACGGATCCCGACGATATCGCCCGCAAGGCGGTGGGCGAGCGCGCGCGCCCCGAGGTCTATGCTTTGTGGAAAAAGAACCATGGCTACGACCGGCCGCTGCTTTTGAACCGCGCCTACGCCGCCGCCGACAGTCGACGCTATAGCGATACGCTGCTGTTTGATCACTATCGGCGGATGCTCACGTTCGATTTCGGCAACAGCGATGCCGACGACTCCGCCATCGCCCGTCGGCTCAAGGAAGGCATGGGGCCGAGCCTCAGCCTAACCGTGCCGCTGTTCGCCCTTGGCCTCGTCGTCAGCGTACTGCTCGCATTGTTCGTGGCGTTTTTCCGCGAGACCTATATCGATCGCGCCGTGCTGGTGTTGTGCATGTTGACGATGAGTATCGCCAGCCTGCTCTATATCATCGGGGGGCAGTATTTGATCGGCATGCTGCTGAAGTGGTTCCCGATCTCCGGCTTCGCCTTCGATCCCTATCTGGCGGGTCGTTTCCTGGCCCTGCCCGTCCTGGTCGGTGTCGTCGCCGGCATTGGCGCCGATGTGCGCCTCTATCGCACCATTTTTGTCGAAGAAAGCAACCGCGACTACGTCCGCACCGCCAGGGCCAAGGGATGCGGGGAGGCGCGCGTGATGCTGGCCCACGTCCTGCGCAATGCATTGATCCCCATCCTGAGCAACATCGTCATTACCATTCCGTTTCTGTTCACCGGCGCGCTGCTGCTCGAATCCTTCTTCGGCATTCCTGGCCTCGGCTCCCTCACGGTGGAAGCCATCCAGGGCAATGACTTCTCCACCCTCAGAACCATGGTGTATCTCGGGGCCTTGCTGTTCATCGCCGGGCAGATCCTGACCGATGTCAGCTACGCCCTCGCCGATCCGCGCGTACGCCTCACCTGAAAGCCCGCCGGTTTGTCCTCGCTTTCGAACATGCTCGTCGTCTTGCTGCTAGCTGGGAGTGTCTGGCTGGCGCGCGTCGTCTCGCGCGACCGCTTCTGGCGCGAGAATGCTAGCCAACTTTGGCGGCGCCGGCCCATTGCCCTTATCACGCTGGCCCTGTTTGTTGGCATCGGGCTGATGGATTCGATCGGCTGGGTCGGCGGCGGCACGCCCGGCGACGACGACGTCGCGGCGCTGCGCTCGCGCACGCTGATCGATCGCCTGTTCCAGCCCGAACGCATCACCGAATCGAGCTATTCAGCGCCGCTGGCCAGCGTCAGCTTCTATGGCGGCCAGCCGCTTACTCACCCGGGCCGGCACCTGCTCGGCACCGACATCCTGGGCCGGGATGTGGTCTATCGCACAGCCAAGGGCGTGCGCGTGGCGCTGCTGATCGGCGGCTTCACCAGCCTGATCGTCATCCCCATCGCCCTATTGTTCGGCGTGTCGGCGGGCTATTTCGGCAAGCGCATCGACGATGCCGTGTTTTTCCTGATGACGGTGCTAGCGTCGGTGCCTTCGCTGCTGCTGCTAATCGCGCTCGTCATGGTGATGGGTCGCGGCACGTTGCAGGTGTGTGTCGCTCTCGGCATTACTGGCTGGGTGCACTTCTGCCGCATCGCCCGCGGCGAAACCTTGAAGTTGCGCGAGGCCGAGTTCGTCGACGCTGCCCGCGCCCTCGGCGTCTCCGACCTCACCATCATTCGCCGGCATGTGCTCCCCAACATCGCCCACCTCATCATCATTACCTTCGCCTTGTCTTTCACCGGCCTGGTCCTGGCGGAAACGATCCTGTCCTATCTTGGCATCGGGCTCGAGGGCAGCTGGGGCCAGATGATCGACCAGGCCCGCAACGAGCTGTCGCGCACGCCGATCATCTGGTGGAATTTGACCGGAGCCTCGCTGGGACTGTTCGCGCTTGTGCTTGCCGTCAATATGATCGCCGATGCGCTGCGCGACATCATCGACCCGCGCACGCGCAGGGAGGGCCAATGAGCACGCCCCTGCTTGCGGTGGAGAATCTGGTCCTGACCTTTCCCGGCGAAGGCGGCAGAGTTGCCGTCGTCGACAAGGTCAGCTTGGCGATTGGGCGCGGCGAGACGCTGGCGTTGGTTGGCGAATCGGGCTGCGGCAAATCCCTGACCGCCCTTGCCATCATGCGGCTGCTGCCAAAGCCCGGCCGCATTGAGGCCTCGAGCCGCATCGAGTTCGATGGCCGCAACCTGCTCGAATTGTCGGTGCCCGAGATGCGCTCGATCCGTGGCGGCGCCATCGGCATGATCTTTCAGGAACCGATGACGAGCCTCAATCCCGTGACCAGCGTGGGCCAGCAGGTGCTGGAGGCGGTGTTGCTGCACGAAAAGGTTTCGCGCCGGGCCGCACGCGAACGCGTGATCGAGCTGTTCCAAATGGTGGGCATTCCCGATCCAGGCGCCCGCTTTGGCGCCTATCCGCATCAGCTCTCCGGCGGTCTCAAGCAGCGTGTCATGATCGCCACGGCGATGGCCATGCGCCCGCGCCTTTTGATTGCCGATGAGCCGACCACCGCGCTCGACGCCACGATCCGCGCCCAGATCCTGGAGCTGTTGCGGCAACTCTCCGCCACGACCGGCACGGCCGTGTTGCTGATCACGCATGACTTCGGTGTGGTCAACGAGATCGCCGATCGCGTCGCCGTCATGTACGCCGGCATGATCGTCGAGGAAGGCACGCGCCGCGATTTGCTGGGCCAGCCGCGCCACCCCTATGCCCAGGGCTTGCTCAAATCCATTCCGCGTCCTGAGGCGCGCGGCGGCAGGCTCGAGGAGATCAAGGGTGTAGTTCCGCGCCCCGGGCGTTGGCCGCCCGCGTGTCGCTTCGCACCACGCTGCCCGTCCGCCTTCGACCGCTGCCGGGCAGAGCTACCACACCGGACGGAGGTTTCGCCCTCGCAAGGTGCCTGGTGCCACCTCGTCGAGTACGAGGTGCACGCATGACGGTGCTCAGCGCCGATGCCCTGCTGGAGGTGCGCGGCTTGCAGACCTGGTTCCCGATTCGCTCGGGGGTGTTGCGGCGGGTCAATGGTGCGGTGCGCGCCGTCGACGGCGTCGACCTCACCGTCTACCCCGGCGAGACCCTGGCCCTGGTGGGCGAATCGGGATGTGGCAAGACCACGGTCGGCCGCACGCTGCTGCGGCTGGTCGAACCCACCGGGGGCAACATCTGGTTCGGCGGCGTCAATCTAACGCGACTTTCTCGCGACGCCTTCAGGCCCTACCGCCAGAAAATGCAGATCGTCATGCAGGATCCTGGCGCGGCGCTCGATCCACGGCTGACGGTGCGCGATACCATTGCCGAGGGCATGGACGCCTTCGGCCTCGGCGCAAACGCCGAGCAGCGCACGCAGCGCGTCGCCGATCTGATGCGCCGCGTCAGCCTGGATCCGGAATTGATGTGGCGCTATCCGCACGAATTCTCGGGCGGACAACGGCAACGGATCTCAATTGCGCGCGCGCTCGCCGTCGAGCCGGTGCTGTTGATCTGCGATGAAGCGACCTCGGCCCTCGACGTCTCGATCCAGGCGCAAATCCTAAACTTGTTGGGTGAGCTCAAGGCCGAGCGAAAACTGACTTACCTCTTCATCACTCACGATTTGGGGGTGGTTCGCTACTTCGCCGACCGCGTCGCCGTCATGTATCTCTGCCGTATCGTCGAGCTGGGGCGCACCGAGCGCGTCTTTGCCGAGCCCGCGCATCCCTATACCAAGGCCTTGCTCGCCTCGATCCCGTCGCTTGACCCAGAGCGCCGGGGCGTCAAGCCGATGGCGCTCGGCGACGTGCCATCTCCAAGCCGCCCGCCATCGGGTTGCCACTTCCACCCGCGCTGTGCGGTACGGCTTGCCACCTGCAGCAGATACGATCCGCCGGTCATGCCGCTGCGCGATGGCTTCTCGCGCTGCGTGCTCACGCCGGACGCCGAGGCCAGCCAGCCCGACCGAGCCGACATCGCGATGGCGACCTCGTCCAAGTCCTATTCTGCTGACGGGACAACGGAGCCGCAGCCATGACGCGGGTCTTGCATCGCGCCGTCAACCGCAGCTATCCGGCAGCCGAGTCGGGCAGCGGCATTTGCCACTCGACAGCACCGGCAAGCTCTATATCGACGCCAGCGGCGGAGCGGCGGCTTCCTGCCTTGGTCACGGCCGCCCCGACGTGCTGGCGGCCATGCAGGCCCAGCTCGACAAGCTGGCCTATGCGCCTTCGAGCTTCTTCACCACCCGCCCGGCCGAGGAGTTGGCGCATCGGCTCGTCGCGCACACGCCGCCCGGCATGTCCAAGGTGGTTTTTTGCAGCAGTGGCTCCGAGCCCATCGGGCCTGCTTGAAGATGGCGCGGCACTACTTTGTGGAGAGGGCGAACTTAGGCGCAGAAAATTCATTGGGCGTTGCCAGTCCGATCACGGCATCGGGCTTGGGGCGCGGCCCGGCGGCAGGCGGCGCGGGCGCCTGGCCGCGCGGGCGCCGTTCGGCAGGCTCTGCTGGTCCCTTCGGGTGGCAATGTCGATGGCCGCAGCGGCGACCAGGTCTTGCTGGCACCGCCATTCATCGTCACGGGCCCTGAGGTCGAGACGATCGTCGAGATGCTGGCGCTTGCGACTGACGATGCCCTGATCGAGATCGGCGCGGCTTGAGCCGAAAGGGGCGGCGGCCGCGCCCCGTTTGTGCTGGAAGCGCGCGGGGAGCGCGCCCGAGCGTGGCCGGTGCCGGGGCTCCCCGCCCCTATTGCGCTGCCGTCACTAGGATCTCGACCAGATCCTGTCCGGCCAGGGCGGCGACACCAATGCAGGCCCGTTGTGGTGGATTGGCGCGGTCCACCCATTGATCCCAGGCGCGGTCCATCTCCGGCTTGCGGCCCATGTCGGTGATATAAACGGTGGCGCGTAGGATGCGTGATTTGTGGGAGCCTGCATCGGCTAGGCACTTGTCGATTTCGGCAAGCGCGTCGAGGGTCTGCTCGTAAAGCGCACCCGACTTGTCCTTGGCGGTAGCAACCGCATAGACGATGCCGTCGTGGGCGACGGCCCGACTACGCGTGGGTGTGGTGCCGGCAAAGCGCGTGATCATTGGGGGGCTCCTCAAGTTTCGACGCGGCGACTGTAGAGGTGCCTTGGCGATTGGCAACGCGGGAAGTGCTTGACCCAGGCGCCCGCGGCCCTCTAGGCAAGGTGCCAGGGCCGGCGCGTGACGCTACGTCTGGGGGCGAAGGCCAAGCGGCGCAGGCCAAAAGGGCGAAGGCGAGGGGGGCCGACGGCAAGATCGATCGGCCAGCCCTCGCCCTGGGTCGATCGGCAAGGCGGCCGCTCGCTGGCGTGGCGCTTGCAGATCGACGCCTTGCCGGCCGATCGAGGCGGCATCGGCATGAAATCGCATGCAGACGGAGCGACGCATGGCTGATGGCAGGAAAAATCCCACCGACACCTTGCAGGCCGGCAGCACCGGCGACTGGGAGGTCGTCATCGGACTTGAGGTCCATGCCCAGGTTGCCTCGAAGGCCAAGCTGTTCTCCGGCGCCTCCACCGCATTCGGCGGCGCGCCCAATAGCCACGTGTCCCTGGTCGATGCCGCAATGCCCGGCATGCTACCGGTGATCAATCAGGGCTGCATCGATCAGGCCGTGCGCACGGGTTTGGGTCTGGCGGCGCAAATCAATCTCAGCTCCGTGTTCGACCGCAAGAACTACTTTTATCCCGATCTACCGCAGGGCTATCAGATCTCCCAGTATAAGCAGCCGATCGTCGGCGCCGGCAAGGTCGAGATTGAGGTGGATGGGAAAGTACATACGGTCGGCATCGAGCGGTTGCACCTGGAACAGGATGCAGGCAAGCTCGTGCACGATCAGCATCCCGAACATTCTCTTGTCGATCTCAATCGTTCGGGCGTAGCGCTGATGGAGATCGTCTCCAAACCGGACTTGCGCTCGGCCAAGCAGGCGCAGGCCTATGTCACGAAGCTGCGCTCGATCCTGCGCTATCTCGGCACCTGCGACGGTGACATGGAAAAAGGTAACTTGCGTGCCGACGTCAATGTCTCGGTGCGCCGCAAAGGCGCCAAAGAGCTTAGCACGCGCTGCGAGATCAAGAACGTCAACTCTATTCGCTTTATTGGTCAGGCCATCGAGGTGGAGGCCCGCCGCCAGATCGATATCATCGAAGACGGTGGCAGCGTCGAACAGGAGACGCGCTTGTTCGATCCGACGCGGGGCGAGACCCGCTCGATGCGCTCCAAGGAGGAAGCGCACGACTATCGCTATTTCCCCGATCCTGACCTGTTACCACTCGAATTGACGCAAGCCTACGTCGACGACCTGCAACGGCATCTGCCCGAGCTGCCGGACGCCAAGGTTCAACGCTTCACCAAGGACTACAGGCTCTCCACCTATGACGCGCGTGTCCTTACCGCCGAGCGCGAAAACGCCGATTTCTTTGAGGCCGTGGCCAAGGAACGCGCTGGCGCTGCTGCGCCGCGCGACGGCAAGATGGTGGCCAACTGGGTCATCAACGAGCTGTTTGGCCGCCTCAATAAGGAGGGCCTCACGATTGCCGCCAGCCCGATCTCCAGCGCCCAGCTTGGCGCCATCATCGATCTGATCAGCTCGGGTGCGATTTCCGGCAAGATCGCCAAGGACGTGTTCGAGATCGTCTGGCGCGAGGGCGGCGAACCCGTCGACATCGTCGAACGACGCGGCCTCAAGCAGGTCACCGACACCGGCGCCATCGAGACTGCCATCGACGCCATTATCGCCGCCAACCCCGACAAGGTCGCCGGCGTTCAGGCCAAACCTGCCATGCTCGGCTGGTTCGTCGGCCAGGTCATGAAATCGACCGGCGGTAAGGCAAATCCGCAGGCGGTCAACGATGTCTTGAAGAGGAAACTGGGGCTTGCCTGAGCGGCCCGCGATCGGCACCCCTCGCTACGGCAGGCGCCGGGGATGCCAGCACACCCCGATCGTCCACAAGCGGGGGCGCCCCTCCCGCGCCGCGGGCGTCGGCTTGGCCACGCACGGAGATAAAGCGCCGTTCAGGCCTTTGCCGCGGCCGCCTTTGCCGTCCGCGCTTTACCCGCCATCTTCTTGAGCTGGCGCCGCGCCCGCAAGGTATTGCCCTGGCTGCGGGTGAGCTTCTTGCGCGGCAGCGCCCGACGTGCCTTTTTCTTCTGCTTTTCGACATTGCGCATTGAACGAACCGCCATCTTGAGCTCCTGTCTCGCTCGCTTTCGGCGCCGATGTAAGGTCTTTCTCGGCGCCGCACAAGTTGAATTCGAAGCCCGCGGCACGCCTTGCAGCAGCCTTTTCGCCGGGCCGCACACTGGCTACAACTGCGGTCATGGCAAAGAGGAGGTGTGCCCATGCGAACCGTGGCGCTGGAGGAGCATTTCACCGTCCCATCCCTAGTCCGCCGCATTAGCCCCGATGCCATCAGCCGGCGCGGTTTCGGCAAACGAACCGCCGTGCCGGGCCGCGCCAACCCGCTCGATCTGTTGCCCGAAATCGGCGCCGCGCGGCTCAAATCCATGGATGCTTCCGGCATCAGCGTCCAGGTGCTGTCGACCTCGGGGCCTGGTGCCGATTTGGTGGATGGTGCCGAGGGCGTCGCGATCGCGCGCGAGATGAACGACGCCTTGGCTGAGGCGATCGCGCGTCACCCCGACCGCTTCCAGGGCTTTGCGCACCTGCCGATGCGCGAACCGGACGCCGCCGCCGAGGAGCTCGTCCGCTCAGTCAAGACGCTCGGCTTTCGCGGGGCGCTCATCAACGGCATGACAAATGACCGCTTTCTCGACGATGGGCGCTTCGAGCCCATCCTCGCGGCGGCCCAGGACCTCGACGTTCCGATCTATCTGCATCCGCATCTGGCGCCGCAGGCCGTGCGCGAGCTCTACTACGGCAACCTCCCCGGCACCGCCGGCTACGTACTGGAGGCGGCCGGCTGGGGCTGGCACGCGGAAACGGCCGTGCATGTGTTGCGCCTCGTCTTGGCCGGGACCTTGGATCGGCATCCCCGACTCAAGCTGATCATTGGTCACATGGGCGAGGGGCTGCCGGCCATGCTGGCGCGTTGCGATCAGGTCTCGGAGGCCTATATTCAGCACCTGTCCCGACCGATCAGTCGCACCATTCTCGAGCAAGTCTGGATTACGACCAGCGGCATGTTCAGCCAGCCGCCGTTGCTCGCAGCCCTGTTGACGTTTGGTATCGACCGCATCCTGTTCTCCGTCGACTATCCCTATGCTGCCAATGAAAGCGGCCGTGCCTTTCTCGACTCGCTGGCGCTGGCGCCGGCCGATCTGGCCAAGCTCGCCCACGGCAACGCCGATCGTCTGCTCAAGCTCGGCGCGGGTTCACCCTAGCGCGGCGGCGCGGCTAATCGATCGGACCGCCCGGGGGGACGGCGCCGAGGAGAACTGGACATCCTCGCCGCGTACACTATGTAAGTGCGCCCAAATCGTAAGGGCCCAAACCGTTTGAGCGAGGACGGAGCGATGTTGAGCCGCTGGAGGGATGCCGACGCCCGTAAGGCGATCGAGGGCTACGAAGAGATCGGCGTCAGCGAGGACCTGGCGCTGCGCACCTATAGTACGCGCTTGCTCGGCGGCGATCCGCTGCTCGTGCTGCACGGCGGCGGCAACACCTCGGTCAAAACCCGGCTTGCCGACCTGTTGGGCGAGAGCCACCAGGTCTTGTGCGTCAAGGGGTCGGGCTGGGATATGGCCAGCATCGAGCCGGCCGGGCTGCCGGCGGTGAAGCTTGAACCTTTGCGCAAGCTGCGTCGGCTCGATCGGCTCGCCGACGAGGACATGGTTAACTTCCAACGCACGAACTTGCTCAATCCCAGCGCACCCAATCCGTCGGTCGAAACCCTACTGCATGCCTTCCTACCGGGCACATTCATCGATCACACGCATGCGGCGGCCGTGCTGAGCCTGGTCGATCAGCCAAACGGCCAGGACTTGGTCGAGGACGTCTACAACGGCAGCATGGGCTTCGTGCCCTATGTCATTCCGGGGTTTGGCCTCGCCAAGCTGGCGGCAGGGGTGTTCGAGGCTAAGCCCGACGTCGAAGGGCTGATCCTCCACAAGCACGGCATTTTCACGTTCGGAGACAGCGCACGCGAGGCCTATGAGCGCATGATCGCGATGGTGACGCGCGCCGAGGTGCGATTGGCGAAAGGTCGCCGCAACGTGTTCGCGGCGGCGGCGCTGCCGCCGGCGCTGGCCGACCTCGCCGAGGTGGCGCCCATCATTCGCGGTGCCGTCGCGGTGCGGTCGAGCGCGGCGCCGCCGGAGCCCAAGCGTTTCGTGCTCGAATTCCGTGGCGGCCGCGAGGTGTTGAACTACGTCAACGGCGCCGATTTGGCCGACTACGGCCAGCGCGGCGTGGTTACGCCCGATCACATTATTCGCACCAAAAACCACCCCCTGATCGCGCCGCCGGCACGGGCGGGCAAGCTCGACGCCTTCCAGCAGGGGTTGCGCGCAGCGGTGGCCGACTATGTGGCGAGGTACGACGCCATGTTCCAGCGCCAGAACGCGCGCGTCGGTGGCAGCAAGAGCAAGCTCGATCCGATGCCGCGCGTGGTGCTGGTGCCGGGGCTCGGATTGTTCGGCGTTGGCGCCACGGCAAAGGATGCCACCATTGCCGCCGACCTTGCCGAGAACGCCATCCGTGTCATTACCGATGCCGAAGCCATCGGTCATTTCGAACCTCTCCCGGAAGCGGAGCTGTTCGATGTGGAGTACTGGAGCCTGGAGCAGGCCAAGCTCAAGGGCGCCGTGGCCAAGGCCTGCACGGGCCAGGTGGCGGTCGTGACGGGCGGCGCCAGCGGCATCGGCGCGGCGACGGCGAGGGCGTTTGCCGCCGCGGGAGCGGAAGTGGCGGTGCTCGACCGTGCCGAAGCGGCCGCCACGGCTGTCGCCAACGAGGTGAAGGGCTTGGCCGTCGCCTGCAACGTGTGCGATCGCAGCTCGGTTGCCGCCGCCTTCGCCCGGATCGTGGAAAGGTTCGGCGGCGTCGATATCGTGGTCTCGAACGCTGGCGCGGCCTGGCAGGGACGGATCGGCGAGGTGGCCGACGACGTTTTGCGCCAGAGCTTTGAACTCAATTTCTTTGCGCATCAGGCCGTGGCGCAGGAAGCGGTGGCCATCATGCAGAAGCAGGCGACCGGCGGCGTCCTGCTGTTCAATGTCTCCAAGCAGGCGGTCAATCCCGGTCCGAGTTTTGGCCCCTACGGCCTGCCCAAGGCCGCGACGCTCGCGCTCATGCGCCAGTATGCGCTCGACTATGGCGAGGATGGCATCCGCGCCAACGGGGTCAATGCCGATCGCATTCGCACGGGATTGTTGACCAACGACATGATTGCCGAACGCGCCAAGGCACGCGGCGTCAGCGAGCGCAGCTACATGGGCGGCAATCTGCTCAAGCGCGAGGTGACGGCCGAGGACGTGGCACAAGCCTTCGTGGCCCTTGCCAAGGCACGTGCCACCAGTGGCCATATCGCTACCGTGGACGGCGGCAACATCGCCGCGGCGCTGCGCTAAAGCAGCACCGACCGGCAGCCGGGGAGCAGGCGAGGGCATCTCTCAAGCCCGCCAGCCAGTCGTTCGAGGCCCTTTTTGGTCGAGGGACTTTCGCTCGAGGCTTGGGCGAACGCCGCACCAGACCATGACCTTGGCCCGCTTGCGACCTACCCTTGAACCTTACGCGCTCTCCGGGGCGCGGTAGGGCCGCCGGCGCTCGCACAAGATTTGCGAGGTGATGCCGAACACGATTTCGCCCTTCTGGTTGCGGCCCTGTGAATTGAGGATGAGCAGCCCCCGGTTGGCCCGCGATTTGAGATCGATCTTATCGGTGAGGCGCGCGCGATACTCGACCGTGTCACCGACCAACACCGGCCGGGGCCAACTAAGGTTCTTGAAGCCCGGCGAGGGGCCGTAGGTGGCGAGCGCGATGCCCTCGGCGCGCGCGGCGGCGCTAGACTGCTGGCGAGCGGCAACGAGGCTGCGGATATAAAGGGCGGCGGTGTGCCAGCCGGACGCGGCCAACGCGCCGAACAGCGAGGCTTTGGCGGCCGCCTCGTCGAGGTGAAACGGCTGCGGATCCCAGGCACGGGCAAAGGCGATGATGCTGTCCTTGCTGAAGTCGTGCCGGCCGAGATCGAAAATCTCGCCCACCTCGCGATCCTCGAAAAACAGATCTGGCTTGCTGCTGAGAGGGCCGGGCGGCGTGCCCTCCCAAAGGTTCAATTGCGTCTTGACTTGACTTTGGGCTTGACTTTGGGCTTGACGCTGGCTGGGGCCTTGCTCGCCGGCGCGGATGGGCGAGCGCAGGCGCGTGAACTGGTTGGTGACCCAGTTGGCGATGACGGCATCGTCGGCGCCAATCAGTTCCACCAGCACCTTTGAGGCGCCGACATCGGGACGCGATTTCAGGACGCGTTTTTGCTGGATCCGGTAGCTGCAGCGCACGCTATCGCCCGGCCTCAATGGCTTTAGCCACTTCACTTCGTCGACGCCGGGCGAGCCGAGGGAGGCCACACGGTTCAAGATGGCATCACACACCAGTCGCATCATGACGACGCAGATGTGGTAGCCCGACGCGCACAGGCCGCCGACGATGGTCGCCTTTGCCGCCTCCGCGTCCACATGCATGGGTTGCGGATCCCAGCCGCGCCCGAAGGCGATGATTTCCTCGGCGGTGACGGTCTTGGTAGCGGAAAGATAGGCCCGGCCGACCTCCAGGTCCTCATGATGCAAGAGCTCGCGGCTCGCAACGTCCTTCTGCACTCAACCGTCCTCACGTCTCATTTTTGGCAAACCACGCCTTATACAGGCTCGCGACCTTGCCGGCCAACCCGCTGCCCCTGACCCATCGACAAGGGTAGTAGGCTGCGGTCTACTGGAGGGCCTCGTCCAGCCAGGTTGCCATGCCCGACATCCACGACTTGCTCTGGCCGCGCCACGTCGCGCTGATCGGTGCCTCCGCGGATTTGGAGAGCCTGCGCGGCCGCATCATGCACACCATGGCCGGCCATCCCTACCAGGGACAGATCTATCCGGTGACGCGCAGCCACAGCGAAGTGATGGGCCGCAAGGCCTATGCCTCGATCCAAGACTTGCCCGAAGTGCCACAGCTGGCCGTGCTGATCATCCCGGCTCAATATATCCCGCAGGAGTTGGAGCGATGCGGAGGCGCCGGCGTCAAGGCGGCCGTGGTCTTGAGCTCGGGATTTGCCGAGGCCAGCGGCACCGACGGCTCGCTCCTGCAGGCCGACATAAGGCGCATTGCCAAGCGCTATGATATGGCCGTGATCGGACCTAACGCGGAGGGCTTCGCCAACATTGCGGCCGCCCTGTGCCCAACCTTCAGCCCGGCGCTCGAGCCCTCCGAGCGGCCGTTGTCGCCCACGCGGCCGGCGCGCGGACAGGTAACGGTCTTGGCCCAGAGCGGCGGCATCGGCTTCTCCTTCTTCGATCATGGCCGCGCCAAGGAGGTGGCCTTCCGCTACATCGTCACCACCGGCAATGAGGCATGCCTGGAGACCATGGACATCGCCGAGTACGCGCTCGATGAAGGCAAGACCGAGGCGCTGATCGTCCTTCTGGAAGACGTGAAGAACCCCCACACCCTGCGTCGGGTCGCCGAGAAGGCGCTGCGCGCCGGCGTCCCCATCATCACCGCCAAGATCGGCCGATCGGAGGCCGGCGTACGCGCCGCGGCCTCGCATACGGCGGCGCTGGCCGGTTCCTACGAGGCCTACCGCGCCATGTTCGATCACTACGGCCTCATCGAGGGCCACGACATCGATGAGATGATCGACCTGGCTAATGCCATGATCGCCTGGCGCGGACGGCTGCCGGCTGGCCGGCGCGTTGCGATCTGCACGGCATCGGGCGGTGGCGGTGGCTGGATGGCGGACGCCTGCACGGCGGCCGGCCTCGAAGTGCCCATCCTCGATGCCGACACGCGGGCCCGGATCGATCGGCACCTGCCCGCCTATGGGACCTCACAAAATCCGGTCGATGCAACGGCACAAGCCGTGCACAAGATTGGCTACGCCGGGCTGGCCCGGCTCGTGATGGACGCACCCGGCATCGACGGCCAAATCGTCGTCATCACCGCACGCTCCGCCAAGAACTTGGAAAGGCAACAGACCGAGCTGGCGCGGCTGGCGGGGGAGGCGACGAAACCCATTCTGCTCTGGAGCTACACGCTGCCGGCCCCGCAATCGACCAAGATCCTCACCGACGCTGGCTATCCGCTCAGCACGGATATCCGCAACTGCGCCCGCGCTTTTGCCGCCATGGCGGACTATCGCGCACTGCGCACGGCCTTCCTCAAGCCGATCGAGGTCGTGAGTGCACCGCCGATGCCGGCCCGCGCGGCGGCGCGCGCCCGGCTTGCTGAGGCCGATGGCGTGCTCTGCGAATGGGAGGCGCGCCCTTTGCTGGCGGCCTACGGCATCGGCACGCTGCCTGCCGCCAGGCTCGTCGACACCGCCGCCGCGGCGGCCGAGGCGGCGGTCGCCATCAACGCACCCGTAGCGCTCAAGATCCAATCCCCCGAAATCCTGCACAAGACCGAGGCCGGTGGCGTTAGGCTCAATCTCGCGAGCCCGGAGCAAGTCGGCGCCGCCTACGCGGCGCTCATCGCCGCCGCCCAGGCGCAGGCGCCGTCGGCGCGCGTGCGCGGGGTTCTGGTGCAGGCGATGGCGCCGCCCGGCCTGGAGATGATCCTCGGGATCAAACGCGACGCCACCTTTGGTCCGCTGCTGCTGGTCGGCCTCGGTGGCGTCAATGTCGAGCGCTTCAAGGACGTGGTGCTCGCCCCGGTGCCGCTGGCGGCCGACGCGGCTCGGGGGCTGCTGCAGCGCCTCAAAGGCGCCAGCCTCCTCAAGGCCTATCGGGGCAGCCCAGCCCGCGACGTCGACGCCCTGGTCGATGCCATGGTGCGCTTGGCCGCCCTGGCGCACGACTTTGCCGACGAGATCGCCGAGATCGACCTCAACCCCGTCATCGTCCACGCCGAGGGCGCCGGCCTCTCCGTGGTCGATGCGCTGCTGGTCAAACAACAGGCCTGAGGCCGGTGGCAACATCCCGCGCCGGCATCGCTAGCCATAGTCCAAAGGCGGGGCTTGCTCGCTGGCTACGCCGCGGCTAGCGTAACCGGCAGAACAATAAGCCAGCGCTGGCGGTTGGTCGGCGGGCAACTCTGGGAGGACGGCAGATGCCCTTAAAGCGCGCGCTCGGCTGCGTTCTGGCGACGGCGGCCATTTGCTGTGTGGCCGCCCCGGCGCTGGCGCAAAAGTCCGGCGGAACGCTGCGCATCTACCATCGCGACAATCTGCCCAGCGGTTCGATCCATGAGGAAGCCACCATCTCCACGGTTGGCCCCTTCATGAGCGTGTTCAATAACTTGGTCCTCTACGACCAGCAAAAGAAGCTCAACTCACCCGACAACATCGTGCCCGAGCTGGCGGAAAGCTGGGCCTGGGACGCGGGCAAGACCAAGCTCACATTCAAGCTGCGCCAGGGCGTCAAATGGCATGACGGCAAGCCGTTTACCGCCAAAGATGTGCAGTGCACTTGGAACAAGCTGACGGGCAAGGACAACGACGACTTCCGCAAAAATCCGCGCGCCATTTGGTGGCACAATCTGAAGGAGGTCACGGTCAACGGCGACTATGAGGTGACGTTCAATCTCAATCGACCGCAAGCCTCGTTCCTATCGCTGTTCGCTTCGGGTTATACGCCGGTCTACCCCTGCCACGTCTCGACCAAGGATATGCGCACCAATCCGATCGGCACCGGGCCCTTCAAGTTCGTGGAGTTCAAGCGCGGCGAATCGGTGACGTTCGCCCGTAACCCGGACTACTGGAAGAAGGGAGAGCCCTATCTTGACGGCATCGAGTGGAAGGTGATCGAAAATCGCTCCACCCGCATCCTGGCTTTTGTGGCCGGCGAGTTCGATATGACGTTCAACGCCGACGTCACGGTACCGCTCCTGAAAGATGTAACGTCGCAAGCACCCAAGGCGATCTGCGAGCTGGTGCCGACCTATGTGTCGACCAACCTGATTATCAATCCGAAGGCGGCGCCCTTCAACGACCTCAAGATTCGCAAGGCGATGGCGCTCGCCCTCGATCGCAAGGCCTATGTCGATATCCTGAGCGGGGGCAAGGACGATATCAGCGGCGTCATGCTGCCGCCGCCGGAGGGACTTTGGGGTATGCCGCCCGAGGAGCTGCAAAAGCTACCCGGCTACGCCGCCGACGTCGAAAAGAGCCGCGCCGAAGCGCGCAAAATCATGGAGAGCCTGGGCTACAGCGAGGCCAAGCCGCTCAAAATCAAGGTGTCGACGCGCAATATCGCCATCTACCGCGATCCCGCCGTGATCCTGATCGACCAGCTCAAGAAAATTTACGTCGACGGCGAACTCGAGGTGATCGACACCAGCATCTGGCACGCCAAGGTGACGCGTGGGGAATATTCCGTCGGCCTCAATCTGACCGGCGTGGGCGTCGACGATCCCGACGTCAACCTATACGAGAACTACAGCTGCAATTCGGAACGCAATCTCACGCAGTACTGCAACAAGGACGTCGACGCGCTGATCGACAAGCAATCGCAAGAGACCGATACGGCCAAACGCAAGCAATTGGTGTGGGAGATCGAACGCAAGCTGGCCGAGGACCTCGCCCGTCCGATCATCTCGTATGGTCGTGCCGCCACCTGCTGGCATCCGCACGTGAAGGGGTTCGTGCTGCACGCCAACGGCATTTACAATAACTGGCGCTTCGAGGACGTGTGGCTCGACAAATAGCGCGCGTCGGCGGCGGAGGTGGACACATAAAGGAGCACTGCAATGGGAACCTATCTCATTCGCCGACTGCTCCTGATGGTGGTGACGCTGTTTGGGATGTCGGTCCTGATCTTCGTCATGCTGCGGCTGGTGCCGGGTAATATCACCGACATTATTTTCGACTCCGCGGGCTTTGTTAATCCGGCTGCGAAGAAGAAAATCGAGCGCGAACTCGGTTTGGACCAGCCCATCGTCACCCAGTACGTCAGCTGGATCAGCGGCCTGGCGCGCGGCGACTTAGGGTACGCCTACGTCTCGGAAAAGCCCGCCATCGAGGAGATTCTGCCGCGCATCCCGGTCACAGCCAAGTTGGCGGTGCTGGCGCTCGTGTTCTCGGTCCTGTTCGGCGTGCCCCTGGGGGTGATGAGCGCGGTGCGGCAAAATACGGCGCTCGATTACGCGCTGCGGGTCGTGAGCTTGAGCGGACTATCGCTGCCGTCCTTTTGGCTTGGCCTGCTCATCCTGATGGCGTTCGTGCACTGGTTTGGTTGGATCCCAATCTACAAGAGCAACACCGGCAGTTTCTGGCACGACCTTGCGCTCTTGAGCATTCCCGCCGCCGCCGTCGGCTTCCGCAGCTCGGCGCTGGTCATGCGCCTGACGCGCTCCTCGATGCTGGAGGTGATGCGGCAGGACTACATCCGCACGGCGCGTGCCAAGGGTGCCTCCGACCCCGCCGTTAATTACGACCACGCCCTGCGCAACGCCGTGCTGCCGGTCGTCACCATTATCGGCATCGAGGCCGCCTTCCTGATCGGCGGCCTGATCGTCACCGAAACGGTCTTCAACATTCCGGGCGTGGCGCGCTTTCTGGTCGAGGCCATCCGCTGGCGCGATTACCCCATCGTGCAGAACCTTGTCATGTTCATCGCCATCGTCGTGGTGGTCACTAACTTTATTGTGGACATGCTGTACGTCGTTCTCGATCCGCGCATCAAATACGAAGAGTGAGATCGCAAGTGGCAGTCATCGATCATGAGGTGGAACTGAGGCGGGCCGGCGCCAATGTGCGTGGCTGGGGCGGCGCGCTCCTGCATTTCGTGCGGCGCTACCCGCTGGGCGCGATCGGCGCACTGATCATGCTTTTGTTCATCGCCACGGCGATCTTCGCCAATCAGATCACCAGCTACGATCCAACCTCCACCAACCCGCGCGTATCGCTGGCGCCGCCCGGTGAACAACACACACTTGGCGCCGATTTCATGGGCCGCGATGTCTTCTCGCGCATCGTCTATGGTGCGCGCATCTCGCTGGCGGTGGCGATTGGCGCCACCACGCTTGGTTGCCTGATCGGCGTCACGATTGGGCTATTGTCCGGCTTCTTCGGCGGCTGGGTCGATCTCATCGCACAACGCCTGATTGATATCATGCAGGCGCTGCCCTTGCTGGTGATGGCTCTAATCATGGCGGCCTCGCTGGGCCCGTCGCTCACCAACACCATCATCGCCATTGCCATTCCGCTGGTGCCCAACGTCGCCCGCGTCATCCGCTCCAACACCTTGGCGCTGCGAGAAATGCCGTTCGTGGAGGCGGCGCGTGCCATCGGCATGAGCGAAGCCCGCATCGCCGTTCAGCACGTGCTCCCCAATACCTTGGCACCGCTGATCGTGCTGGGGACGGCGCAGTTCGGTTCGGCCATTCTGGTGGAGTCGGCGCTGGCGTTCTTAGGCCTGGGTGTCCCCGAGCCGCATCCCTCTTGGGGCCGCATGCTCTCCGAATCGGCCGCCGAATACGTCCGCACCGCCCCCTGGCTTGTCATCTTCCCCGGCATCGCCATCAGCCTGGTCGTGTTCGGGACCAACCTGCTCGGCGACGCCATCCGCGACATTCTCGATCCCCGTCAGCGCATTTAGTGAAGGCTTGCTTGCCACCCTCCCCCGACAAGACCGCACCGGTGCAAACCGCCAGCGACCGCGTGCTCGAAGTTGAGGATCTGCGCACCTACTTCTACACGCGCGGTGGCCTCATGAAGGCCGTGGACGGGATGTCGTTCGCGCTCAAGCGCGGCGAGACACTGGCGATCGTCGGCGAGTCAGGATGCGGCAAGAGCGTGACCGCGCTCTCGATTCTGCGCCTGGTGGCCGATCCGCCCGGCCGCATCGTCGGCGGCTCGGCGCGCCTCGACGGCGTCGATCTCATCGAGCTCGACGCCGCGGCCATGCGAGCAATTCGCGGCAATCGCATATCGATGATCTTCCAGGAGCCGATGACCTCGCTCAATCCGGTGATGACCATCGGCCGCCAGATCAGCGAGGCGCTCATTCTGCACCAAGCCTTATCGCGCACGGCCGCCACGCGGCGGGCGACCGAGATGCTGCATCTGGTCGGCATTCCCGAGCCGAAACAACGCATCAGGGAATATCCGCACCAACTTTCGGGCGGTATGCGCCAGCGCGCCATGATTGCCATGGCGCTGGCCTGCAACCCTGAGGTCCTGATCGCGGACGAGCCGACCTCGGCGCTTGATGTCACGATCCAAGCGCAGATCCTCGACCTGATCGCCCGCCTGCAGAAAGAGCTCGGCACCGCCGTGATCCTAATCACCCACGACCTAGGCGTGGTGGCGGAAACGGCCGAACGCGTCATTGTCATGTACGCGGGCCGCAAGGTAGAGGAGGCCCCCGTCGCGGCCCTGTTCGCTTCTCCGCTCCACCCCTACACCCGCGGCCTCTTGAACTCGATCCCCCGCCTGCCCAGCCTCGAGAACCGCATCGACGGCACGCCAACGCAGCGGCTGCAAGAAATTCCCGGCATTGTGCCGGCGCTCAGCAACCTGCCGCCGGGCTGCTCTTTCGCGCCCCGCTGTACCTTTGCCAGCGACGTGTGCCGACAGGAGTATCCGCGCTACGAAGAAAAGCAGGAGGGCCACTGGGCGGCCTGCTGGCACTCTGACAAGCTCGCTGGAGCCGCTAATGCCTGACAATCCGGCCGCCGTGTTGGAGGTAAAAGGGCTGAAGAAATACTTTCCCGTGCGGCGCGGCCTGCTGCGGCGCACGGTGGGCCATGTGCACGCCGTCGACGATGTCAGTTTCACGATCGGCCCTGCCGAAACCGTCGGCCTGGTCGGCGAATCGGGGTGCGGCAAGACCACGGTCGGGCGCACCATCCTGCGCTTGATCGAGCCAACGGCGGGCAGCATCCGGCTCGAGGGCCAGGAGCTCTCCGGGCTCAGCAAGGCCGAGTTGCGGCCCCTGCGCCAACGCATGCAGATCATCTTCCAAGACCCGTTCTCTTCGCTCAATCCGCGCATGCGGGCCGGCGATATCGTCGCCGAGCCCTTGAAGTTGCACCGCGACGGCGGCAAGCGGGCGCGACGGGAGCGCGTGGCGGAGTTGTTCGAGCGCGTCGGCCTGCGCCGCGCGCAGATGGACAATTATCCGCACCAGTTCTCCGGCGGACAGCGCCAGCGCATCGGCGTGGCGCGCGCGCTCGCGCTCAATCCACGCCTCATCGTCGGTGACGAACCCGTCTCGGCGCTCGACGTGTCGATTCAGGCGCAGGTCATCAACCTTTTGCGGGACTTGCAGCGCGATCTGAAGCTTTCCTACCTTTTCATCTCCCACAACCTGGCGGTGGTGGAGCATATCAGCCACCGCATCGCGGTGATGTATCTCGGCCGGATCGTCGAGTACACCGACAAGACCACGCTGTTCGCCCGCCCGCTGCACCCTTACACGGAGGCACTGCTTGCGGCCGTGCCGATACCCAATCCGGCGATCAAGCGCGCGCGCCAAGTGGTGCAAGGCGACGTGCCAAGTCCGCTGCGGCCGCCGCCCGGGTGTCATTTTCATACGCGCTGCCCCTACGCAGAGGCGCGCTGCCGGTCGGAGGTCCCCCTGCTGCGCGAGGTCCAGCCGGGCCACCAGGTGGCCTGCCATCTGCGCTAGCCG
>DATMZT010000146.1:0-13595 GCA_035573335.1 Hyphomicrobiaceae bacterium | reverse complement strand
CGGCAACCAAAGGGCCATCCCGACCCGGGCTGGGAGGAGATTTCTTGGGACCTGGCGCTCACCGAGACGGTCTCAGCCATGCGCCGCATCGCCGAGCAGTTCGGCCCGGAGGCCGTGGCCTTCAGCCAATGTTCGCCATCGACCACGGCGATCGGGGACGCCAGCAGCTTCGTGCGGCGTCTGATGCATGCCTTTGGCACCCCGAACCAGGTCTCCTCGCTCGACCTGTGCGGTTGGGGACGCGGCTATGCCACGCGCTATGCATTTGGCGTCGGTAGCGTGGGGACGGGCAGTGCCGGCGGCGCCATGCCGGATATCGAGCGTTCCGGCTGTCTGCTGCTGTGGGGTTACAATCCCTCCCATTCGCGCCTGACCCACGCCACCGCGACGGTCGCGGCGCTAAAGCGCGGCTTGAAACTGATCGTGGTCGACCCGCGCAACGCCGGTCTCGCCAACAAGGCCGACGTCTGGTTACGCCTGTGTCCGGGTACGGACGGCGCCTTGGCCTTGGGATTGGCCAATCTCATGATCCAGCGTGGCTGGTACGACCGCGACTTCATTCGCGACTGGAGCAATGGACCTTTGCTGGTGCGCTCCGACACGGGGCGGCTGTTGCGCGAGAGCGATCTGGTCCGGGACGGGGATGCCCGCAAGTCTATCGCCTGGGATGCGCGGGCTCGTTGCCCCACGCCATACGACCCCGACAGCGGACGCTATCTGGCCGACAGTCAATCGCTGGCCCTTGAGGGCGAATACCGCATCGATGCGGCGAACGGGCCGATCAGTTGCCAGCCGGTCTTCGCTCACTATACCGCCCTGTGCCGAAAGTATTCGCCAGAGGTGGTGGAGGCGACGTGTTGGATAGCGCCAAAAGACCTCGAGGAGGCCGCGCGCCTGATCTGGCACGCCCGCCCAGTCTCCTACTACGCCTGGAGCGGACACGAACAACACGCCAACACGACGGAGAACGCCCGGGCCATTGCGTTGCTCTATGCGCTGACCGGCTGCTTCGATGTGCCCGGTGGCAACGTGTTATTCCCCTCAGTCCCGAGCGCGCCGGTCACGGGGGAAGACCTTGGCGCCGTCAGGAAGCTTGCTCCCGCCATCGGTGCCGCCGAACGCCCGCTAGGGCCGGCGCACTGGAACCATGTCTCCACCCATGATTTTTATCGGGCCGTCCTCGAAGGCACCCCCTATCCCGTACGCGGGCTCATCGGTTTTGGCACCAATCTATTGCTCGCCCAGGCCGATCCCTTACGCGGCCGCGCCGCCCTGTCGGCCTTGGAATTCTACGCCCATGCCGATCTCTTCATGACGCCAACCGCAACGCTGGCTGACATTGTCTTGCCCATTGCGTCCTGCTTCGAGCGCGAAGCCTTGAAGATCGGCTTTGAGATCAATACCGAAGCACAGTCTTTGCTCCAATTCCGTCGGGCCGTGGTGGCGCCGCCGGGCCAAGCGCGACCCGATACCGATTTCATATTCGAGCTTGCCATGCGGCTGGGACTTGGTGAGCATTTCTGGCAGGGCGATATTGATGCGGCCTACCGCCAGCAGCTCGCCGCTAGCGGTGTGACGCTGGAACAGCTCCGCGCCGAGCCGCGCGGCATTCGCGTCGCGCTCACGCCGCGGCATCAAAAGTATGCCGAACTCGACCAGCAGGGGCGCGCGCGCGGATTTTCCACGCCGTCACGCAAGGTAGAGCTCTGGTCAGAGACCTTCCTCGAACACGGCTATCAGGCGTTGCCGGATTTCGTAGCGCCCGAGATTGGCCCGCTGGCTCGAGCCGAGCTGGCGCAGCGCTACCCGCTTGTGCTGACCTGTGCCAAGCCGATCGTATTCTGCCAAACGCAACATCGCGCCTTGCCCGCCCTGCGCAAGCACGCGCTCGATCCGGAGGTGGAGCTGCATCCCGCGACGGCGGCGGTGCGCAAGATTACCGCCGGCAGCTGGGTGGCGCTGGAAACCCCGGCGGGAGCCATGCGGGCGCGGGCGCGACTGAACGAGAAACTCGATCCTCGCGTGGTGGTGGGCGAGCACGGCTGGTGGCAGGGTTGCGAGGCCCTGGGTGCTAGGAGCTACGACCCCTTCAGTCCCAACGGCGCCAATTTCAATGGCACGGTCGATGCCACCATACGCGATCCCGTGAGTGGTACCCCCGCGCACCGGGCCAATCGCTGCGAGGTGCGCTTGGTGGGGCAGGCACCGCTTGCGGGCGAAACGCGCTAGCTTGCGCGGCGTGCCGCGTTGGGCAGCTACAAGATGATGCCCAGGTCGGCGCGGTTCGTTAGCGTGCGCCGTGCCGAGCAGAACTGTGCGCTATCGCGACAGGGCCGTTGAAGGTTCAGAAGCGGACAAGATCACCTCACCGGCGGGGTCCACCGTGAAGATCTGCCGGCATGGCGGCAGATCAGGTAGGTGGGCCCGCTTCAGCTCAAGGCGAAATTGTACGGCCAGCCAAGCCTCGTCCAAGCGTTTGGCGGCGGCCAGCACCTTGTGATCACCGCACAAGAGCGCCAGGGTCCAGCCGGTTCTGATGGTCGTGAATTGCGCGCCGCAATCGCTTTGCGGCACCGCCATTGTCTTGCACTTGCTGACGGCCATGCCGATGGCATGGGCCAATGAGGATTCGGTTGCGACCCCCCAAGATCCATCGCGCGCGAGGGTGGCAACGGTCCAGCCTTCGCCCGTGCTTGGTTCGGCGCGCAGGCTCGCGGCGCCGAACAAAAGCGCTCCGCCGAGGCACGAACAGGTGAGCCACGATGACAGCGAAACCGGTACGTTGCAGGGCAGCGGCATGGTGCACGTCCATCCGAGTTGGTGTGGCAAACCGAGTGTGTCATGGCACACGGTGCGCGGGCGCGCTGTGCTCTGAAGCACGCCTTCGGCCCCGCCCCGAGGCTGCGCCAGCCGCGCGGCCTCGGGCGGGCGGTAAGCGGGGTGCGCGCCAGACACCTGACAGCGAGACACCTGACAGCGAGACACCTGAGAGCGAGACACCTGAGAGCGAGACACCTTGAGAAGAAGGGATTGATGACGGCGTACCAGGAACAGCGTTCGGCAAGCACAATGACGGGCACGATCATGCGCGCGCCGTATCTGACGGCGCCCAATGCGTCGCGTCGCGGCATGGTTTGCGGCACCTACGGCTCGCGCTAGCGGGTGGCCGGCCGCCATCACGGGTCGACGTCGCGGCTGGGCTGGCGCCCGGCGTCATTTTCCGTGCTAGCGCTGAATCCCCGGCGAGTGCCATCGGATCATCGCCGCCAAGCTCGCGCGCTATCACAAGGCCTGGGATGCGGCGGCGGAACGAACCCCGCACGGGGCGCCCATCGAGCTGCGCAGCGGAGACTTCCCAGCTGAAATCGGAGACGGTCAAGATCGGCCGCGCCGGCTCGGCCCAGTGGCATGGCCAGCTTTGAAGCGCTGGGCGCGGGCGGCGTGGCCGCCGCTCAGGCGCGGCGCACCATGGCCGGTGTGAGGTCGCGGATCGACGGTGCTCCCACCTGCTGCATGGCGACGCGCAGCTCGGCACGCAGCAGCTCCAACACGCGCTCCACCCCCTCCTGTCCAAAGGCGCCGAGGCCCCAAAGGCAGGGCCGTCCGATACCGACGCCTTTGGCACCCAGGGCGAGCGCCTTGAGGATGTCGGTGCCGCGGCGAAATCCGCTGTCTACCAGTACCGGCATGGTGTCGCCGGCGGCCTCGATGATTTCGGGCAGCGCGTCGATGGTCGAGCGTCCGCTGTCTTCGCTGCGTCCACCGTGGTTGGACACGATGATCGCGTCGATGCCGCTCGCCGCGGCCAGCCGCGCGTCTTCGTGCGACATGATGCCCTTGAGCAGGAGCTTGGTTGCGACCGTGTCGCGCAAGCGCTTGATAAAATCCCAGGTCATGTTGGGAGAAAGCACGGTCGATAGCCCCGACATGTCGAGCCCGTCATAGTTTGGCTTGCGCGCGACATAGCCCCAGCCGGGGGCGTGGCAGGCCGAGCATTGTCGCGTGTCGGTGCGGCGCAGGCGCTGCAAGGTCTCTTGGTTTCTGCCGCCGAGGTCGTCGATGGTCACAACGATCGCCGGGCAACCCGCCCGCTCCGCCCGCTTTGCCAAGGCCTCGGCGATCTGCCAGCGTGGCGAGGCATAAAGCTGAAACCAGATCGGGGCGCCGCGCGCCGCGCTGGCCTCCTCGATCGAGGTTGTGGCAACGGTCGAAAGCATTTGCAGATGATTGCCGCTCCTCGCCGCCTTGGCGACGGCCACTTCGCCGTCCGGGTGAAAGGCGCGGTTGCTGGCCGTCGGGCAAATGAAGATCGGGCTATCGTACGCCACCCCCAGAATAGTAGAGCGCATGTCGATTTTGCTGACGTCCACGAGCCGCCGCGGGCGGAGCTGGAACTTGAGAAAGCCCTCGCGATTGGCGCGCAAGGTCACTTCGTCGTCGACACCCGCAACCATGTAGCCGAAGTGCGCCGGGGGCACGTTTTTGCGCGCCACGGGCTCGAAATCGAAGATATTGATGGCCTCCTTCGGGCTGACGATCAGGTTTTCCAAATCGCGCGGCGCCCACAGCATTGGGTCGGGTAGCCTGTGTGGCGAGGAGGGCGTCTGCGCCAAGGCGGATAGACCGCCGGCACTGATGAGCGGACTTGCCGCCAGGAAGCCCAGGAAGCGGCGGCGGCTCGTCGTACGATCAAGCGTCCATGGCATGGCAGCGTCCCCCATCATGTAAGATCTTAAAGCAGAGACGCGGCAGGGGGAAAGCGCCCACTCATCCCTGGCGGCGCCGACCGGAGCCAAGACCTGGGCGGCGCGCCCCGCATTGGCTTCACAAGCTCCCTTCTGCGGGCGACAGGCGCAAGCAAGCCTCGCGGCTTGCCCGAGGCAATGGCCCGATGAACTGGCCGCTCTCGCCCAACGGGGCGGGCGGCCGCTCGCAAGTTTTCTAATACCTTGGGTTGCGGCCGCTCGGTGGCCTATGCACGCCGGCGACGGGCGAATCTCGTGGAGCGAAAAATGGATATCGTCCCACTGCGCTGCAACGAAACGCGCCGCGTAAATGAGCGGCACAATTGAGCAAAATATCACTTTCTTGCGCGGCCGCGGATCATCGGTGAATTTTTCTGTATGCTGTGAGTCGGAGCGGCGCTCGGCCTTCGTCTTAATCGACTTTCCCCGCACCGCGATTGAAGGCGACAGCTGCAGCAGGCTCAGTACCGCTCCCCAATACTTTGCTTATTCAACTCCGGGCTGCGCTCCAAAGCGCAGCCTTGTTTGTTGGCGAGGGGCGCCAGCCCCGGCGCACGCGGTCGACGCTCAAGGCGATCGCGGGCGACCGTCTCCCCGGCCAGGTTCGCTGCGGGTGCCCTGTCTTGCTGCTGGTAGCCGTGTCTTGCGCGCCGCTTGTGCCCGGCTCCGACCCGATCGCGCCTCGCTGGTGATCCAATGGGTATCGCAGCCAATGGAGCTGGGCCTACCAATGCTGCTGGGCCGACGGTGTTAGGCCCAACAGATTAAGGTGGAGGCAAGCGCAAGTCTCCCTCTCCCCAGGTCCGGATCTGTGGCCAGGTCCGGATCTGTGGCCAGGTCCGGACCTGTGGCCAGGTCCGATCTGTGGCCAGGTCCGATCTGTGGATCGTGCAGCAACCCCGCAGTGCTGCGCTCCCATCGACAGCGGGGAGCTTGCATCCTAAGCGCAAGCCTCGTGGGGGCCCAACGCCATCTCGCGGGCGATGGCCGCGCCGTTGTGCCATACTCGCCGGGGGACAATCGGGCCCGAGGAGTGGGAATGCCATGCGCTCATGGATCGAACTAGCCTGTCTTGTCGGAGCATTGGCCTTTGCTTACCCGGCGCAAGCCCAGGATTATCCCAATCGCGCCATCAAGTTCGTCGTGCCGTTTCCGGCTGGGGGCCCCGCCGACACCATCAGCCGTATCCTGACGGAGAAGATGTCGAGCCTAATCGGGCAAAGCATGGTGATTGAGAACCGGGCCGGCGCCGGCGGCCTCACCGGCATTGCCTCGGTGGCCAAGGCAGAACCCGACGGCTACACCATCGCCATCGCCCCTTCGAGTGGCTTGGCGATGAACGTCAACCTTCGCGAGAACATGCCGTTTCATCCGCTGAGGGATCTAGCCCTCATCACGCAGATCGTCTCGGTGCCAGAAATCCTGGTCGTCAACGAGAAGGTCCCGGTCACCTCGTTGGCCGAGCTCGTTAGCCTGGCAAAATCGCAGCCGGGCAAGATGGTATTCGCCTCCACGGGCCTCGGCGGCATGCCGCATCTGGCCATGGAGCTGCTCAAGCTGACCGCACAAATCGATCTGGTCCACGTTCCCTATACCGGTGCCGCTCCCGCGGTGAACGATTTGCTCGGTGGTCACGTGCAGATGATGTTCGCCGACGTGCCCGTATTGCTCGGCAGCATCCAGTCGGGCAAATTGCGGGCGCTGGCGATTGGGAGTAAAGCGCGCATTGCGAGCCTGCCCTCGGTGGCCACCACGGCGGAGCTTGGCATGCCGCAGGTCGAAGCCGACAATTGGTATGGCTTGGTTGCGCCGATGGCCACGCCACAGCCGATCATCGCCAAGATCCACGCCGCAGCCACCCAGGCGCTCAAGTCCGACGAAGTCAAGGACAAGCTTGCCGCCCAAGGTGCCCTCGCCGTCGGCAATTCGTCGGCGGAATTCTCCAGCTACGTCAAAAGTGAGATCGAGCGCTGGGGTGTCGTGATCGCCGCCACCGGCATCAAGATCAAATGACCGCCGCGGCTATAGCTCCTGCTCCCAGGCGGCGGGGATCAATTGATAGCCAGTGCCTCGCCGAACCAAGTGCGCAAAACCCGGGAAATGCATGTGCATGCCGGTGACGAGTAGGCGGTCGGTGGCGACCATATCGAACACCTTGCGTCGCTGCGCGGCGGCGGCGTCGGCATCGGTATCGAATTCCATGCAGACCTCGGGCCGTGCGGTCTGCACTTCGGGTACGTGCACGATATCGCCCCAGATCAGCAGCTGATCATTGCCCGAGCTGATCAGAAAGGTGGTATGACCCGGCGTGTGGCCGGGCCGCGGAATCGCGGTCACGCCGGGAAAGACCTCGCCTGCGGTGAATAGGCGCGTGCGGCTCTTGTAGGGCGTAGTCTGCTCGCGTGCGGCCTGAAAATAAAGCTTTTTGGCCCGTTCCGTCGCGCTCGCCATCTTGGCGTCATCGAACCAGTGACGCGGTTCGTTCTCGTGCACGACGAGCTCGGCGTTGGGGTAATTCAGTTTGCCGGTCTCCATATCGGTGAGGCCGGCCGAATGATCGGGATGCATGTGCGTCAGCAGCACGGCCTCGATATCGGTCGGAGCGACACCCGCCGCGCCTAGGTTGGCCAGCAACTTGCCGGCGGTGGGCAACAGATAGTTACCCGAGCCGGTTTCGATCAGGGCGAGTCGGCCGGCCGAATACACCAGGAAGGCGTTCACCGGCGTGCGTCGAGCCGGCCGGAAGGTATCGGTCAGGATCTGTCGGGCCTCGTCCTGCGAAATGTTGCGCAGCACATCGAGCGAGCCGTCGAGGAAGCCATCGCTGAGCGCGGTGACAAGGATATCGCCGACGCGGCGATGATAGACGCCCGGAATCTGCTGCTGGGGAAGTTTGCTCATGCTGGATCCTCGCCGGTTCGCAAACGTAGTAGGCAGGCTTTTCAGTAGGCGTCGACATAGGCGGTCGCGCGCATCGATGGGCGGGCGGCAAAATCATCATACCAGGCCGCAAGCCGTGCCCGACCAGCGCGCCAGTCGTCGGCGGCAAACCTAAAATCCAGATGCGCCAGGGCGCACGCCACCGCGATCTGGCCAATCTGCAAGCTTCCGCTCCAATCCGTCGAGCGGTTTTCCAGCTCATCGAGCACCGCGGCGATCTTGAGCCGAAAACTCGACAGATGCGTCGCCGATTGGGCGGCGGGCGGGCGGTTCGTCTCGCCAAGCCGCGCGATGCTGACCTCCATCAGGCCATCGCCGAGCGCCTGCAGGCGCAGCGCGTGCCAGCGGCAGGATGGTTCGGAGGGCACGAGGGGCGGCCCGGCGTGCAAGGTGTCGAAGAACTCACAGATCACGCGTGAGTCATAGAGCGTCGTGCCGTCCGCCAGCAGCAGCGTCGGGATCTTGTTGAGCGGATTGGCCGCCATCACCTCCGGGTTTGGCTTGTTAGCCGAGACCACGACGCGGCGGATCTTGAGGCGCTGGGCTAGTCCGGTCTCGTGCGCCGCGACCAGTACCTTGCGCACGAAGGGTGAGCGTGAGGAGGCAAACAGGGTCATTGTTGCCTGCACCTGGTCCATGCGCGCGTCTCGTTTCCCTCGCTTGCGCGATTGTAGCCGGCACGGCGCGCCAATCAAACCCCGGTTGCCGCCGACGGCACGCGAGGGCATAAAAGGGCCCTCGGGATCCATCCACGTCAGGGAAGGCCTCATGCCCCCACCAGCGACCTCGCCACTCAACACGTATCTTGCCCATCTCGAGCGCGGCCAGCTCGCCTACCAATGGAGTTCGGCGGCCGGCCGCGCGGTCTTTTATCCGCGCCTGCTGTGTCCTTCAACGGGAAGCGATCAGCTCGAGTGGCGGGTGAGCAAGGGCTTGGGCACGGTCTATTCGACGACCGTGGTGTATCCGCAGGAAGGTGCGCCCTACAACGTCGCCCTCGTCGACTGCGATGAGGGCTTCCGGCTGATGAGCCGGGTCGAGGGCATTACCCCGGAGCAGGTGCGCATCGGCATGCGCGTTCAATTTCGCGCACATCGTCCCGGCGGCGAGGAGCCGGCGATGCCCGTTTTCTTTCCGGTGGAGGTCTGAGCCATGCGGGGTCTTAAGCGTGCCAGCGCCGCGATCGTCGGGGTTGCGGAATCCGATCTCGGCCAGGTCGCCGACGGCATGTCGGTGATCGATCTGATGGCCCAGGGCACCAAACGGGCGCTCGACGATTGCGGGCTCGGCCTGAAGGATGTCGACGGCTTGTTCGGCGCCACGGCCCAAAGCCGTCTATCGGTGCTGGCGTTTGCGGAGTATCTGGGCATCGATCCGCCGTTCCTCGGCTCCACCATCGTCGGCGGCTCGTCGTTCGAGTACCACGTTGCGCATGCCATGGCCGCGATCGAGCAGGGGCTTTGCAACGTCGCGGTGATCGCCTACGGCAGCACCCAGCGCACGGTCGGCCGCAAGCAGGCCTCCCAGCGCGAAATCAATCCCTATGAGACGCCGTTCAAGCCGTTTCTTCCCGCCAGCGCCTACGCGCTTGCGGCGGCACGACATATGCATGAATTTGGCACCACGCGCGAGCAACTCGCCGCCGTTGCCGTCGCCGCCCGCGACTGGGCACTGCTCAATCCGGCGGCCTGGGAAAAGAAACCCTTGACCATCGACGGCGTGCTGTCCTCACGCCTGGTGAGCTACCCATTTACGGTGCGCGACTGCTGTTTGGTCACCGATGGCGGCGGCGCGATCGTGGTGACCTCGGCTGAACGCGCGCGCGCGCTGAAGCAGCCTCCGGCCTACGTGCTGGGGTGCGGCCAGTCGATCACGCACGCGAGCATTTCCAACATGCCGGACCTGACGCTGACGGGGGCCGCCGCGTCGGGGCGGGCGGCCTACCAGATGGCGAAACTCGGGCCCGCCGACGTCGACGTCCTGGAGCTCTATGACGCCTTCACGATCAACACCATTCTATTTCTGGAAGACCTCGGCTTTTGCAAGAAGGGCGAGGGCGGGGCCTTTGTAAGCGATGGGCGGATCGCACCAAAGGGAAGCGTGCCCGTCAACACCAACGGCGGGGGCCTCTCCTACTGCCACCCCGGCATGTATGGCCTGTTTTTGCTGATCGAGGCGGTGCGGCAATTGCGCGGCGAATGCGGCGCGCGGCAGGTCGAGGACTGCGAGGTCGCCATCGCACACGGCAACGGTGGCGTGCTGTCCTCGCAGGCAACCGTCATCCTCGGGGCGCCGGCGACGCTGTAGCCCCCGGTAAACACTCGACTAGTGACAGGTTGTGAGCAAACCGCACGGCTTTTGCCCATCGGCGTAGAAGTCGTAGCGGAAGCCGGCGGTAAAGAACAGATCGGTCTCGGTTTGCGTTGCCCCGGCCTGTTGCCGTTCCGTCCACTTGGCGCCGATCTCCAGTTCCAAACTCAAGTCGCGGGTCCAGTAGTAGTTGAGGAGGATGGATGGGAGGATTGTGACTTCGCGCAAATCGGTGGTGTCACCGACCTGGTAGCCGAGGCGCAAGCGCGGGTTGATGCGCAGTTCGTTGCTCAACGGATAGCGGGCACTGAGGTCTAGAACGTAAAGATTGGAGGCCTCTAGGTCCGCCACGCGAACCCCGGCGATGTACATATCGCCCTCGGCAAATAGGTTCGTTCGCGTCAGCTGGGCGGAGTAGTAAAGCTCGGTGCCGGTCGGCAGCATCGCCTCGATGCCGCCCGAGGCAACGGTGCCCGAAAGGCTGGAAGCGGTTGCATCCAGGTTCACCTGATAGTTCTTACCGAGCGGAAAGGCATAGCCGAGGGTCGCCGATTGATAGGTTGGCGTGCGATCGATGGCGAACTGGTCCACCTCTTCCTTGCTGTGCAACTTCAGCATGTCATACAGGGTCAGGAAAGGTTGGCCTTGCAGGGCGTTCCAAGCCGACAGATAGGGCGATTTGCGGTAGTCGATGCCGGCGCTGATGGTGGATTTGTCGGGCAGCGTCCAGGAGCCGCTGAACATCGCCGCGTTGATCTCCTGGAAATGCACGTCGTAGTCGAGCAGGGCAAAGGCAGATTTGTCGGCATCGATATAGCGCAGCTCGCCGCCGATGGCCTGCCGATCTAGCACCGAGCGGCCGCGTTGCTCGATGGCAAACAAGGTCGCCTCCAGGTTACCCCAGAAATGGCCGAAGTCGACGCTGGCGCCGTAAAAGTAGCGCTCATCCTTGAAGGGTTCATCCGCACGCCGCTCGACTGGGGATCCGCCCACCACGTTGAGACGCACGTTGGGATTTGCCTGCCAACTGACGACTCCGCCGTCAAACCGGCCAACCACGCCGCCCGTGTTGCGGGTTTGCCGCCCCAGCCTGGTCATAAGGTCCCATTGCTTGACGGTGGTTTCGAAAAACAGCGCCGCTACGCTGGCAATCTCCCTGTTGTCGTCGAACTTGTGCTCCTCGGTCCCGGAAAAGCGGAACTTGGACTTTAACTGATCGTTGCTCCAAACGGCACTGAGATCGAAGCTGGAGAGCAGCGAGTTCTGATGCGTGAGATGGGCATCCTTGTCTTCGTTCGGGTTGGGCGGTAGCGAGGGATCACGGAGGGTGCGAAAGCTGTCGTCGCGAATGTAGAATTGCGAGGCGCTGCCCGACACCATCCAGGTCGTCCCACCGCTGCGCGGTGGCCCGCCGGGCTCGCCGGGTTGGGCCTTGCTGGAGCGCAACCGTTCGCCCGGCTCGCCACTGGCGGTGAGAATACCGTCGAGGCGCTGACGCACGCCCTCGCTGCCCTCGCCGTTAGGATAGCGGCGCAGATAGTCTTCGTATTGCGCGCGCGCCTCGGCAATGTGGCCGGCCTTTTGGTGGGCAACGCCCAACAGCTCCTGCGCCTCGGCGCTGCGCGCGTTTTCCGGTCGGGCCAGAACCTTGCTCAAGAGCTCGACGGCTTGCGCGTAGTTACCCTTCTTGAGCGCGGCCCGCGCCTCGTCCATCGCCGCGCCAACCGCGCTGAGGTCGGCAGGCGCCAGGGCGCCGGCGGCGCGCTCCTTTGGCCGGGCCGGCGGCGGTCCGCTTGGCATGACTGGATTGAGGCTCGCCGACCAATCCCCGCGCGAGACCGTTGTGTCCCAGCCGGCGCCGATGCGAGAGGGAAAGCGCGGCTGACAGGCCGCTTGCGGGGTCTTACCCGAGATGGCGATCACAAGACTTTCGAAGTCAGAGCCGGGAGCGACCTGGTAGGCAACGGGGTGCAGGAACTGCACGCGCAAGACCGGTCCCGCGGGCTGATCGAGCTCAAAGTCGATGGCGCGAATGGCGGCGGCCGGACTGTTGGGGGCGCGCAAGGCCTCGCGTCGCAAGATGGCGAGCGCGGCCGCCTGCGTCGGGTCGATGGCTCGCACGTTGATGCGCAACTCCTCGCCCATCGCCAGCGGGAAATGGCTGACGTAGCGGATACGGAAGTTGAACTCGATTTTGACGAGGGTGCAGCTCGCCGAGGTCTGCAGCAGCCGCAGCCCCGACAAGGCGCGGTCCAGCACCGGCTCGGCGGCTGCGGGCGTTGGCAACTGGGGGGCCGCAAGGGCGGCGGCCGCGACCAGTGCCGGGCGCCAAGCGCGAGCCCATGCCAACCAGCCTTGCCCCGGCTTACCGCCCAACGCCATCACTACTGCCGTCCTACGCCGTTACTTACAAAAGACCTGCCGACCTCAGTCGTCGAACTTGCGGGTGTTGCGGTGACATGTTTCACAGGGCGCCGTCGTATTGGGATGCCCACTGCGCGGCTTGCCGATGGCGTAGACGCCGTTGTGGCAAGTGGCGCACCCGCTGACGATGCCCGTGTGGTTCATTCTGGTGCCGGCGAACGCCACGGTGCTTCGGTGGCAGGTCTCGCAGGCGAGCGTGGTGGGGATGTGGGTTGCCGGCTTGCCCAGCGCGGTGGCGCCGTTGTGGCAGCCGGCGCAACCGGTGGTGATGCCGGTATGGTTCATGATGGCACCGGCAAACGAGACCGTGCTCTTGTGGCAGGTCTCGCAGCCCGCCGACGTGGCCACGTGCTTGGCCGGCTTGCCGAGCGCGGTGGTGCCGTTGTGGCAGGTGGCGCAACCGGTGGTGATACCGGTGTGGTTCATCACCGCACCGACGAAGCTGACCGTGCTCTTGTGACAAGTCTCGCAGGCCGCCGACGTGGGTACGTGCTTGGCCGGCTTGCCCAATGCGGTGGTGGCGTTGTGGCAGCCGGCGCAACCGGTGGTGATGCCGGTATGGTTCATGGCGGCGCCGGCGAACGACACCGTGCTCTTATGGCAGGTCTCGCAGGCCGCCGACGTGGCCACGTGCTTGGCCGGCTTGCCGAGCGCGGTGGTGCCATTGTGGCAGGTGGCGCAAGCGGTGGTGATGCCGGTGTGGTTCATGACCGTGCCGACGAAGCTCACCGTGCTCTTGTGGCAGGTCTCGCAGGGGGCATTGGTGGGGATGTGCTTGGCCGATTTGCCCAGCGCGGTGGTGCCGTTGTGACAGCTGGCGCAGCCGGTCGTCACGTTGGTGTGGACGAACTGGGCGCCGGCAAACGACACCGTGCTCTTGTGGCACATTTCGCAGGACGCCGACGTTACGACGTGGGTCGCCGGTTTGCCGAGCGCCATGGTGCCGTTGTGACAGCTGGCGCAGCCCGCCGTGATGCCGGTGTGGTTCATGGCCGTGCCGACAAACGCCGTCGTCGACTTGTGGCAGGTCTCGCAGGCGGCGGGGGTAGGAATGTGCTTGGCGGATTTGCCGACCGCGCTCGTGCCGTTGTGACAGCTGGCGCAACCTATGGTGATGCCGGTGTGGTTCATGGCGGTGCCGGCAAACGCCGTCGTCGACTTGTGGCAGGTCTCGCA
>DATMZT010000145.1:0-5252 GCA_035573335.1 Hyphomicrobiaceae bacterium | reverse complement strand
CTGCCGAAAGAGAAAATCATCTTCGTTGTCGATCTCATCCCGGTCGGTCAGGTGCCCGGTCGCGGCATGATCGACTTTTATCCGATTGAGGCGGAAGCCTCGATCCAGAAGATCATTGCGATGGACTGGGAACGGCTCATCCCAGGTCACCCCGGTGCTGGCGGCAGGCTCGGCAGCAAGCAGGATGCCAAGGACCAGCTCGCGTTCTTGCAGGATGCCTCGCGCGAGGTGCAGAAGGCCGCCCGCGAAGGCAAGTGCTGGGACAACGTTGAGAAAGAGATGAAGCTGCCGAAATATGCGGCTTGGGGCGGCTATGAAAACAACCTGTCCTTCGTGCTGCGGCGCTACTGCGGGCTTTGGGGTCGCGGCACCTGAGGCTTGGGCACCTGAGGCTTGGGCAGGGCTAGATTTCGGGCTTTTGCCAGCGGGCAGCGCGTCAACTCGCCGGCGCTGCCTCCACGAAGACGCCGACGCCTCTTTTGCCGCGGCAACGGCGACGCTAGGGTTAAGGTCGGCCTAACTAGACGGCCTCCTGCTGGGCCTCGCGCGCCCGCTCGCGCTTCTTGCGCTCGTTGGGGTCGAGCCAGCGCTTCCTGAGGCGGATCGACCTTGGCGTCACTTCCACCAGTTCGTCGTCCTGAATATAGGACAGCGCCCGCTCCAAGGTCAGTCGGAGCGGGGGCGTCAGGCTGAGCGCGTCATCCTTGCCGGCGGCGCGAATGTTGGTGAGCTTCTTGCCTTGGATGACGTTGACGATAAGATCGTTGTCGCGCGTGTGCTGGCCGACGATCATGCCCTCGTACACGCGTGTCTGGGGATCGATCAGCATCGCGCCGCGCTCCTGCAAATAGTAGAGCGAGTAGGCCGTTGCCTCGCCGGCGGCGTTGGCGACCAGTACGCCGGTGCGCCGTCCCGTGATCTCGCCCTTGAACGGCGCGTACCCATAAAATAGGCGGTTCATCACGGCCGTGCCCCGCGTATCCGTCAACAGTTCGCTCTGGTAGCCGATCAGGCCACGCGTCGGCGCCTGGAAGACCAGGCGCCGACGTCCGCCGCCGGAGGGCCGCATCTCCACGAGATCGGCGCGGCGCTCAGAGAGCTTCTGTACGACGATGCCGGAATGCTCGTCGTCGACGTCGATGATGACCTCTTCGATCGGCTCAAGTTTTTGCCCCGTCACCGCGTCCGTGTGCAGCAGGACTTGAGGACGCGACACGGTGAGCTCAAACCCCTCGCGGCGCATGGTCTCGATTAGGATGCCGAGCTGGAGTTCGCCGCGACCGGCCACTTCATAGGCATCTTTGTTGCCTGGCTGCTCGATGACGCGAATCGCAACGTTGCGCTCGGCCTCCTTGAGCAGGCGGTCGCGAATGACGCGGCTTTGCACCTTGTCGCCTTCCTGCCCCGCAAACGGCCCATCGTTGATGCGGAACATCATCGCCAGCGTCGGCGGGTCGATCGGCTGTGCCGCCAGGGGCGTCTCGACTGCAAGATCGCAGAGGGTATCGGCAACCGTTGCCTCGGTCACGCCGGCGATGGCCACGATATCCCCGGCCTCCGCTACGTCGATGGCGGAGCGATCGAGGCCGCGAAAGGCCAAAACCTTGGTGATGCGCGCGGTTTCGAACAGCGTGCCATCGCGGCGCAGCGCTTTGATGGTCTGATTGGCTTGGATGCTACCGGAGCTGATGCGGCCGGTGAGGATGCGACCCAGATAGGGGTCGACCTCGAGCGTAGTGGCGAGCATACGGAAGGGTCCATCCTCCACCACTGGGGCGGGCACGTGGCGAACAATCAGCTCAAATAGCGGCCGCAAACCCGTGCGCGGTCCGGCCGGATCCGGGCTCATCCAGCCGTTGCGGCCGGAGCCGTACAAGACGGGAAAATCAAGCTGCTGATCGGTCGCACCGAGGTTGGCAAACAAGTCAAAAATCTCGTTCAACACGGCGTCGTGCCGCTCGTCGGGGCGGTCGATCTTGTTGATGGCAACGATCGGACGCAAACCCTGCTTTAGCGCCTTTGACACCACGAACTTGGTTTGCGGCAAGGGCCCTTCCGAGGCGTCTACCAGGACGATGGCACCGTCAACCATGTTAAGGATGCGCTCCACCTCGCCGCCGAAGTCCGCATGGCCCGGCGTGTCGACGATGTTGATGCGCGTGCCCTGCCAGAGGATGGAGGTGCACTTGGCAAGAATGGTGATGCCGCGCTCGCGTTCCAGATCGTTGCTGTCGAGGGCCTGCGCCTCCACCTTCTGATTTTCGCGGAAGGCGCCCGCTTGTCGCAGCAAATGATCGACCAGTGTGGTCTTGCCATGGTCCACGTGGGCGATGATCGCGATATTGCGAATGTCCATTGAGGGGTCCTTAAGGAACGGATTGGCCCCGCGGGCCGAAGGCGCACGGCCCGGGATGTTGCAGCGCACCAACCTTTGCGGCGCGGGTAGCACATTCTGTGCGCTGCCGCCAGCGCGCCCCGTCAGCCCAGCGCGGGCGGCAGAGGCCAAGGCTGAGGGGCGCCGGCCGAAGCGGGCCAGCGCGCCACCACCGGGGCGGATCGGGGGCCAGGACAGGGTCGATCGCGGACGGCAGCCGGCGCGACGGTCGGCGAAGGCTGCACAGGCGGCGTTTCGGCCGCCGCCGGCTGCCGGCCACCCGCCGGTCCCCGTCGGCATGAAATCGCGTCATAGTGGAAGCACCCGACGGCTTGGGTGGCGCGGCGCCACCTCCAAACCTTGAGGCGGGCCTCTTTCTTGCTCCATCGCCCTGGTGGGCGCCGCCGGCGTTCCAAAACGACACAGGCAAAACGAGGGCCTCATGTTTGAGCGCAACAGGGTCGACAATGCACCCGAGGTGAGCGCGGTGCCGGTAGAGATCAACTTGCTCGACGGCACGCTGATCAAAGGCAAGCTCCTGGTGCCTGTCCTCAAGAGCGTGGTCGACGCCCTCAACGGCGCCACCGCCTTTATCGAGTTCGAACCCTACGGTGGTGAAAAACGCTACATCGCCAAGGCGCAACTTGCGGCCGTCAAACCGCTGGGCGTTCCCAGGGTGCCCGCGTTGCAGGCGCGCCTGCGCGAGAACGGCGAATTCGATCCTTATGCCGTGCTCGGCCTTGCGCACGGGGCTGCCAGAGATGAGATCCGGGAGGCCTATGTGGCGCTGGCCAAGGCCTATCATCCCGATCGCTACGCCAATGTGGTGCTGCCGCCAGAAGTGGCCGACTACTTGGCCGCCATGGCACGGCGCATCAACGCCGCGCACGCCGCCCTCGAGGCACCAGAAAAGCGCCGGGCCGTGCGCCAGGAGCCCATCTTCACCTCGCCCGGCCGCTAAACTCTTGCATCAGGATGCCCGGCCGTTTGCCGATCCTAGCGCTGCGCTCGCGGCCGGCTGTCGCCAGGGTTTGGCCGTCTGCTCTTCCTTCTGTATGAGTTCGGCCAGCAGCTGATCGATGCGTGGGTTCGACGAGCTGGCGGGATCCTGACGCGCCCGCTGCCGTTCTTGCCGGCGGCGGGCGCTGCCCGTTGAGCCTGATACCTTGGCCCGGCGCCCGCCCGAAATGAGCAGCGGGTGATCGGGCTCCTCGAGATCGAGTTCCTCCAGGAAGTTTTCGCGCAGGGCATAGAACGATTGCAGGATTGCATCGCGCACCAAGGCACGCGTCTCGGCGTCGGGCGCTTGCGGGCTCTTGCGCGGGTCGAGGGTCTGCAGCGCGCGACGCATGTCGTGCAGCGGTGCGTAAGGATAAAGTCCCACCAGCTCGCCGGTCTCGCCGACGTTCTGATAGACCGAGCGCATGTTATCGATCGTCTCGGACAGCTTACAGAAGGTGGCAAGATAGAGTTCGACAGTGGGCTTCTCAAGCTGGGTATAGGAGAACAGCGCCGATTTGGCCGCGATGATATCGCGCCATTCCTCCTTCAGCGCATCGACAAAGCTAGATCGCCTTTGGTAGACGTTGGTGATATAGGCAACCCCGCCGGTGGCAATCAAAAGCGACATGTCGCGTAGGAATTCGTAGGCGTCCTTCAGCAACGCCTCGAGGCCGGATCCTCGTAACGGCGCAATGTGATCGACGAACTTGGCAAAAAGCGAAATCGCCAGCACCAGGCCAAGCAGCGCATAGACACGCCGCATGGTGGTTTTGAGTGTCGAGCGGGTCATGCAAGTCGTTCCCCAAGCGCGATGTTCAGCTCGCAACGGCCGAAGGGTGCAGCATGGGACGATATCCGGCTAAAAGTACGGCAACGACGGAGCGCGGCGTTAACACTTCAACCTGCCGGCGCCGATTGAGCGGCGTTGCGTTCGCATAGCCGGCCGGCGACCAGGCAAGAAGGCGATCCTCCTGAACGAGATAACCCACCGCCTCGGGTGCGTTCGCGAGCCGAATGAAGGAGCCGACCGGGAGCGAGCCAAGTTGGGCCATAAAGGTAACTTTATGTCCATGGCGGCCAACGCGTTCGGCCTGCAAGACCAGGTCCATTTCGGGTGCGCGGGCCGGCGCCGGCCAGTTGCGCGCCTGCGCCCACAGCATGGCGAATTGCTCTGCATCGCGGCGCCGGCACTCAAAGCAGGGTCGATGGCCTGCCGCCAGGGCGGTCGCCTCGTCGAGAAAAAACAGCTCCGTGTAACGATGGGGCTGCATCATGGCGGGGCGGTGTCGATCCTTGAACGCGAGCACGCAGGCGATCCACTGGCGAGAGGCCCAGCGTCGGCTTCCCAGCGTGCGGTCAGGCAAATGAAAGGCGCCACCGCGATTGCCCATCAGCAGGCCGCGATGCGGTGTGGCGATGATGTCGCCGGCGGGGGTGACGCGGTTCTGGAGCGGCATTGGCTGATCTGGCAGACTTCGCAGCGACAACGGAGACAGAGAATGTCGGATACAAGCGTGCAAGTGAAGGTGGAAGATCGCCCCGACGGCGGCGCCGTTGCCACCGTTAGCATCGACAATCAGGGTCGGCTTAACTGTCTTTCGACGCCCATCATCGTCGAGCTTACCGCCGCCATGCTCCGGCTAACGCAGGAAGCGGCGTTGCGCGCGGTAGTACTTACCGGGGCGGGCGAGAAGGCCTTCATTGGCGGCGCGGATCTCAACGAGCTTGGCGGCCTGTGCGCGGACAGTGCGCGGCTTTTTATCACGCGGCTGCACGAGGCCTGCGCGGCGCTGCGCGACTGTCCCGTGCCGGTGCTGGCGAAAATCAACGGCTACTGCCTCGGAGCTGGCCTCGAGATTGCGGCCAGCTGCGACTT
>DATMZT010000144.1:0-17722 GCA_035573335.1 Hyphomicrobiaceae bacterium | reverse complement strand
AGCTATCGCAAGGCTTACAATGCGGCCGCCAACACGCAAGCGATCATCGGCTATAACGCCGTCATGACGCTCGCGCACTATCTCAAGCTCGCGGGCAAGGACCTATCGGGGGACAAGTTGTTGGCCGCCCTGGAAAGCGGTGACGTCTACCAGGATCTCTTTGGTTCGCCGCCGACCAAGTTCTCAAAGAGCGACCATCTGGCCACGACCATCACCAGCGTGCAGCAGGTGAAGAACGGTCGCTGGGTGGTCGTCAAGGATGGCCTGTCCTATTGAAGCCTGTCGTCGACCCGCGGCGGCGGCCGCCGCCGCGGGCCCCCAAAGACCTCGGACGGCCGCGCCCTCTGACGGCCAGGGCATGCCCCAGCAAGGACAACCGCCCTGCCCGCATCGCCGTCGGCGCGACGATGTACCCATGGTTTTGGCGCGCCATTTATTGCGGCGCCGGCATCGCTGTGCACCTGAGAACCAACGCCCCCGTCCAATGTGTCGGTTGCATGGGCGTCTGGTGCAGCCAGCAACCCTTGACGTATAGTTGCGGGGTATGCGTACGCGTGGATCCCCGTATCGCCGAGAAGGGTAGGCGCGATGAGGCTCGGGACGAACCAGAGCCACTGGCGGGCAAAGCCTTGTGAACGCACGCCCGCCTTTGGCGCGGGCCAAATGAGATTGCCTGCCCGGTCGCTTGCAGACGCGGCGTCGAGGCGCCGGGGGCTTATGCCGCGAGGCGCTTGGGTCGGAGGTAGCGCGCGGGCCGACGACCGCAAGCACGTTTGCGGGCACTGCGGCCAACATGCTGGCGAACCTCGGGGTAACCACGCCGGCAGGCCCTTGCGAGCTGAGGACCGGCCCCGCCTGAAGCAGGAGCCGTGTTGCGCTATGGCGCGCAACGACAATTGGTGAGAATTGAACATGCGATGGGTTTACCTGGCGGTGATAGCGGCTATTGCCGCGGCGACCTTGATCTTCGCGGTGCAAAATCTGCAGCGCGTCACCATCTCCTTTCTCGGCTTGTCGATGAGCGCGCCGTTGGCATTCCTGGTTTTGGTGATCTATCTCCTGGGCATGGCCACTGGCGGCGGCGCCTGGGCGCTGATGCGCTGGGCCGTCGAAGGATCAAAGCGAGGCTAAGTCCCAAGCTTCCGTGCCGTCACCGGCGCACCCTCGCGCGTCGGCAACCAGGGCCCGCGCGCGGCCTCGGCGGAGCAAACGGGTAGCGGCGGCGCGATCGGGCCCACGGCCGTCAGGTCCTGGGGCGTGCCAAGGGCTGGCAACGGCCCCTTGGCGCAGCTCAGTAATGGATCACGCCCGGTACGCCGCCGCCGGCAGCGATCGCATCGCCATTGATGGCGACGGCCTTGGGCGAGGCAAGGAAGGTCACAACGTCGGCGACCTCCTCGGCCGTGATGATCTTTCGGACGAGGTTGCGGCCGGCCATGCGGGTTTCGATTTCCTTTTCGGAGAGGTTCTGGGCTTTGGCCTGAGCGGCGATCACGCCCGGTGTTTTTTCGGTGCGCGTGAGGCCCGGGTGCACGCAAACCACGGAAATGCCGTGTGGACCGAGCTCATCGGCCATGTTCTTGGTCAACGCTGCAACCGACACGTTGCGCATCGAACCGATAGTGGTGCCGGTCGAGCGGGCGGCAAGCCCGCTGACATGAATAATGCGGCCCGAGCCGGCTTTGATCATGTGCGGGGCGACCTCGCGGGAGGTCCGCAAATACCCCATCACCTTGATGTTCATGTCGGCCCAGAAATGCTCGTTGGTGATCTCGCCCAGGGCGGGGGGCTTTCCCTGCCCACCGGGCTGGGCGGCGCAGTTGACCAGGATGTCGATACGGCCCAAGGCCGAAACGGCCTCGGCCACCATTCTCCTCACCGCGACGTCGTCGCCGGTGTCGCTGCTGTAGGCCTCGACCTTCACGCCGGTAGCGCCGACGATCTCGGCGCGCGCCGCATCGAGGGCGGCGCGGTCGCGGGCCACGATGGCGACGTTGGCTCCCTCCTTCGCCAGCCCCAGTGCGATCGCCTTACCGATGCCGCGGCTACCGCCCGTGACAATCGCCGCTTTGCCCTTGAGATCAAGATCCATCTGCGCGCCCACCCCTGTTGGTTTGCTATGCTGCAATACTCGGGAACGATCGGCCGCGCTGTCAACTGCGTAACCGGTATCAGCGGGCGCGCCCAGCGACCCCCAAGCTGGACGCTGCACGGGTGCAAGCGGCATAGCCGTGTGCCCACGCCGCTTCGCGGGCGCCCACCCCTCAAATGACCTGGTTGCGCAGGGTCGATTCACCGCGCCACAGGCGCTCGAGGTTGTCCAGCAGGATGTCGATGACGGCATCCTCGTAGCGCTGCGTCTCGCCCGCCGTATGGGGCGTAATGAGCACGTTCGGCATGCTCCAAAGCGGCGAAGCGGCCGGCAGCGGCTCCTCGCGGGTCACGTCGAGCCCGGCGGCGGCAAGGCGCTTTTGCTTGAGCGCCTTGAGCAACGCCTCCTCGTCGACCACCCGGCCGCGTGCGACATTGATCAGGGTTGCGGACGGCTTCATCAATCTGATCGCGTTGGCATCGATCAGGTTCTCCGTTTGTGGCGTGAGTGGACAGGTGAGCGCGACGATATCGGCCTGCGGCAGAAGCTCGGGCAACCGATCATGCGCATAGACGGCGTGCGCACCCTGCGCGCCGGCGCTCGGATCGCGCCGGGTAGCGATGACGCGCATCTCGAAAGCCTGAGCCAGCCGCGCCAGCCCCGAACCAATGCGGCCAATGCCGACGATCAATAGGGTTTTGCCATTGAGCTGATCCTCGCGCGCGCCGATGTCGGAAATCATGCCGCGCCACACTTTGGCGGCCTGGTTGTCACGGCCGGTATGCAGCTGCCGCTTCAGCGCCAGGATCAGCGCCATCGCGTGCTGGGCGACCGCCTCAGCATTGACCCCGGCCGCGCTTGCCAAGCGAATGCCGCGGCGGCCGAGCAAATCGCGATCGTACTGGTCGAGACCGGCGCTGATCGACTGGATGAATTGCAACTTGCTTGCGATTTCGGCGAATTCGTTGCGCCACATCATGGAGACAACCACCACGTCCGCCTCTGGAATGCGTGCCTTGAACTCGTCGAGGGAGCGCACCTGGAAGTGGGCGATATCCGTATTGCGCCGGGCGAACTGCTCGGCCATGCGATAGGCGGCGTGGGCAAAACAGATGGTGAGTTTGTCCCGAGGGGCAAGCATGCGCTGAGGTCCCGATGGTTGCGAAGGCCGAAGTTCCCTATTGAGCATGCAACAGAAGGCCGCCGAAGACCACCGTCTCCCCGGCCAGGGCGGGCCCCCACGCCGGCGAGCCGCGACCGCAGGCGAGCGACCGGCGCGCCCCGCGCCCGTCGAAAAAACCGGGTCATGCGCAAGCAGGGGCGGCTAACGGCGGCTGACGGTGGCGTGGCCGGAAAGCCGGTCCAGCATGCGCCGCACCGTCTCGATCTGCGGCCCATTGCGCGTCAGATAATCGCGTCCGGTGTATCCCCACCAATCCCAGCAGGCCTGGGGATTGACCGTGGTGGTCGTGACCTGCGGGTAGAGCAGCACCAGCCGGTTGGCATCGGCCCAAGCGGGAAAGCCGGCCTCCTTGATAAAGACGTCGCCAACCTTTTCGCGATGTTGGTTGCAACCATGGAAGATGACGTGCACCCGGCAACCGTGGCTCGCGCGGCAATCGGGTGGCACATAGACAACACCACTGCTGCCGAGACCGTGGCTCGGCAGGTCTCGCGTGAACTCGCGCTGGTCGAAGACGATGAACTCGCCTGCGGGCGCAGCCACCCTCGGCCGCAAAGGGCCGTAGATCTGCTGCAGCAGTTCGCCGGCCTGGTCGTAATTGCAGTTGCTGATATAGGGATCGCCGGTGCGCCCGCAGGCGATGCCGCTGCCCTTGGTCAGGAAGGCGTGGCCGGCTGGAAGATCGGCGACCAACTTGATGTTGGCCGGCGGAATACCGAGCTGCTCGTAGAGTTGAGCGGCCGCGCGCACGATCGACGGCAGCACGGTACGGTCATTGGTACCGCTGAACAGATAAACGCGATCCTGCGCCAGCCCGTCGATGGCGTCGATGCGTTCCTTCAGGGCGAGGGTGCGGGCCCGCTCCGCCAACCGCGCCGGGTCCGGCACGCCCCACGATTGCAATGCATCGAGCATGCAGCCGTTGATGGCTTTCGACAGGTTGATGAAGGCCGCGCCCGGACCTGGCATGGCATCGGCGTAGGCGCTCTCGGCGCAGCCGTAGGGGCCGCCGGCAACGATACCGGCGCCGACCACCATGCGCGAGTGCGCAATCTGGAACTGGCCCGCCATGTAGGCACCGGCAGATAGGCCAGACACGGAGGTCGCGTTAAGGTCAACGCCGAGGTTCGGCAGCGCTGCATCCTCGGAATTGCAGGCAAGCAGGAAGGGCATCGCCGCAAGGGCGACTGCGCAGAGCCAAGGAGCGCCGCGGGATGCCATGCCGCATCAACCCTCACCGGTGCGGCCGATGTTGGGCGGCCGTGACCGGCAAGCTCACTTTACGCGTATGGTAACACGATCGTCACGCCCCTTGGCGTCGATCACGGTGAGTGTGAAGAACCCCCGGCCGTTGACGGCAAGCTCGGCATCGCGTTTGCCGGCCGCCGCATCGACCGGTACGCCGTCGAGCAGCCAAACCAAGGGCAGCGCCCCCCCCTGGGCCTTGACCGTGACAGCGCCGTTATCGATGTCGTCAACAGCAAGTTCAGCCCGATCCGGGGGGAAGGCGATCTGGACCGGCGGATCGAGGTAGGCTCCTGTGGCCAAATCCTCCGCGCCCCGAAAGCGTTGCAGCGGCGGCGGCAGCTCGGCGCCGGCCAGCCGCAGCGCTCCGGGCGGAGCCGACGGCAGCGGGGCCCGGCGCGGCGACAAGCGGGCGAAGGCGTCGAACAACAGGGGGGCGGCGGCGATGCGTCCCGCCAGGCCGGGGGTGGCGTTGCCGTCGGGCCGGCCGACCCAAACCGCGATGGTATGGCGGCCGTCGTAGCCCACCGCCCAGGCGTCGCGAAATCCGTAGGAGGTTCCAGTCTTGTAGGCAATCTGTCCCGCCCTGGCGTTGGCCGGCGCGGGGGCATGCCGCAGAATATCGGTGACGTACCAGGCAGCGACCGGCGACAACAGCCGCGGCGGCGGCGCCTCGGACTGCGGGGCGGGCGCTTCGCGCCGCCAGCGCAGGGGCACCTGCTCGCCCCCGCGGGCAAGGCCGGTGTAGAGCATGGCCAAGTCCGAAAGCCGCAACCCCAGGCCCCCTAGAGCAATGGCGAGCGTTGGCTCGGCGCCCTTGGGCAGAACGGGGATGGCTCCCACCTGCTGGAGGCGGCCATAAAGCTTGCCCGGCCCAAGCGCATCGAGGACCTTGACCGCCGGGATGTTCAGGGACTGCGCCAGGGCCATGCGAACGCTGACGGTTCCGTGCCAATCCTGGTCGAAGTTTTTCGGCACATAGGCGCCGAATCTGGCCGGCCGGTCTTCGATCAGCGTCTCGGGATGCGCGAGGCCCGCCTCGAATGCCAAGCCATAAATCAGCGGCTTGAGCGTCGAGCCCGGCGAGCGCAAGGCGTTCGTCATATCGAGCGCACCGAAACGGCCCGCGTCGAGATAGCCGGGCGAGCCGACCTGGGCGATCACCTCGCCGGTCGTGTGGTCGACGGCAATTAAGGCGGCCGATAGGCGTCCGGACTGGGCGTCGAGGTGCTCCTGCAGCAGCCGTTCCAGGTTGGCTTGCGCGGTCGCCTCGAGGGTCAGCAAGTGCACCAGGCGCGCCTTATCTTGTTGGACCTCCGCATCGGCCAGATGCGCCGCCAGGAGGGGAAATTCGCGGCGGCTGGCCGGGATGGGCTCGGCCATGGCGCGGCCTGCTTCCTCGAGCGCAACGATGTGGCTGGCGGCGGCATGGGCGAGCACGCGGTTGCGCGCCCGCTTCGCGGCCGCCGGAAATCGATCCGGGCGACGCAACTCTGGCGCTTGCGGCAGGGCGACCAGCAGGGCGGCCTCGGCGAGCGACAACCGTTGCGGTTCCTTGCCGAAATAGGCGAGTGAGGCGGCGCGTACCCCTTCGAGGTTGCCGCCGAACGGTGCCAAGCGGAGGTAGAGGCGGATGATCTCGTCTTTGGAGAAGCGACGCTCAAGATTGAGCGCGCACAAGGCCTGCTGGAGCTTGCCCGCCGCGGTACGGCGGTGCGCGCCCAGGAGCAGACGCGCGACTTGCATGGTCAGCGTCGAGCCGCCCGAAACGATGCGGCGATGGCGCGCAAGCTGCCAGGCGGCGCGGCCGATCGCCCAGGGATCGACGCCGCGGTGTGAGTGGAAGCGTCTGTCCTCGAAGTCGATCAGCATGGCGAGATAGCGCCGATCGACCTGCGCCGGCGCGACGGGCAGGCGCCAGCGACCATCGGCGGTGGTGTAGGCGCGCAAGAGGCGATTGTTGCGATCGAGCACCGTGACGGAAAGGTCGTCGGCAACCTCGACCGGTGGAACCGCAAACGACGGCCAACTCGCCGCTTTTGCGATAAAGGCAAACGCGAGAAGGGCGGCGCCGAGGAGCCCCACGCCTCGCGATGCTGAGCGCAGGTGCCCTGAGCGCGCAGCCCGAGGGGTTGAAGCTTGCACTTCGAGGCTCCGCTGGCGGCGCATGCAGAATCGACTACGATGCCAGACTGCCGTCAGCCAAGGGAGTGGATCATGCCTGCCAAAAGGACGACGCATCGCAGCTCAACGGGAACGAAGCTTTATGCCGTGCGCGACAACAAGGGACAATTCGAGGACATCCAGACCTACAAGCGCGCGCACGGGCAAGATATCAAGCGCAAGAGCAAGGCCGAAACCAAGCGCAAGCCCCGATAGCCGGCTGGATCGCCGGGCAACCAGTGAGCCGGGTACGGCCGGCATGCCGATGCGCTGGGATCGCATTGTTGCCGCTAGTCCTTGGCCGTCACCACCAGCTGACCGCTTGCGGTGCGCGCGAAGCGATCCGGGCGGTACATGTCTTCGACGGTAGCGGCCGGATGCACGAAGGCGCCAGGCGTCACCGCGCGCACGAGATAGGCTACGCTCGCGGCCGAGACCGGCGCGGCGTTGCCGTCCTCGCCGTCGTCCTGACCGCCGCGGCGTCCGCTGCCCGAGCCGAAGAAATCGAAGGCGGCAACGAAACGGTCGTCGCGAAAATCGAGGTGGTTAGGCCTGACGGTGGTTTTGAGCCAGCCGAGGGTTTTGACGTCGCCTGAGTCGACGAGGCGCGGGTTTTCGATTTCCAGGCCCGCGGGCAGCCGGTCGACCAGCAGGATGCGGCCTCCCTTTTGTTCCGCCTCAACCTTGAGAACCACGACCAGGCGGTCATTCTGCTTGAGCTCGCTCGTGCCGCCGGCCGCGCTCTTGAGATCGACCTTACGGCCGTCGAGCGTGTAGTAGCTGCGTTCGATGCTGAAGCCCTTGGCGACGGCAGGCTCTGGCGTCAGCGCCGCCCCAACCACCGAGACGACGGCTTCGACGCTGCTATCGCTGGTGTTACTGACGACAATACCGTCGCCTTCAAGCTCCGCGGCCGTGAGCCCGCGCAGGAGCGACCCCTGGTGCGGCTTGGCATTGACGGCAAGCGTCATGCTCTTGGCTTCTTCGCCGAGCGCGTGCGCCGCCAAGAGCATCCAGGCCTGTTCCTGGGTAGAGGTATAGGTCTTTTTGCCGTAGGCCTTGGCGAGGACGTCGAGGAGGCGCGGCAGCACCGGCTTGGCGACGCCCGACTCCGCCACCAGGGTCAGCACCGCGGCGCCATCGCGCACCCCCGTGCCGTAGTCGCGACGGCCCTCAGCCTCGTCCTGCTCGTCGATCAGCTTGAGGGCGGCTGCCATGGCGCGCTCCGCCCGCGGCCGGTCGCCCAGCATCGACAGCGCCGCAGCGAGCTGCGCCTGGGCCAGCGGCGTGGCAAAGGCGTCGAGCTTGGTGTCGACATAGTACCTGAGCTCGCCGATCGGCGCGCGGCCGTTGCGGGCCAAGACATAAAGAGCGTAGGCACGGCCTTCGCCGCCCTTTTCGAAGTCCTGGGCGTAGCTGACGAAATTCTGGAGACGCTCGAGCGCCCGGTTGAAGGGCTGTTGGGGCACCGCGTAGCCCGCCTGCTTGGCGCGCGTGAGGAAGTCGGTGACGTAACTGGTAAGCCACATGTCGCCATCGGACGGCCCCCAGATGCCGAAGGCGCCGGCGCTGTCCTGCATTTCAAACACCCGGGCAATGGCCCCGTCGATGCGGGCGCGGATTTCGGCATCATTGTTCAAGCCGATGCGCTTCGAGACCTCGTTGACATAGAGTAGTGGCAATGCCCGACTGGTGGTCTGCTCGGCGCAGCCGTAGGGGTAACGATCGAGCGACGCGAGCAGGCCGGGGACGTCGAAGCCAGCGAGTGGCCCGACCGCGAGGCTGATCTTGCTGCGCGCGGGGATTAGGTCCTGCAGCAACGCCGGGGACAAGGTGAGCTTACCGCCGTTGGGGGCGAGCGAGGCCACCGTCAGGCGTTTGACGTCACCGGCTGGCACCTTGACGTCAAGGCTGAGACGGCGACGCACCTCGATGCCGTTGGGGCCGGTGATGCGCAGGGCCAGTCTGATGAGCCCGACCTCCGAAGGCTTGAGCTCGAAGGCCTCGCGCTTGCGCTCGCCGACAGCCAACGCAACGGTGCGCTCGAAGCCGATCGCCGTTTGGCCCGCGCCGGCGGTGGCGGCCTCCTGCTGGCCGACGATGCTGTAGCTGCCGGCCCCGCCTTCGACGTTGTGCACGGCGAGTTCGAGGCGTGCCCGGTCGCCAAGGGTCAAAAACCGGGGTGCCGACGCCGTTATGGTCACCGGGTCGCGGACGATCAGCTCCTTGGCGGCCGAGCCGATCTTGCCGGCACTCCAGGCGACGGCCGAAACGCGTACGCTACCGTTGAAATCGGGGAGCTGGAAGTCGACCCTGGCGCTGCCATTGGCGTCGAGTTTGACGATGCCTGAGAACAAGGCCAAGGTTTCTTCCACCGGCGGCGAGCCCTGCATGGACATGCCGTCGGAGCCGCCGTCGCCGCCCGAGCGCAGCTTGCCGCCTTCGGCGCGCATGCCATCGATCAATCGGCCGTAAAGATCGCGGATCTCGGCACCGAGCCGGCGTTGACCGAAAAACCAGGCTTCGGGTTTGGGGGTCTCGAACCGCGTCAGGTTGAGGACGCCCACATCGACGGCGGCGAGCGTGACAAAGGCTTCCTCTGCGGCCGCCAGCCCGCCGACCTTCACAGGCACCGACAAGGTGGTGCCCGACTTGATCTGCGACGGCAGGTCAAGGCCGATACTGAGCAATCGCGACGCCTGATCGACGGGGAGCCAGCGCAACCCGAGCGCGCGGCTCGGCATGCGCTTGGCCGTCGCGTCCATTGGGCGATAGAGCATGACGGTAACGTAGGCACCCGGCCCCCAGTCCTCGCCGACGCGAAGGGCCACTTCGCCGCCACCGGCCGGAAGGTCGACGTCCTGGGTGCTGGCTAGCCCCGCGTTGAGCACCGCGATCATGGCGCGGCCCGGCAGGCGCGAAGCAATTTTGAGACGGGCCCAATCGCCAATGCGGTAGGCGGGCTTGTCGAGGGCAACGTCGAGTATTTCCGGACTATCTGCGGCTTCATCCGCCCAGTAGCCCCCGTTGAAAACGAGGCTCGAGAATGTGCCATCCGGGCTCGCCACCTCCAGCCGATAGCGGCCCCAGTCGATGCGCGCCTCGATCTTGGCCACCGTGCCCGAGGCTTCGCCCGTGCCGGCAGCAATTCGGCGCGCATTGACGATCGGTTCGTAGTTCCAGGCGCCGTCGCGGCTGTACCATTGCCAGCGCTGATCGAGGCGCAGGAGCTCCCACTTGAGGCCCCGAGCTTCCATCGGCCGGCCATCACTGCCGAGCAGGACCGCCTCAAAGCGCGCCATCTCGCCTTCGCCGACCTGTCCGCCGATGAAGAGCGGTTTAATGCCGATACGCGGCTGCGCCATGTCCACGGGCAGCGTCACGGTGCGCTCGATGGTGCGGCCGCCCCCCTCGCGCAGCTTCACGATGACGTCGGCTTCGAGCTGCCGGCCGGTGCGGGGCAACGCCGGCAGCCGCAGCCCGATGGCGGCCCGTCCTTGCGCATCGGTGACGGGAAGCTGCTCCAGGGTCTTGCGAATGGGGCTGATCTGCTCGTCGGCCGCACCGAACTTGAAGCCGGCAAACCCCGGCACCTCGCGATTGGAGGGCTTCACGACGACGTCGCCCTCGATGGCGAGGCCTGCCGCGGGCGGCCCGTAAAGATAGCGGCTAGCCAAATTGATGCTGCTTTCCCGGTCGGGGGAGACCGTGCTGTCCGCGGGGTCGAGCTTCAGTTCGAGCCGTTCGGGAACGAAGTCTTCAACCAGGAAGGCGGCTTGCGCGATGGCACTCGCTTTCGGTTCAACGTGCACGCGCACGCGCCAGGTTCCGGTCATGGCGGAGGGCGGCAGCCCCAGCTCGCTGGTACGGGCACCGAGGCCCTGATCGGCCAGGGTGACGCGCTTGTGCTCGACGCCATCCGGGCGCGAGACGATAAGGGTAAGCGGGATGGAGGCCGCATTGCCTTGGCGATTGCGCGCCAATGCCGCCAGGTGGACCGTCTCGCCGGGGCGGTAAACCCCGCGGTCGGTGTAGGCAAAGGCATCGAGCGGTCCCGGCGCGCTGCGGCCCTTGACGCCGCGATCGGTCAGATCGAAGGCAGCAGCCGACACATCGATAAAGGCGTAATCGCCATCGACGCCGTCGGCGGCAAGCACGGCAGGGGCAAGGCCACCCTCGCCGCGCTGCAGACCGGCATCGAAGCGGGCATAGCCGCGACTGTCGGTCTTGGCGGTGGCCAGCACCTCGTTGTTGCGGGCGATCAGACGAAGATTGACGTTGACAACCGGAGTGGCCGTCGCCAGCGAACGGACGAACACGTGTACACCGTCATCGCCATTGATGCTGGTGAGACCAAGATCGGAAACGATGAACCACTGGGTGGCCGCAGCGGCGCGGCCAGCATCCTCCTTGGTGCCGACGGCGTGGGCTACCAGCACGTAGACGCCGGGCTGCAGCTTGGGCACCGCCTCGGCGATCGGAAAGGCCGTGATGACATCCTCGTTGGGACGGGCGGCGACCGCAAGCTCGCCCGCATAGACGCGCGCCCCGGTCCGCTCTTTCAGCGTGTCGATCTCGTAGGCGGAAATCTGCTTCTGGAAATCGCCGCTTTGCAGGGTCTGGGCCAGGCTGCGATCACCGATGCGGTAGAGCTCGACCTTGATGCTCTCGGTATTGACGCTGACCAGCGGAATTCCCTGCTGGCCGCGATTGGGCAGAACATAGCCACGACCGCTGGCGCGCACCGCTGGCGCACGGTCCCTGACGTAGACGGCCAATTCAGCGGTCTGGCGCAGGTTCTCGCCGATGGCCGAGGGAAGCCCGGTCCTCACCTGCACCTCGTAACGTCTACCGTGGGCGAGGCCATCGACACAGATCTGGCGCGCGTCCGCCGTAACGGTCTGCGGATCCTTGCCGTCAACCTTGATGAACTCGGCCCAATCGGTGCGGCCAGCCGCCAGGCGCTCGGAAAACTGCACGCACAGGCGCGGCTGGCTGGCATCCGCATCGACCTTGTACTCAAGGATGCGAAAGCCGTGCTCGGCCAGGAGTTTCTCGTACGCCTCGCGAATATCCGGGTTGTCGACGAGCGCCAGGCTGGCACTGAGGGCGTCGAGCGCGGGACGGAAAAACGAGCGGCGCTTGAGCGCATCGGCAAGCACCGCCAGGGCCGTGGCCTTGGGCGCCGGCAGCGTGGCGCGCACATAGGCATTGAAGGCAGCGCCGGAGGCATTGACGGGGAGATCGTAGCGCTCGCTGCCACGCTCGGCGTTGATCGCCAGAAGCGCCCTGGCGAGGCCAAGCCAAGAGGCGGCATCGTTGGGATCGGCCAACACTGCCTGCCCATAGCTGAGCGAGGCGGCGCGCGGGTCTTTGGCGTTGAGCAGGCGATCGCCGTCCCCCCTCGGCTCGGGGGCAAGTCGGGCGCCCGAGGGCGAGCCGGTCTTAAGCGAGGTCTCATAGCGCTTGGCGTCGGCCTCAACACCGGCGTGACTGAAGCGCCTCTCCTGGGCTTGGGCGGAGGGTAGCAAGAGAAGTATGAGACCTGCAAAGAGCAGACGCAGTGCGAACGACATGGCGTAAATCCCCGCACGTAATCCAGGCAGCTTTGCTGCCGATCGACCCGACGGCCGAGCACGGGAAATGCAGCATTAAGCGGTGGCTGAACAGTGGCGGAGCCGCCCTTGTTCTCCTGTGTTGCAAGGGCTTGCGCCTATTTTCGGGTAAATACCGCCGGCGGCTTGCCTGCTACGGTTGACCGCTCCGGGGAAACTGCCCGCACACCCGGCGGCGGTGGTGGCGGGCCTAGCCGCCGCAGATAGCGGCAGCCATGTACTGGCCACCATGTACTGGCCACCGTGCGTGAATGCACTACTGTCGGGTCGGCTGACTGGGCTCAGCCGCAGAGCCCTTGGCCGCCACCGCAGCGGCAGCGACCACCGGCGCATCGGCACCTTTCAGGGGCGCGCTCGCAAACCAAAGACGCTCAAACGAGACGGCGGCGCATCCGGCGGCCTCACCGCAATCTTCCACATAGTTTTCGAAGGCATCGCATTTGGCCGGATCGCGTCGCATGCAGTCGCCAATCCAACAGGTAGTGGGGCCCAATACGAGTTGCTCGTGCGCCTCGATCAACCGCGGATGCCGCGCCCAGCGGATCTCGTGCGTGCAGCTCAGGGCGGTGCCGGCGAGGCACTGTGCCTCATCGTCGACCTGCGCCAGGATCAGGCGCACGACCCCTCCGGCCGCGGCAATGGTCTGATCAAGACCCGCGATTGCCTTCACCACGGGGCTGTCGAGTGAGCGCGCAACCACCAGCAACGGATACGGGCGATCGGCGCAGATATGCTGCCCGACAAATTGCCTGAGCCTTTGCTCCTTTTCCTCGTACCGTGAAATGCTAACGCGAAGCGGAGGCCGGAAAGGCATGAACGTTCTCTCTTGGCTCTGAATACGGTGGCAGTAGCGGCCCGGCGCTCGTCCCGTGCAGGACTATTTGCGGCCATTACGGTTAAATAATGATTGACCTGCATCCCAGAATCACCAGCAGACACAATCACTTCTTAATAGTTGTTGCCGCAACGCGGTCGAAATATGTTTGTTTTCAGGTATTTCACGCAATTCTTTCGTCGCACGGTCCAGGCCGCCGCCCCCGGATCGCCAGCACCCCGCACCAGAGCGCCCGGGCACCCAAGAGGAAAGTCTTTTAACTGATGATCAGATAACAGAACAATATACACGCCACGAACCGCAGCGCCAACCAGTCAGACCGCAGCGCCAACCAGTCAGGACGGGCCGCCCGATGCGCCTGCCGGTGGCCTGCCCGGCGTCGCAACTATACGATGCTGGCAAGGCGCGTATCGAGCGACAACACCAAGCACCAATGCGGCTCGAAGTCTGCGCCGAGCGGCCAGACATTGGCACGGTAGGCTTCGAGCAGGCCTTCTTCGTAGCGCTTGAACCAATCTGCCTGGCAAAGCACGAACTTGCTCGCCGCCACCACGCTCTCCCGATCAATGATGCACAACACGCACATCTCGGGATGACGACCGAGATACTCGTGTACGGCCACCATCAGGGTCGGATAACCGGGGTGCAGCATGTCGTCGAGCACGATCACGCCGCCGGGCGCGAGCACCGCCGTCGCGAGTTCGAGATCCTTGCCCAGCGCCGCGCGGGAATGCTCCCCGTCGATGTGGAAGAAGCGCACCCGCCTGTTGTCGAGCTTGCCCAACAGTTCGGCGGGCTCAAGCACACGACTATCGGCCCTCCAGGCGATACGCCGCTCGGCGGGAACACCATACCTGGCACAGTTGGCCTCGAACCGGTCGGCAACCTCCGGGTTTGGCCAGTCGAACAGATCGATGCCGAGCGCGGTCTCACCGGGCGCCAGGGCATGCGCCATAGCGATAAAAAAGCGACCCTCGAAGGGGCCGATCTCCGCGATCGGACCGGCAACGCCCAGCTGCGTCTGGATGCGCAGCAGCCCGCAGCAAACCGCGGCGGCAAAGCGCGACGACATGCCAGGAACCTTTGCGTAGCCGAAATCGAGGTATTGGTCGACGGGGGCGATGCCCGAGCGGATCTGGTCGCTCGTCAGCGGGGAGGTGTGCGGCTGTTGAGACATGGTCCTTCCAGTGTGCGCCGGGGCCTGCGAGGAGACCATGTCGGAGGCGTTTGGCTTGCGCAAGGGCAATGGACGAGATGGTAAGTGGTGTGATCTTGAGTTTGCAGGTAGTGAAGGGCTGAACAGCCGGCCGCTTCACCACTCAAGCCTCGCACCCACGGCACCCCAATGCGCATTGAATATCATCGCACCCTGCTGGCCGACCGTGTGCGCAACAGTGCCTTCTACGCGGCGTTGAGGAGCGTGATCGTGCCCGGCAAGACTACGGTTGCAGACATCGGTGCCGGCACGGGCTTTCTCGGCTTTCTCGCCGCCAAGCTCGGCGCTGCCCGGGTCGATCTTTATGAGACCGGCGACATCGCCGAGCTGGCGCGGCGGCTCTTGAAGCATAACCGCCTGCCCCAAGCCCGCATCGCCCAAGTGCACTCGACCGAAGTCGCAAGGCCCGACCGAGTCGACGTGATCGTATCGGAGACGCTCGGCAACTATCCTTTCGAGGAGAATATCATCGCCACGCTCAATCATGCGCGGACCCACTTCCTTGCACCCGGCGGCCTGCTTATTCCGCGCCGGGTCGAACAGTTTGCCTGCCCCGTGATCAGCGAGCGCTTCCACCGCGAACTCACCATCTGGGACGAGGTCGGCTATGGCCTCGAGTTTACGGCGGCCAAGACCATGGGCCTCAACAACATCTATGTACGCTGGTTCACGCCCGATGATCTGCTCGATCGGGCCGCTGCCGCGGTCGCCTGGGACGAAGTTAGCTTCGACAAGCACAACAAGACGACCCGCAGCGGCGAGGCGCAGTGGCACATCACCCGGCCGATCACCATCTATGGTTTGGCCCTGTGGTGGGCGGCCGAGCTCGTGCCGGGCCTCATGCTGGCCACCGGTCCGCTCGATGCGCGCACACACTGGGAGCAGCTCTACCTGCCGGCCCTGTCCCCGATCGCGCTTTCACCTGGACAAATTTGCGTGGCGCGCTTGCGCTCAACCACCTCCTTCGAGCGCGGCACGAATGTGACTTGGACGCTGCTGGTGTGCGACGGGGCGGGCCGCCAGATCGCCAAACAGGCACTCGATCTGGAAAAGGGCTTCCTGCCGTAGCGGGCAGGCAGCCGTCGCCGCCCCGCCGCCCTGCCAACGGCCAGAAGCACCCGGCCCCGATGAGCCCTGCCTCGAAGCGCACCGCCGCGATCGGATCGGCGAGCCGCCGCGCCAAGCGCGTCTTTAATCGTGGATGCGCATGATGGCCTCGATCTCGACCGTGATCTGCATTGGCAGCGATCCCATGCCGACGGCGGAGCGGGCATGGCGCCCACGCTCGCCAAGCACAGCAACGAACAAATCGGAGCAGCCGTTGATCACCTTGGGTTGATCGGTAAATTCCGGCACGGCATTGACCATGCCCAAGACCTTGAGCACCTCTATCTTGGAGAGCTCCGCGGTGGCGGCTTTGGCCGCTGCCAGCAGGCCGAGCCCGACCAGCTTGGCGTGCTCGTAGGCCTGTTCGACGCTGACATCGCGGCCCACCTTGCCGACCATCATGGTGCCGTCGTTGCGGCGCGGGCCCTGGCCCGAAAGATAGAGCACATTCCCGCAAATCTTGAACGGCAGATAGTTGGCAATGGGGCTTGGGATGTCGGGCAGCGTCAGTCCCATCGAGACGAGCTTGGCTTCTGGTGTCATGGAGGCTCTCCTCGGTCGCGTTGCAATCACATGATTTTCATAGGGAGGAAAGGTCGCACGTCCTTGGTGACGCAACCAAGGCCACAATAATAGCGAACAAGCCTTCAGCCCGGCAGAATGGCCACCACCTTCAAACCCAATTGCGAGGCTTTCCCCATGACCCTAAAAGGCAAGACCGCCGTGGTGACCGGCTCAACCTCTGGCATCGGCCTCGGCATTGCCCATGCGCTTGCCGGGGAAGGCGCCAACGTCGTGATGAACGGCCTCGGCAGCGAAACGGACAATGCGAAGGCGATCCGCGAGGTAGCCGCGCACGGCGCGCGCGTGGCCTTCGATCCGGCCAACATGCTCCGTCATAACCAAATCGCCGACATGATCGCCAAGGCGGAGCGCGAATTTGGTTCGGTCGACATCCTCGTCAACAATGCCGGCATCCAACACGTTGCGCCGGTTGACGAGTTTCCGATCGAGCAATGGGACGCCATCATCGCCGTCAACTTGAGCTCGGCATTCCATACGGTGCGTGCGGCGGTGCCGGGCATGAAGAAGCGCAAATGGGGACGCATCATCAATATCTGCTCGGCGCACTCGCTGCGTGCCTCACCCTTCAAGTGCGCCTACGTCTCGGCCAAGCACGGGCTCGCCGGCTTCACCAAGACGGTGGCGCTGGAGCTCGCTGAAGCGGGCATCACCTGCAATGCCATCTCCCCAGGCTTTGTCTGGACACCCCTCGTGGAACACCAGATTCCCGACCTGGCGAAGTCGGAGAACATCTCGCTGGAAGAGGCCAAGCGCCAGACGCTGGCGCGTCAACCCACCAATCGCTTTGTCATGGTCGAGGAGGTAGCGGCCCTCGCCGCCTTTCTTGCCGGCGAGACCGCAGCCTCGATCACGGGCGCCAATTATTCTATCGACGGCGGTTGGACGGCCCAGTAGCTGTTTAAGGAGACAACAAGACGCGCCACTGCAGGCGAGCGTGGCAAGGAATTAGCGCGCTCCTAAATTGACGGCCGGCCGCTTTCCTAGCCCTGCCCCGCCCATCTTCGCTGACGCCTAGCTGCGCCTTTGCTGCTTTGCAACGCCGACGACCGGGGAATCGCAAGGGGGCGCGGCGGCCAGCGCCAAGGCCGTGGCGGCCAGCGCCGCCTTTGCCGCGGGCGCCATCGCAGGTTCCTTCGGGCGCCAGCGATCCCCTCGGTGCTTGAGCGCCAACGCCACCTTCACGGCTTGCGCGCCAATGGCACTTATTGCTTGCGCGCCAATGGCACGACGCCTTGGTTGGCGCCATCGCCTCGCCACAAAGCGACCGCGATCACCGATGCCGCGGCGACGGTCAACAGGATGGCCAACAGGATTTCCCGCATCCACCTGCGCAGGTTAGGATGGAAGGTGTGTTGGCGCCGCTCGGAAAGCTTCTCCATTGCCGAAAGAAGCGCATAGCGGCGCGGTTATTCCAGGGCACCAAAAGCCGCGCGACAGATCGGCACAGCCGTAAGGCCGCCGGCCGCAAACGCGATCGTCACAACCCACGCATAATGCAACCAAGCAGCAACACGAGGTAGGCCGCCCACATCGCATAAAATTGCGTGGTATCGCCCGTGAGGTAGGGGATGGTGGCGCCGAAAAAACGCGAAAACAGAACTGCCAAAGCAAGAACGATCGACAACGTGAACACCAGGATGCCCGGAGCTTTCAAGGCCATGGTGATCTCTCCCCTAAATTG
>DATMZT010000143.1:0-27504 GCA_035573335.1 Hyphomicrobiaceae bacterium | reverse complement strand
GTATCTACAAGGCTTTTGTTTGAGCGGGCGAGCATAGGTCTGGATGGACCTGGTGGTGTGGGGGAGTGACAATGCGTACAGTCGAAAAACGCCAAAATGTCTTGGCGCTACTAGTGTCGGCGGCGCTGCTGCTCGGGGGATGCAGTACCTTGCCGTCGGGTCTTCTCGACCCGGCCGAGGCGCCGATCTACGGTTCGCTCCCCTCGGAGAAGTGGCACGATAAGGGCAAGACCTATTATCGCGACGGCGACTACGGGCTGGCTGAGAAAGCCTTCCGCAAGGCGATCGAGGAGGACAAGAACAACGCTGAAGCCTGGCTCGGACTTGCGGCGTCCTACGATCGGTTGCGCCGCTTCGATCTGGCCGATCGCGCCTACAAAGTGGTGGTCAAGCTGGTCGGACACACGCCAACGGTGCTCAACAACCTCGGCTACCACTATATTCTGCAGGGCGACTATGCGGCTGCGCGACAGACGCTGGCGGTGGCGCGCAGCGCGGATCCAAAGAACGCCTATATCAGCAACAACCTGGCCCTGGTCGATGGGGGCTGGACGCCCACGACCTATAGGCCCGCCGGCCAATAGCTCTGCTCGCTGCGGCGGAGCGCGAGCCCGGCGTTGAGCACCCCGCGACATGGGCAGCCTCCCACGCGTATTCGTGAGCGGCTAAAAAGCCGCGCGCCCGTTTCCCCTTGCCCGTAACAGTTGCTCATCTACACTGTTCGCGCAAAAGGAGGGGCCGGGCTACGGCCCGCATGTCTTGGGAGGAATGTTAATGGGCAAATTCCCTGCAAGCGAACAACCGGACCTGCTGCGGCGCACGTTGTTGGCCGGTGGCGCCGCCGCCGTTTTGGCGCCGCGCAGCGCCTTAGCCCAGCCGAGCAACGGCATCCGTATCGGCGTTCCGACCAAGACCTACTGGCCCACGATCGTGTGCGAGACGGCGCTGCGGCAAAGGCTGTTCGAAAAGGAGGGCATCAAGGCCGAATTGACGATTTATCGCAGCGGTGCCGAGGGATTCGAAGCCATCGCAGCGGGCGCCACCGATCTCATTCTCAATTCCTCTTCGAGCGTCGCCGGCGGGCTGTTGAAGGGTGTCAACGTCCGCTGCGTCGCCAATGGTGCCAACGGCTACTATGGCTGGTACCTGGTGGTGAAATCCGATTCCCCCATCAAGAGCGTGTCCGAACTGGCGGGCAAGAAGGTGGGGATCACCTCGGCCGGATCCGGTAGCGATATCTGCGCCCGCTGGACGCTCGCCGAACACAAGCTGGACTTTACTCGGGTCCCGCTCGGCGGCGGCGGCCTGGTGCCCAATCTGCTCACCGGCAATATCGATGCTACGGTCCTCTACTCACCCCTGACCTACAAGATGATCGACGAGAAGGTGGCGCGGCCAATCATCGATTTTGGCGACGCCATTCCGGCGCATTCCACCGCCAGCTGGATCGCCAGCGATAGAATCATCAAGGAGCGGCCCCAACTCGTGCAGAAGGCGCTCAACGCCATCTATGGTGGGCTTGCCTTCCTGTCGGCCGATGCCAACCGCGCCACGGCCGTCAAGCTGGTCGCCGAAATCGACGAGATCCCAGAGACCATTGCCGCGCGGGAGCTCGACGGCAATATCAAGCACCTCTCCAAGACGGGCGAGATGAAGCTCGAATGGATGGAACGGGCCCTTGATTTTGCAAGGCTCATCGGCATGAAGGAGTTGGCGCCGGCGCAGGATATCTTCATTGAGCAGTTCAAGCCCGTCCCGACCGCGGCCTAGGGTGGGCGACGTGCCGCGGTTGCCGTGACGGCGCGCGCCTTAGAGAATGCGCTCACCATGACACGGGCCCAAATCATCATCACCAGGCTGGCGCTGCTGGTCCTTGTGCTCGGCGCCTGGGAGCTGCTGCCGCGGTTGGGCGTGGTCAACGCCCTGCTGTTGCCGCCGCTCTCCCAGGTCCTAACGACACTGGTTGACCTCCTTGGCCGCGCAAGCGTGCAGGAGGCCGTCGCCGTCACCGCGCTGGAAGTGATCGTGGCCTTCGTCATTGCCGTTCCCCTCGGCGCGGCGGCGGGGATTGTGATCGCGGAAAACGAGTACTTGAGCGAAATCTTCAAGCCGATTCTGTTCTACGTCTTCAGCATTCCAAAGTCGATTTTCCTGCCGATGTTCATCCTGGTGTTCGGTATCGGCTTTCAGCAGAAGGTCGCCTATGCCGCATTTACCACCGGCTTCGTCGTGCTCATGAGTGCCACCGCAGCTGTGGAGTCGGTCCGCCCCGACCACATCCTGGTAGCCCGCTCCTATGGTGCCACCCAGACCCAGATTCTCTGGCGCGTCTACGTTCCGAGTATGCTTCCCTTTTTGCTCGAAACCTTGCGTATCTCCATGATCTTCAACTTTACCGGCGTCATGATCGCCGAAATGTACGCCTCGCGCACCGGGATCGGACACCTCATCGCCAACTGGGGTGAGAATTTCCAGATGCCGCAGCTCTTTGCCGGCGTGATCGTGCTTTCGGCGGTCGCCATCATCTTTAACGAGGGCGTGCGCGCCCTGGAGGCCCGATGCAGCACCTGGCGAACGTGACCGAGCTGCGCGGTCGCGTGCAAGAGGCCGCGATCGAGGTCGACGGCCTGAGCCACGTGTACGCGGGCGCCGACGGCGGCGTCGCCGCGCTCGTCGATATCGGCCTTGCGGTTGGCAAGGGACGCTTCGTGGTGATCGTGGGCCCGAGCGGCTGCGGCAAGACCTCACTCCTGATGATGTTGGCGGGCCTGCGCGAACCCTCCCAAGGTACCATCTCCTGCCTCGGGCGGCCGATCCCCAAGCCCGATCCGCAACGGGTTGGCGTGATCTTCCAGGAGGCCAGCCTGTTTCCCTGGCTCTCCACGCTCGACAATATCGAGTTTCCCTTGAGCCTGCGGGGCGTGCCGCGGGGAGAGCGCCGGCGGCGCTCTGAGGCCATGCTGAGCCTGGTCGGTCTTGAAGGTTTTGGCGAACGCTATCCGCACGAATTGTCGGGTGGCATGAAGCAGCGCGTCTCGATCGCCCGCGGCCTGGTGCAAGATCCGCCGCTACTGCTGATGGACGAGCCGTTCGCCGCTCTCGACGAGCAGACGCGCATGACCATGGGCCACGAGCTGCTGCGCATCTGGTCGACCACGCAGAAGACAGTCGTCTTTATTACCCACAGCCTGACGGAGGCGGTTTACCTCGCCGACGAGGTACTGGTGATGTCAGCCAGGCCCGGGCGCATCATCGATCACATCCAGGTCACGCTGCCGCGGCCGCGCAGCTACGAAATGATGGCAACCGAACAATTCGGCCAGCTGCGCGAACGCATCTGGCAACAGATCCGTAAGGCGCCGTGAGTTCAAAGATGTCTCGGCCGGCTCCCGCCACCGTCCGCTGGATGCTCCTGGCTCTATTGCTCATCCTGTGGGAGGTCGTGCCCCTGACGGGCTTGCTGCCCGAGCTGTTCCTGCCGGCCTTGTCGAAAACGCTGGCCGTCCTTTATAGCGATCGCCAGATCTATTTCGCGGCCCTGCTGGTGACCCTCTACGAAGTCGCCTGTTCGATGCTGATCGCCTGCGGTCTCGGCATCCTCGTCGGGGCGCTGGTTGGTGGGACGGCGCTGCTGCGCGACCTGCTGCTCCCCGTCTTTTCCAGCCTTTATGCGGTGCCGATTGTCATCCTGTATCCGATCTTCACCGCCTGGTTCGGCGTCGGTTCGAGCTCAAAGATCGCGTTCGCCGGCATCTATGGTTTTTTCCCCGTGATGCTGTCGACCGCGGCGGGCATCCGTACCATTGATCCGCAGTTCCTGCTCGCCGCGCGTAGCATGGGAGCGAACCTCGCCCAGCAGATCACGCGGGTGATCATCCCGGCCTCGGTCCCAACCGTGTTCGCGGGCTTGAGATTGGGCGGCGCGCTCACCATCATCGGCGTGGTCGTTTCCGAGATGCTGACCGCATCCGCGGGCATCGGTTATCTCGTCACGCTCAATCGAACGATCCTCGATAGCCCGCGGGTTTTTGCCGGTATCCTGGCGATCCTGGTGCTGTCGATCGCCTACTATATGCTGGCGCGGGCGCTCGAGAACCGCATGGTGGTATGGCAGTCGGCGGGGCGCCCGCAAAGGTCTACCTCGGGAGTGAGCACGGTGGCCTTGCCGGCGCCGGCCGCCGCCTGACCGCGGGGTTCGATAGCTGGCGCGCCGCGCGCGCGATTTGAGCATTTGCCAAGGAGCATCGCATGACCAGCGCACCGCACCTGTTGCCCACCACCGTCGTTGGCAGCTACCCGCAGCCCGATTGGCTGGTGAAGCGTGACATGTTGTCGAAGTCGGTGCCGCGCGTGCGCATGGACATCTGGCGCGTGCCGGAGCCGTGGCTCGAACAGGCCCAGGACGATGCCACCATCGTCGCCATCCGCGACATGGAGCGCGCCGGGATCGACATCATCACCGACGGTGAGATCCGTCGCGAAAGCTATTCCAATCGCTTTGCCACTGCCCTTGAGGGCATCGATACGTCCAACCCGGGCCAGGTCAAAGCCCGCTCCGGGCACGCAACGCCGGTGCCGCGCGTGGTCGGCAAAATCCGCCGCAGGGAAGCCGTCGAGGTGCGCGACATGCAGTTCCTGCGCGCCAATACCGAGCGCGTCGCCAAAATCACGCTGCCGGGCCCGTTCACCATGAGCCAGCAGGCGGTCAACGAGTTCTACCGGGACGAAGAAGAGTTGGTGATGGACTACGCCGCCGCGGTGAACGCCGAGGCGCGTGACCTGGAGAGGGCGGGGGCCGATATCATTCAGCTCGATGAACCTTGGCTGCGCAACGATCCCGACGCGGCCAAGCGCATCGCGGTCAAAGCCATCAACCGGGCGCTGGAGGGCCTGACGGTGCCCACCATCGTGCACCTGTGCTTCGGCTATGCCGCCTTGGTGCCGGGCGAGACCAAACCGGTCGGCTACTCATTCCTGCCGCAGCTGGCCGATAGCGTCGCCGATGGCATTTCGATCGAGGCGGCGCAGCCAAAGCTCGATTTGGGCGTGCTCAAGGATTTGGCTAGCAAGCAGGTCCTGCTCGGAGTGATCGACCTCAATGATCCGGTGGCCGAGACCGCCGAGGTGGTGGCGAGCCGGATCCGCGCGGGCCTCAAATTCTTGGGCCCCGACAAGCTCGTGCCGGCGCCGGACTGCGGCATGAAATACCTGCCGCGCGCCCTGGCATTCGCCAAGCTCAAGGCGCTGAGCGCGGGCGCCGCCTTGGTGCGGGCCACGCTCGCCTAGCTCGGCCCGCGGGCGATCATTCGGGCGACCTCCTTGGCTCGGTCATCACCGGCCGGCTGCGGCGCGGCCGTGTCCGGCGGGTTACTCGAACCAAAGCGCGATGGGATTGGGCGATGCCCGCGGGAAAACGGGTTACACTTCATATTCTCCCCTTATTCCTCGCCTAGGAGGAGTGATGGGCCTGCTGATTGCGGCCACGCGGCGTCCTGATATTGTTGAACGCAAAGGCGAGTGGGCTCTACCTAATCGATAATTTCATATTAGGGAGACCGACGATGGGCAGTTGGCTGAGTGACCGAGAGCAGCGTTTGGTGGCAGGAGCCGAAACGGCGTCGGCTGCCACGCCGATACCAACGCAAATAGTTTCCAACGGCGAGTTTCTGCCGCCGCCGCAAAGCGAGACGCAAAAGCGCGTCGAAAAGCGCATCCTCGAGCTGGCCGACGACCACGGCAAGCGACTGGGCCTGAGCCGTCGGCAGTTCATGCAGACGGGTTGCGGCATGGCCGCTGCCTTTCTCGCCATGAACGAGATCTACGGCTCCAGCGTGTTCCAGGTCGATGCGGCGGAGGCCCGCGAGCCCGAAATCACGCGGGCACGGGCGCAGAGCCTGAGCGGCCAGTTCATTTTCGATGTTCAGACGCACTTCGTGCGCGATGATTTCGAGCACAAGGAGTTGCTGGACCTCGCCAAATTCGCGGCTCAGCACTGGAACACGGCGCTCAAGGGTGACACCGACTCCCTGGTCCGCTTCAAATTCCAGAACTACGTCAAGGAGATCTACTACGACAGCGACACCAACATTGCGCTGCTGTCGGGTGCCCCCTTCGACGATCCCTCCTGGTGGCTTTTGTCCAACGAGCAGATCGTGCGGGCGCGCGAGGTGATCAACGACTTCGCTGGCTCGCGGCGGCTCCTGGCGCACACCGTCATTACACCGAAGCAGCCGGGCTGGATGGAGGAGGTCGACAAGGCGATCGAGCTCTACAAGCCGGATTCCTGGAAATCCTACACCATCGGCGATCCACTGGGCCCCTCCAAGTTCCCGTGGCGGCTGGACGACGAGAAGGTGATGTATCCCTTCTACGAAAAGGCGCAGAAGGCCGGCATCAACATTATCTGCATTCACAAGGGGCTATTGCCGCCCGACTATGAGAAGTCCTTTGCCGGCGTGTGGGAGTATGCGACGGCCTGGGACATCGGCAAGGCTGCCAAGGACTGGCCGGGCATGACCTTCGTCGTCTACCACTCGGCCCTGCGCGCGTTCCTGGAATTGCCGGAGGAGGCCTGGAAAGAGTTCGAAGCCACGGGCCGCATCAAGTGGGCGACCGACCTTGCCGAGATTCCGCAAAAGTTCGGGGTGAATAACGTTTATGCGGAGGTCGGCACCTCGTTTGCCAATTCCGCCGTGGCGCATCCCAAGTTCTCGGCGGCTTTGATTGGCACGCTGGTGAAGGGCTTCGGGGCCGATCATGTGCTGTGGGGCACCGACTCGGTGTGGTACGGGTCACCACAGTGGCAGATCGAAGCCATGCGCCGCCTCGAGATCCCCGAGGACATGCAGAAAAAACATGGTTTTGCCGCACTCGGGGGACCAAACAGCGCCGTCAAGCAAATGATCTTTGGCGGCAACGCCGCCCGCCTCTATGGCCTAAGGCTCAAGGCGGCCGAGAACGCCCCGCTCCCCACCTATTCGGCCGATCGGCTGGCAAGCTTGCGCGGCGAATACGAGCAGGGCGCGCGCGAGCCATCGAACCTGCGCTACGGATACGTGCGCGCCGGCTAAGGCCGGGGCGAGGATTGTCTTTTTTTGCAACAGGATTGACGAAGACCGGCCGGCATCCGGCCGGTCTTTTCGCGGCTGCACGCGGGTCGCTCTTGCGCTGCAGCGAGCGTGACCTCGACGGTTTCTTGTCCATGTTGGGGCGACGCCTTCGGTCGCGCGACATCGCGGGGCGGGGTCTCTCGCGTCCGGTTTTATGGCGCCGTCGCGCTTGGTCGCGTGCCGCGGATCGGCGTCCGCCGCGGCCTCACCTTCGCGTGAGTGTTGGAGGTAGGCTCTTATACTTTAGTCACCACATCGGCTAAGCTCGACCGCAGGCCGTGAGCCCACCCGCTTACAGGAGGAGGAAACCTGATGGCGCGCCTGACTGTTAATGGCAAAACGCACGATGTCGATGTTGACCCCGACACCCCGCTGCTGTGGGCGATTCGGGACCACGTTGGCCTAACGGGGACCAAGTATGGTTGCGGCATCGCCCAGTGCGGCGCCTGCACGGTGCATATCGACGGGGAGGCCGTGCGCTCCTGTTCGATGCCCGTCAGCGACGTCGAAGGCAAAGCCATCACCACCATCGAAGGGCTGGCCCCCAATGGTGCCCTGCACAAGGTGCAGAAGGCCTGGATCGACAACGACGTGCCCCAATGCGGCTACTGTCAGTGCGGCATGATCATGGCCGTGGCGGCGCTGCTGAAGGAGAAGCCCAAGCCCACGGACGCCGACATCGACAATGCCATCACCAATATCTGTCGCTGCGGCACCTTCCAGCAGGTGCGCGAGGCGATCCACATGGCCGCTCAGAGCGCTTGAGGGAGGCAGCCATGACAAACACAAAACTCAATCGCCGCTCGTTCGTGGTAGGCGCGACCGCCGCCGCCGGCGGGGGCGTCGCGCTCAGCGTCGGGTTTCCCTTTGCCGGCCCGCAGGTGGTCAGGGCCCAGGACGGCTCGCCCGAGGTCAACGCCTGGGTGGTGATCCGGCCCGATGACACCGTCGTCATTCGCATTGCCCGCTCGGAAATGGGGCAGGGGACCTTGACGGGTCTGGCCCAGCTCGTGGCCGAGGAGCTCGAGTGCGACTGGTCGAAGGTAACGACGGAATATCCCACACCCGGCCAGAGCGTCGCGCGCAAGCGCGTGTGGGGCGACTTCTCCACCGGCGGTAGCCGCGGCATCCGCAACTCGCATCTGTACGTGCGCCAGGGCGGGGCCATCGCCCGCACCATGCTGCTGCAGGCGGCAGCCAACGAATGGAAGGTGCCGGTCGGCGAATTGACCGTCGCCGACAGCGTCATCACCCACACCGCCTCGGGGCGCAAAACCAGCTATGGCAAGGTGGCGGAGGCCGCCGCCAAACTCGAGGCGCCCAAGGAGGTGCCGCTCAAGGACCCGAAAGACTGGAAGATTGCCGGCAAACCGCTAAAGCGCCTCGACACGGCCGACAAGGTTATCGGCAAACAGGTCTACGGTGCCGATCTGAAGCTGCCCGGCATGCTGACGGCCACCATCAAGGACTGCCCCGTTACCGGCGGCAAGGTGGCGAGTTTCGATGCGTCCAAGGTCACGGGGCGCAAGGGCGTCAAAAAAGTCGTGCAGGTCGGCGACAGCGCCGTGGCGGTGGTGGCCGATACCTTCTGGCAAGCTAAGACGGCGCTCGATGCCCTGCCGATCGTCTGGGACGAGGGCGAAAACAAAAAGGTCTCGAGCGCGACCATCGCCCAGTGGCTCAAGGAAGGGCTCGACGCCCCGGAAGCCTTTGTCGGCAACGAGAACGGCGATGCCAAAGCGGCCATCGCCAAGGCGGCCAAGAAAGTGGAGGCGGTCTACAGCTACCCCTTCCAAAACCACGCGCCCATGGAGCCCATGAACGCCACGGCGCTTTACACCCCGGACAAGTGCGAGGTGTGGTGTCCGACCCAGAACGGGGAGGCGGCCTTCGCCGCGGCGGTGGCCGCTTCCGAGCTGCCGGCCAGCAAGGTCGATGTCTACAAGATCAATCTGGGTGGCGGTTTTGGCCGCCGCGGCGCCTTCCACGACTACGTCCGGCAGGCCGTGCTGATCGCCAAGCAAATGCCGGGCACGCCCGTCAAGCTGCTGTGGACGCGCGAAGAGGACATGCTGCACGGCCGCTACCATCCAGTCATGCAGGCCAAGCTCGTCGGGGCCTTCGATGCCGACAACAATCTGACCGGCATCCACATGCGCCTATCGGGGCAGTCGATCCTCGCCAGCGTGTTTCCGCAGAACCTGCAGAACGGCAAGGATCCCCTTACCTTCCAGGGCCTGATGCCGGGCAACGGTGAACATTCCTTCGGCTACACCATACCCAACCTGCTGATCGACCACTCCATGCGCAACCCGCACATCCTGCCGGGCTTCTGGCGGGGCGTGAACATCAACCAGAACTGCGTGTTCTTCGAGTGTTTCATGGACGAGCTGGCGCACACGGCCGGACAGGATCCGCTCGAGTTTCGGCGTAAGTTCTTGGGCAGCCACCCCCGAAACCTCGGCGTGCTCAATGCCGTGGCCGAACGGGTGGGCTGGGGCAAGCCGGCGCCCCAGGGCATCTATCGCGGCCTGGCGCAAATGCGCTCGTTCGGCAGCTACGTGGCCGCGGCCGCCGAGATCTCGGTCGAAGGCGGCGGCAATCGCGTCAAGGTGCATCGCATCGTGGCCGCGACCGATCCGGGCTACGTCGTCAATCCGGCACAGGTCGAGCGCCAGATCTCGGGCTCCTTCGTCTACGGTCTGTCGGCCGCCTTTATGCAGGAATGCACGGTGAAGGACGGCCGCATGGTGGAGGAGAACTTCGACACTTACGATGCCATGCGGATCGCCCAGATGCCGAAGGTGGAATCGATCGTGATGCCGACCGGCGGCAATGATCCCTGGGGAGGGGTCGGCGAGCCGACCATTTGCGTGGCGGCGCCGGCGGTGCTCAATGCCTATTTTGCGGCAACGGGTAAACGCGTGCGCACCTTGCCGTTGAAGAACGAGAAGATCAATTTGGTCTGATCGGACCGTCCGAGCAGCAACCCGCGCCGGTTGCTGCTCGATTTCCCGTGCATCGGCGTGCAGCGAGTGTTGCATGCGGTTTCTTGTCCTTGCAGCGATGCTGCTTGCGCCCGGTGCGGCCGCACGGGGCGAGCCGCCGCCTGGCGCCAGCTCCTGCTCGGGCTGTCATGCGCTGAGGCCTGAGGTCGTCACGGCCGTCCCCAGGCTTCACGGTCGCAGCGCCGCAGAGCTCGCAAGCCAAATGCAGGCCTTCAAAACTGGGCAGCGACCGAGCACCGTCATGGGTCGGATCGCCAAAGGCTTTTCGGAAGCGGAGGCCCAAGCCATCGCCGAGTGGTACGCGGCGGTCAAGTGAAAGCGAGGCGGATATGGCACGGCTTGGCTTCAACCGCCGGCACTTTCTGGCCTCGCTGGGGGCCGTATCCGTTGCCCACATCGGCGCCCCCGCCCGCGCCCAGGCCGCCCCGCGCGTGGTAGTGATCGGTGGCGGCTTCGCCGGCGCCACGGCCGCGCGCGCCATCAAAGGCACCGATCCCCGCATCGGCGTCAGCTTGGTCGAGAGCAACCGCACCTTTACGGCCTGCCCCTTCTCAAACCTGGTGATCGGCGGCTTGCGGGCGTTGCCGGCCCAGCAATTTGGCTACGACAAGATCAGCGCCAGCGGGATCGACATCGTCTTCGCCACGGCCACTGGGGTTGACGTCGCCGCGCGCCGCGTCGCGCTCGAGGACGGCACAAGCCTCGGTTACGACCGGTTGATCGTCGCCCCTGGTATCGACATCCGCTGGGATGGCCTGCCCGGTTACACCGAGGCCGTTGCCGCCAAGATGCCGCATGCCTGGAAGGCCGGTGAGCAGACGCTGCTGCTGCGGCGTCAGCTCGAGGCGCTCGAGGACGGTGGCGTGGTCGTCATGTCGGTGCCGGCCAACCCCTTCCGCTGCCCGCCGGGTCCCTATGAACGCGCCAGCCTGATCGCCCACTATCTCAAGACGCGCAAGCCCAAGTCTAAGATCCTGATTCTCGATGCCAAGGATTCCTTCTCCAAGCAGCGCCTGTTCCAGGAGGCTTGGAAGCAGCTCTATCCCGATCACCTGGAGTGGGTGGCGCTTTCCAACGGCGGCAGGGTCACATCGATCGACGCGCGGACGCAGACCTTCATCACCGAGTTCGGCGAGTACAAGGCCGCCGTTGCCAACGTCATTCCGCCACAAAAGGCCGGTGGCGCCGCTGCGCTTGCCGGCGCCGTCGATCAGACGGGCTGGTGCCCGATCGATCCTGTCACCTTCGAATCCAAGCGTAGCCCCAACGTGCACGTTGTCGGCGATGCCACCATTGCCGGCGGCATGCCGAAGTCGGCCTTTTCCGCCAACGCGCAAGCGAAGGTCTGTGCCGCCGCCGTCGTCGACCTGCTGGCGGGCCGCGCGCCCGCGCAGCCGAAATTGATCAACACCTGCTACAGCCTGGTGGCGCCCGATTACGGCATCAGCATTGCCGGCGTCTATGGGCCCGTCAACGGTGTCTTGACCGACGTGCCCGGCGCGGGCGGCGTGAGCCCCATCGAGGCGCCGCGAGCTGAGCGCGAGCAGGAGGCGCTGTTTGCCGAGGGCTGGTTCAACACCATCACGGCCGAGGTTTTCGGTTGAGCGGCGCGCCCCAGAGGCTGGAGGAGAAGCTGGGGTGGGCCATCGCGCTGGCGGTGCTCTGCGGCTGCTGGCCGCTCGGCGCCGCCTGGACGCAGGAGCCGCTGCTGAACTTCAGCGTTAGCGGCAATCGCATCGAGCGCTCGTTGACGGGTGTGCCCGGGGATAGCGCGCGCGGGCGCGCGATCCTCACCAATCGTCAGGTTGGCCTGTGCCTGCTTTGCCATTCTGGGCCATTTCCCGAGGAGCGGCTGCAGGGCACGCTGGCGCCGGATCTAAAAGGCGCGGCGTCGCGTTGGTCAGAGGCTGAGCTGCGCCTGCGCATTGTCGATGCTGCCGCCATCAACCCCAATACCATCATGCCGCCCTACTATCGCCTAGAGGGTCTTGAGCGTGTTGCCCCCGCCTTCCGCGGCAAGCCGATATTGACGGCAGAGCAGATCGAGGATGTGGTGGCGTTTCTGGCGACGTTGAAGGAGTGAGCCGAGCTATGGGCGAGAAGCGGAGGCATCGGGCCGGGCAAGTCTCTTCGGGCACGCGGCGCGAGGTATTGCAGTTCGCGGGCAGCGTTGCCCTGGGCGGCGTGCTGCCGAGCCTCGCCGTGCGTCCCGCCGCCGCCACGCCGGCGACCATGCAGTCGGCAATCGCCGCGGTGATCGGCGATGCCAAGCTCAACGCCGGCCGGGTCAAGCTCGAGATCCCGCCGCTGGTTGAGAATGGCAACACGGTGGCGTGCGCGGTGGTGGTCGAGAGCCCGATGAGCGCCAGCGACTACGTCAAGGCCATCCACGTCTTCAACGAAAAGAACCCGCAACCGAACGTGATCAGCGTGAAGCTTGGGCCACGCGCGGGGCGCGCGGCCATTGCCACCCGCATTCGCCTCTCCGACACGCAGACGGTGACGGCGATCGCCGAGATGTCCGACGGTTCGTTTTGGTCCCACGCTGTCGATGTCGTCATCACGCTGGGCGCCTGTCTGGAGGACCCACTCTAATGGCCCGCGCTCTGATCAAAGTGTCACCCAATCCGAGGCGCGGCGAGGTCATCGAGATCAAGACGCTGATTTCGCACGAGATGGAGACGGGCTTTCGGCACTCAACTACGGGCGCCGCCATCCCGCGCGACATCATCACGACCTTTGTGGCAACCTACAACGGCGAAGAGATTTTCTCCGCCCAGCTGTTTCCGGCGATCGCCGCCAATCCCTTCATTACGTTCTACACGATCGCCAAAGAGAGCGGCACGCTTGAGTTCCGATGGACCGGTGACAACGGCTACGCAGCGAGCGAGCAGGTGAAGATCGCGGTGGAATGAAGCGGGCGGCACTGGTGCCATCAGCATTCGCATTTGCTCGCGCGACGCGGCGACTGGCAGGGCCGGTCCGCCGGCTCGGCGCTGTCGCGGCCGCCGGCACGCTGTCGTCTCTCAGCCTCGCCGCCGACATTCCGCTCAATGAGCGCCGCTCCAGCTATGAGGCTATGAGTGCGGCGACCAAGGCGATGCAGGACGACGATAGCGCCAACCCCGCCACGCTATGGGTGCTCGATGGCGAGGCGCTTTGGCGGGCCAGCGCTGGGGCGGCGGGCCGCGCCTGCGCCGACTGTCACGGCGAAGCGTCACAATCGATGCGCGGGGTCGCCGCGCGTTATCCCGCCTACGACGCCAAACGGCAGACCCCGGTCGATCTCGAGGGCCGCATCAATATTTGCCGCGTCGAGCAACAGCAGGCCGCAGCGCTCCGGCTCGAATCCAAGGAGCTGCTGGCGTTGACGGCCTACCTGGCGCGTCAATCCCGCGGGCTGCCGATTGAAAGCAACGACAACCGGCTCGCGCCCAGCATCGAGGCAGGCCGCCAGCTGTTTCAGCGCCGGCAGGGACAGCTCAACCTCGCTTGTGCGCATTGCCACGACGACCACTGGGGCGAAAAACTTGCGGGCAACGCGGTGCCGCAGGGCCACCCGACGGGTTATCCCCTGTACCGGCTCGAATGGCAGGGGGTGGGGTCGCTGCAGCGCCGCCTGCGCAACTGCATGATCGGCATGCGCGCCGAGAGCTACGCCTTTGGCTCGCCCGAGTTCATTGCGCTCGAGACCTATCTGATGTGGCGCGCGCGCGGCATGCCGATGGAAAGTCCGGCCGTGCGGCCTTGAGGGCGGCGCTCAGGAATGCGGCGGCCCACGCAATTCAATGAGAGCGGCTTCGATCCGCCGCCAGGTGGCGGCTTGCTCGCGGTCGTGGCTTTGTTCGAACGTCTGGGCCTTGTGCGCCGCTTCGGCGATCGCCTTGGCGCCGTGCACTTCGAAGAGCTGGCGGGCGTAACTTTGAATCTGGGCTGCGTCCATAGGACCCTCCATGGGCTGTTTTTGAGGGATGGGTTTGAGGGGTGGATTTCGCCTATCGCTGTAGGGCAACGCCCGCCGCTCGAGGCGAGTTCCCGCCGGCCCAGGGAAGTGGCGAGAGAGTTGGGGTGAGGTGGGCAGAGCGCTGGGGTGAGAGGCGGGGAGGGACTTGGGAGAAACTTGGCTGGGAACGGCGGGAGTGCCCAAGGCATTGCGGGGCCGATATCGGGCTCGCCATCAGGGCGAGCTGGGGCACGACATCAGGAGACGTCGCCCGCAACGGGCGATGCGCCTGGCAGCCACCTCCTAGTGCGACGCGGTCCGCTCGGTGCGATTGCTGCTCTGGGCCGCCTGCGAGCCACTGTCGTCGGCCTCGATCAGCACATCCACCTGCTGTCCCGGCAGGATCGCCATGCCGTCTTCGAGGATGGCATAAATGAGCTGCATCACCCGGGTATCGACGCGCTCCGTCGTCAACCCCGACAAAGCCCGTTTCGGCACGACCAGCGGTTCGACGCGCACGAAACTCAATTGCAGCTTGCGCACCGCGTCACCGCGCAGCGAGGCCAGCGCCCGCGCACCCGGCCGGTAGCGCGAGATGTCGGCCTCGTCGATGTCGATGCGCACGTGCATCGGATCGGTGCGCCCCATCACGATCAGCGGTTGGGTGACGGCACCGGCCAGCGCGAACTCGCCCGGGTTGATGTTGACGCGCAGCACTTCGCCGTCGATCGGGGCGCTGACGGTTCTGAGCTCCAAATCGGTCTGCGCCAACTTGAGGCTCGCCCGCGCCTGCTCGATGGCGGCAAGCTCGATGGTGATGTTGGCGCCGCCTTTCGCCTCGTCGTAGAGGGCCAGGTTCGCCTGCGCCAGCGCCAGGCGGGCCGCGGCCTCGGCATACTTGGCTTCGGCGGTGCGCAGGGCGTTGCGTCGTCGCGTGATCTCGCGGGCGGAGATGGTATCGCCGGAGTTGAGACCGCTCGCGATCCGCACCACATCGGTGGCGTCATCCTTGTCGGCGCGCGCCGCCTCGACCGCGGTCATGGCGGCCTGAACCTCCGCCTCCAAACCCGGCACGCGGCTGCGGGCGAGCGTCAGGCGGGCCTCGGCGGCCGCGAGGTCTCGGAGCCGCTGCGCCACCACGGCCTCGGTCATGCGGGTGTCGAGAACGAATAGGGGTTGTCCCTTGCTGACCTTAACGCCGGGCACGGCGAACACCTTGCTCACGGTGCCGGAGATGTCGGTGCCGATGCTGATTTCTTGGCTCGACGGTTCGACCAACCCGACGGCACCGATTTGCGGTGCCGGCAGCGGTAACGGGCTCGGAGCCGGGGCGATCGAAACCGGCCGCGGTGCCGCCAGCCATGGTTCGATGGCGGCGCGGAGCTGGCTTTGGTTGCCGATGGAAACGGAGGCGCCAAGCCCGGCGAGGGCGGCGACGGTGCCAAGGCCATAGGCCAGAAGGGGCAGTCGACGGGCCATCAGGCGGCCTCCCTTTCGGTACTATCCGTGATGCGTGTAATCCGCCCGTCGTCCATATGAATGATGCGATCGGCGAAGCCGAAGATGCGATGATCGTGGGTGACCACCAGTACGGCGCGATCGCTTTTGACCGTCACCTCGCGCAACAGCTGCATCACCAACCGGCCGGAGGCCGCGTCGAGGGCCGCGGTCGGCTCATCGCAGATGATGAGGCGGGGGTCATGGGCGATGGCGCGTGCGATGGCAACGCGTTGCTGCTCGCCGACCGAGAGCTCGCGCGGATATTTATCGGCGTGCCCTGCAAGTCCCAATCCTTCCAGCAGGTTCGCCGCCCGCGCCTGGGCTTGCCGCGCACCGTGGCGCAACACCAGCAGGGGAACGGCGACGTTTTCCGCCGCCGTCAGGGCTGGAAACAGATGGAACTGCTGCAGCACGAGGCCGACGTTGCGGCCGCGGAAGTGCGTGATCCGCCTGCGGCCCAGGTCTGCCATGGCGGTGCCGAATAGGGCAATTGAGCCCTTATCCGGCTTCAGGATGCCGGCAATGGTGGAGATCAGCGTCGTCTTCCCGCAGCCCGAGGGCCCAACCAGCAAGGTCATTTGTCCCGAATAGACTTCGAGATCGAGCCCGTGCAGGACCTCGGTGCGGAATTTCCGGCGGCCGAGATATTTGACCACCTCGCGACAGACGATGGCGGGCGGACCAGGCAGCGGTTGGCTCGTCTGGCTCATCGCTTGCCCCAGAACACCATGGCCGGCTGAGCGAACAGCACCCGCCCCAGACTGCTCAGCGTGGAAAGCACGATCAGCAGTGCAACGGTGGCGGCCACCCCCGATGCAATCCACCACGGCAGATTGAAACCGCGCAAGGCGGAGGTCGGCGTACAGGCGTACTCGAAAAACAGCGCGGCGAGCCCGATGCCGATGGCATAGCCCATCAGGCCGACGATGGCGGCCTGCAACAGCACCAGCCCGATGAGGCGGCCACCGGTCACACCGATCACCTTGAGCATGGCGTACTGGGGAAGGTTGTCGGTGACGAACATGTTGAAGGTGAGGCCGACGATGGCGCTGCCCACGACGATGCCGAGCAGAATCGTGGTGGCAAAGCTGATGGGAATGCCGGTGTTCTTGAGATAGTAGCGAATGGTACGCCAGGAGAAGTCCTCGGCCGTGTAGGCGTTGAGGCCCGTGCGCGCGGCAATGGCGCGGGCGACGCTAGCGGGATCGAGGTCCGGCGTCGCCTTGGCGAGAATAAAGGAGAGTTGGTTGCGGCCGGTCGGCACGAACGACACCGCCTGGCTGTAGCGCGTGTGTATGATGACCTGGGCCGAGAAGGCCGGTGCTGCGTCGGTGATGACGGTGACAACGGCGCGCCGGTCATTGAGATCGAGCGTTTTGCCGAGCTGCAGCGGCTCGCCCGGCCACAGCTGCATGTAACCGACGCGGTCGATGGCGATGGCATCGGGGCGCCGCAGATCCCCGATTGTGCCCATGACCACGCGCGGCGAGACGCCCGTTAGGCTGGCGTCATCGACGCCGAGGAGCAGCGCGCTTTTTGTGCGCCCCTCCGGGGTCTTGACCGAGGTGCCGGACTTGAAAAGGGGAACGGCCCAGGCGACGCCGGGGACGCCACGCACCCGATAGAGCTCGGCCTCACGCATGGGCCTGATCAGATCGACGTATTCGACCGCTGGGTCCATCACCCAGATGTCGACGTCGCTGGCATCGGCAATGACGTTCTGCGAGCGGGTCATCAAGCCGACGAAGAGACCCGCCTGCTGGGCCACCAGCAGCGTGGCGAAGGCCACCCCGAATACCAGTCCTAGGACCTTGACGCGCTCCCCGAAGAGCATCTTGATGACGATGCTCACCATGACGGGCTATTCTGCGGCCACCGACGGGATCCGATTGGTGAGCCCGAGCTCGTCCCAGAGCGTCGCCAGGGCGCCCAGCAGGTGATCCATATCCTGATCGCTGTGCAAGGGGGAGGGGCACAACCGCAGCCGCTCGGTGCCGCGGGGCACGGTGGGATAGTTGATGGGCTGGATGTAGATGCCGTAGCGGCTGAGCAAGGCGTCCGTCAGGCTCTTGCAGATGACGGGGTCGCCGACCAGCACCGGGACGATGTGGCTCGGATTATCCATTACCGGGAACCCCGCCGACGTCAGGCGGCGCTTTAGAGTACGGGCGCGCTCCTGATGGCGTTCTCGCTCCAGGGCGCTCTTTTTCAGGTGCTGGATGCTGGCGATCGCCCCTGCCACGATTGCGGGGGCCAGTGAGGTGGTAAAGATGAACCCCGGGGCATAGGAGCGGATGGCGTCGCAGCACTCGCGGCCGGCGGCGATGTAGCCGCCCATCAGGCCGAAGCCCTTGGCCAGTGTGCCCTCGATGATGTCGACCTTGTGCGCGACGCCGTCGCGTTCGGCGACGCCGCCCCCGCTCGGCCCGTAAAGCCCCACGGCGTGCACTTCGTCGAGATAGGTGATGGCGTTGTAGCGTTGCGCCAGGTCGCAGATCTCGCCGATCGGCGCGATGTCGCCGTCCATCGAGTAAACCGACTCGAAGGCAACGATCTTCGGCGCCTCCCGGGGCACCGATTTCAGCTGGCGCTCGAGGTCGCCCAGATCGTTGTGCCGCCAGATCCGCTTGGGGCCACCGCCGTGGCGGATGCCCTCGATCATCGAGGCATGGTTCTTGACATCGGAAAAGACCGTGGCATCTCCCAACAGCCGCACCAAGGTCGACAGGGTGGCGTGGTTGGCCACGTAGCCCGAGGTAAAGAGGAGCGCGGCTTGCTTGCCGTGCAGGCTGGCGAGCTCCGCCTCGAGTGCGACGTGGTAGTGGGTTGTCCCGGAAATATTGCGCGTGCCCCCGGCACCCGCCCCGACCCGATCGATCGCCTCGTGCATGGCTTGCAGCACCTTGGGATGCTGGCCCATGCCGAGGTAATCGTTGGAGCACCACACGGTGATGTCGCGGACGACACCATCGTCGTGGAAATGCTGCGCCGACGGGAAATTTCCGCGTACGCGGCCGATGTCGGCAAACACCCGATATCGGCCTTCCTGCTTGAGGGCACCCAGCGCCTCAGCGAATTTCTCTAAGTATTGCACCCTCCGTTCCCCCTTCAAACGCCACGCGGGAGCGGGCAATTGATTGAAGCAAAATCACACCACGGCCGAGCTGAGTGTAGGCGGCGACAGGGAGACGAGATAGGGACCCTCAGCCAGCACACGAGCAGGACGAAAGTCCGAATGGGCGGGGCGTCGCGGTTAACGGGCAGTGTTAACCGCAAGTCTCCCCAGCGCTTTTTTGAGCGAACCGGGTTGGCGGCAGCGCCAAGACCGCCGCTTCGGCCTCGGGGTTGGTTGGGGCGGCCATCGATACCCCGCGGGGCGATCGCCAGGGCCTTGTAAGACCAGGTGAAAACGAGGATCTCCTATGGTGGCCGTGGCTGCAACCGACCCCCGCCGCGCCGGACGAGGCCGCGCCAATCGGCTCGATTTAGGGGCAGGCGAGCCGCGAAAGCTGGGAACAAAGCGCCAGGGCCGGCCGTTGCCAGGGCGCCACCGTCAATCGGATCCCTCCCTATGCAGCACAAGCTTTTGCACGAGAGCAATGGCCAGCGCACCTACGTCGTCGTGCTGGAAACGGGTGAGGAAGTCTTGAGCTCGCTCAAGGCTTTCGCCGGTCAGCATAACATCCACACGGCGCAACTCACGGCCATCGGCGCCTTCAGCGACGTGGTGCTCCAGTATTTTGATTGGGATAAGAAGGCCTATCAAGACGTGCCCGTGCGCGAGCAGGTGGAGGTAGCCTCCCTCAACGGCGACATTGCCCAGGCGCCGACAGGCGGGCCGGCGCTCCACGTTCATCTCGTGATCGGTAAGCATGATGGGATGGCCATGGCCGGGCACTTGGGTGAGGCCCATGTTCGCCCGACGCTGGAGGTGATCGTCACCGAAAGCCCGGCGCACTTGCGCAAGGTCAAGGATCCCGAGACGGGTCTTGCCCTGATCCGGCCGGAGACGGGGCAAGGCTAGGGTTGGGCGGGGGACCAGGGTCCCCTAGTCCCTTGCCTACTGTCCCCGTTGCCTACCGTCCCGCTTACGCACCGTCCTTGGCCGTCGACCGGCGTCAAGCTTGGCGCCTGAGGCATTGGTGAGAGCGCCGCGGTGGTGCTCAGGCCGCGCCGGGGCTAGGTTTGCGCACGTAGCCGTAGCGCAGGTTGCTGCGGGCGGCCCCATTCTCTAGATACTCCTGTTTCATGGCGGCGAAGCGATCACCCAGATCGCTGCGCTTGGCGAGACCGTAGAGGCGCATGTTGTTGCCGGAAAAGATCGCGGTCTTGATGGCATCCGTCGGCCCGCCCAGTGGGGTGAAGCCGTATTTTTTCTGCATGTCCTCGGGGATCTCGAGCCGCCGCAGCGCCTCGATCTGCCACTGCGGGGATCCGGTCCAGATCGCGTCTGTGCCCCAGCAGATGTGATCGGCGCCGAGGCCCTTGATCAACACCCCCATCAGCGCCGCGCCGAGCCGCGGCTCGGCCACCACGCTTTGCGCAAACAGCTGCCCGACGTCGCCATAGACGTTGCTGACGCCATACTTCGCCGGGATGTCGGCGAGATCGCTGGTCCAGGACACGCGCCCGGTCGTCTCGAACTCCTGCCAGCCCTGCTCGGCGGTGCCGCCGCCGGGATAGCGATAGGCGGAATGATAGATGATGAAATTGAGTTGCGGCCAATCCTTGGCGGCCTGTCCCACGTCGCGCACGTCGCAGTAGCTCAAAAGCTGCGGGAAGCGCTCCTCGACGGAGGAGGGGAACAGCCCCTTGTGCACGCAGATGTTTTTGATGCCGTGCTTGAGGGCCAGCTCGTAGGCCTTGTAGGTCACCTTCTCGTCATCCAGGCGCCAGGGATAGGCGCTCTTGTCCTTGTTGGTGTTGTCGCCGATGGTGTAGCCCTTGATCGAGTCCGGCTTCATGCCGAGCGCGTGTTCGAGGTTCTCCAGCCAGCCCGGCTGACCCGGCGTGAAGATGGCATGCGCCATCATACGCTTGGAGCCCGCTTCCTTGTTGACGCGCTCGCGCGCGGCAATCGTCATCTCGTTGGTCAGGAACCAGTCCTGCGGGATATCCGAGGGCGCGCTGGAAATCAGGGCAATCTTGGTGTCGCTGTCGAGGAAGACCTCCTTGAAGTAGTTGTTCCACTTCAAGTCCTCGATGGTCTGCGGCTTGCCGATCAATTCCGGGTTCCAGCCGGCCTTGCCGACCGCCTCGCGCTGCCGCACAAAGGTTTGGATGCGCGTATCATCGCGCAGGAAATGCGTGTGCATGTCCATGATGAACTGGTCCTTGAGCGCATTGGCGCGCTCTTGGGCCATGGCCGGGGTGGCGGCTTCGGCTTTGCTGACATCGAAGATGTGACCGAAGGTGTCGTTCATCGCCACGAAGGCGGCCGCCATGCCGGCCGCGCTTTGAAAGAAAGCGCGGCGGCTCAAGCCCTGCTTTTTGCCGAGCTCGTCGCCCATGTCGAGCAGCCGCGCCTCCACTTGCCGCTGTCGATCGCTTTGTGGGGCGGGGATGTATTCGTCGCTGGAGATGATTTGGGTCGGGATCGGCGTGGTGTGGGGCAGCATCTCTGCCGGCATCAAGGCGTCGAGCTCGTCCTTGGTCAGGAAACTCATGGTGGCCTCCCTGCTGAAATCCGTTTGGCTTTAAAAAAATCCTTCCGGTACCGAGGCAAACACTAATACGTTGCACACAGCAGGTCCACGTTTTGCCGACCACGTTTTGCTGGCCACTTGTTGCCGGTAAGTCGGTGCTCCGAAGCGGCCAACGGTAAAATCCTGTGCTATGCTCAAGGACGCTTTCAAAAAGGTTTCGGCCCAGGCCTGCCTCGAACGATCAACCCCTGGAGGGAAGAACCGCCATGCCAGCGTCGTCCCGCAGCTCGGCACGTGAACCGCTTCGCCGCCGCGAGTTCCTGAAGGCCTCGACCGCCGCCGCCGTCGGCGCCACAGCTGGCCTTGCCGCGCCGGCGGCCGCCCAGGGCGGCAAAATTGTGGCGGAGGAGCATTGGGCCAAGAAGGGCGCGGTCGATCTTTATCTTTATCGCAAGCGCATGCTCGGGCCCGGCCAGGACGCGGCCAAGCCGGTGTTGTTCTTGGTGCACGGCTCGACCTTTTCCAGCCGCGGTAGCTACGACCTTCTGGTTCCGGGCCGGGCCAACTACTCGATGATGGACTATTTCGCCGAGCGCGGCTTCGACGTGTGGACGATGGACCATGAGGGCTACGGCTTTTCCTCGCGCACGGGCGGTCACGCCGGCATCATGGTGGGTGTCGAGGACCTGCAGGCGGCCCTGCCCGTGGTCGAGAAAGCCACGGGCAAGGCCAGCGTCTTCCTGCACGGACAATCCTCTGGCGCCATCCGCGCGGCGGCCTTCGCCATGGCCTCGCCGCAGCGCGTCGAACGCCTGGTGCTCGATGCCTTCACCTACACGGGGGAGAATGCGCCCGAAATCGAGCGTCGCCGCAAGGTCGCCGATCAATTGCGCGCCAATCCGCGCCGTCCCATCAGCCTTGCCAGCATCCAGCGCATTTTTGACCGCGACAAGCCCGGCACCTCCGAGCCCGAGGTGCCAAAGGCGCTCGCCGATTTCGAACTCCAGTTCGGCAACGAGGTGCCAAGCGGCACCTACCTCGATATGGCCGTCAATCTGCCGATGGTCGATCCGCTGCGTGTGACCTGCCCGGTCGCCATGCTGCGCGCCGAACACGATGGCAACGCCAGCGAAGAGGAACTGCTGCGTTTCTACGCGGCGCTGCCGAACAAGGATAAGCAGTTCGTGATGTTGGCGGGCATCGTGCACTCGGGCGGGCTCGGCATCAACCGCCACCGTCTCTGGCACGCCGTCAACGCCTTCCTGACCTATCCGCCGATCCGCGAGGCCTGATCGGCCAAATCGCCCTTGTTGGCAAGATTTGCCCCGGGCCGCGCGCGCCTGCCCCTGGGCGCTCGCCGGATTTTGTGTGCTAGTCTGCCCCCAAAAGGCGCCGCGTTTTCGCGGTCACAAAAGATCCGTCGGGAGGAACCCATGTCCGTTCGCCGCCTTGGCGTCGCAGCGTTTGTGCTGTCGTCGCAACTCCTTTGCCTTTATCCCGCCAACGCGCAAAAGCAGGGCGGGACCTTGCGCATCTACCATCGCGACAATCCGCCGAGCGCCTCGCTGCACGAGGAGTCGACCGTTTCCGTCACCCAGCCGTTCATGGCGCTCTTCAATAATCTGGTGCTGTTCGACCAAACCAAACGGCTCAACAGTCTCGAGACCATTGTCCCCGAGCTTGGCGCCAGTTGGAGCTGGGATCCGAGCAAGACCAAGCTTACCTTCAAGCTGCGCGAGGGGGTCAAGTGGCATGACGGCAAGCCCTTCACCGCCAAGGACGTGCAGTGCACCTGGCACGCCGTGATCGGCAAGGATGGGCAGGAGGAGTTCAATCGCAACCCGCGCAAGGTCTGGTACTACAACTTGGCCGAGGTGACGACCAACGGTGCCTATGAAGCCACCTTCCACCTGAAGGAGCCGCAACCGTCGTTCCTGATGCTCCTCGCCTCCGGCTTTTCCCCGGTCTACCCCTGCCACGTCTCGCAGCGCGAGATGCGAACCCGCCCCGTGGGGACGGGGCCCTTCAAGTTTGTCGAGCTGCAGCGCAACGTCGCCATCAAGTTTGCGCGCAATCCCGACTACTGGAAGCCCGGCAAACCCTACGTCGACGCCATCGAGATGCGCATCATCGAAAGCCGCTCGACGCGGCTGTTGGGCTTCGTCGCCGGTGAATTCGACATGACCTTCGATCGCGACGTTTCCGTGCCGCTGCTAAAGGACGTGCAGGCACAGGCGCCCAGGGCCATTTGTGAGCTCGGCCCGACCAGCGTCAGCACCAATCTGGCGGTGAATGCGGCCGCCCCGCCCTTCGACAATGCGAAAATCCGCAAAGCCATGGCCCTGGCGCTCGACCGCCAGGCCTTTATCGACATTTTGACCGAGGGCAAAGCCTCCAAAGGGGCCGCCATGTTGCCGGGCCCCGAGGGGCAGTGGGCCCTGCCCCCCGAGGAGCTCGCCAAGCTGCCGGGCTATGGCAACGACGTGCAAAAAAACCAGCAGGAAGCCCGCAAGATCATGACCGACCTCGGCTATGGGCCAAACAAGGCCCTCAAGGTCAAAGTTTCCGTCAGAAATATCGCCATCTACCGGGACCCAGCGGTCATCCTGATCGACCAGCTGAAGAAGATCTACATCGATGGCGAGCTGGAACCGATCGACACCACGGTGTGGTACGCCAAGGTGCAGCGCAAGGACTACTCGGTCTCGCTCAACCTCACGGGGGTGTCGGTCGACGATCCCGATGTCAACCTGGTCGAGAACTACACCTGCCAATCCGAGCGCAACTACACGCAATACTGTAACGCGGCCGTGGATGAGCTGATTTTCCGGCAGTCGAAGGAGGCTGACCGGGCCAGACGCCAGCAGCTGGTGTGGGAGGTCGAACGCAAGCTCGCCGAGGACGTGGCAAGGCCCATCATCTTTCACAACACGGCGGCGACCTGCTGGCACCCTCACGTCAAGGGCGTGGTGCTGCATCAAAACAGCATCTACAACAATTGGCGCCTGGAAGACGTTTGGCTCGATCAGTGAGCCCCCAAGGGCAAGCTCCGGTGCTGCAGGCCGAGGGGGCCCGACCGTCGAGCGGACCCCATGCCAGCTTGGGCGGAGGCTGCGCTCGGCGCCGCGGTTAGGGTTTCTCCATGCCTTTGGCGTTCAAGACGGCAGCCGCCGACGGGCTGGCCAGATGATCGAGCAGCGCCTTGGCGGCCGCGGCATCGTTGGCGGCGGCGCCGAGGCCTGCCGAATAAACCGTTGAGTTTTGCACCGGCGCCGGTAGTGGTCCGACCAGGCGGGCGCCTTTGACGGGCAGGATCTCGCTGATTTGGTGCACGGCGAGTTCCGCTTCGCCGCTCGCAACCAAGTCGGCCACATAGCCACCCGCCTTGAGCCGGGCCTTGGCGCGGACCTCCGCGCCGATGCCCAAGCGGTCGATCAGGCCATCAAAGTAGATCCCGCTCGAGCCGCCGGCCTTGGGGTCGATGTAGGCCACCGACTTTGCGGCCAGCAGCGCCTGCCTGAAGGCCTCTACCGTGCTGATGTCGGGCGCCGGGGCGCCCTCTTTGACCGCCACGCCGATGCCGACCTTGGCGAGATCGACGCGGGGGCCGACGATCTTGCCCCCTCTGGCGGCCTCGTCGATGGCCACGGGGGTGATGATGGCAAGATCGAACGCCTCGCCGCCGGCGATACGCTTGGCAAGCGTCCCGGCGGTGGCGTTGTCGAGGATGACCTTGTGGCCGGTCGTCTTCTCGAACTCGGGCAGCAGCGCCTCGAGCACGCCGCGCATGGCCCCGGCCGTCAAAACCTTGACCTCGGCCGCTGCCAGGGGTTCGGCGCCGATGAGAAGCGCTAGTCCGGCGAGAAGGAGACGCCATAGCCTGGTGTGCATAACGGCACTCCCTTTCTGGGGCGCTATTTTTTGCCCGACCCCGTCGACATGGGCCCGTCACAGCCCACTCACAATCCTGGCGGGTGGCGCTCGCTCCAAGCTGTGGCGCGCTCGTAGGCCTCGGCTACCCGGTAGACCATGGCCTCCTGGAAGGGATGGCCGATGAGCTGCAAGGAAAGCGGCAGCCCGTCGCGCGTGAAGCCCGCGGGCATGGCGAGTGCCGGCTGTCCCGTGATGTTGAATGGTTGGCGCGCCTGGCGCGGATAGAGGCGGGCGCAGGCCTCGGCGTCCTCGATCGGGCAGGTCGGATCCATGTTGGAGGCGGTCAAGGCCACGTCGATGTCGGCAAAAGCCGCCAGCGTCTGGCGCGTCAGGCGGGCGCGCAGGCGCAGGGCGTCGATGTAGTCGGCCGCGCTCACCGTGGCACCATCGAGAATGCGCTGGCGCGCGAGGTCACCGTAGTCGTCGGGACGCATGGCCAACCACTGGCGGTGGATGGCAAATGCCTCGCAGCGAATGATGATGCGGGTTGCGGTGGCATATTGCTCAAGTGGCGCCAGCCTCAAGTCCCGCACCCCCGCGCCAAGGGAGCGCAATAGCTCGGCCGCCTGGTCGAGGGCCGCGATCTGCTCGGGATGGGCGTCGCAGTCCTCCGTATAGAAGTGCCGGACGAGGCCGATGCGCAAGCCTTCGACGCCGGCCTCGAGCCCGGCCGCGTAATCGGGGATGGGAACTTGCGCGCTGCCGGGGTCATCGCCGTCATGGCCGGCGAGCACCTGCAACAGGAGCGCGTTGTCGCGCACGTCGCGCGTCATCGGGCCGACGTGATCGAGCGAATTCGCCAAGGGAAAAACGCCGCGGCGGCTGACCAGCCCATAGGTCGGTTTCATGCCCACGATCGAGCACATCGATGCGGGATTGCGCACCGAGCCGCCGGTGTCGGTGCCGAGCGCGGCGGGCACCATGCCCAAAGCCAGCGCAACACCCGAGCCGCTCGAGGAGCCGCCGGGGAAGTGATTGCCGCCCCAGGGGTTGACGGCGGGCGGCCAAGGCAGGTCGAAGGACGGCCCGCCGATGGCAAATTCGTGGGTTGCAAGCTTGCCCATCATGATGGCGCCAGCATCCCTGAGGCGTTGACTGACGACGGCGTCACTGACCGCAACGTTGTCGGCCAGGACTTTCGAATGCGCCGTGGTCGGCAAGCCGGACCAGTCGATAATGTCCTTGAGCGCAAAGGGGATCCCGTGCAGGGGGCCGCGCCAATTGCCGGCGGCAATGTCGCGTTCGGCTTGCCGCGCGGCCGCCATGGCGAGATCCGGCGTGGTGCGGATGAAGGCGTGAAAGCGCGCATCCAACCGCCCGATACGATCGAGCAGGGCCTCCACATAGGCGACGGGGGACAGCTTGCCCGCGCGCAAGCGCTGCGCGGCTTTCGCGATGGAAAGATAGGCAAGGTCGCTCATGGCTCACTCTTGGGGCTCACTCTTGGGGCTCACCCTTGGGGCTCACTCTTGGGCATATCGACCGCGGGTCGGGGCAGGCGAAAGGTTAGGCTGAGCTCTTCGGACCAATGCAGGTCCTTTGGCAGCTTGTCGGCAAGCTCGCGGGCCGAGGCCAAGCTCTTTTGCAACTGGTCCAGGTGCTTATCGCTGAGCCGTGGCAGACCGGCCGCCGCCGCCAGCTGGACGAGTTCGGCTTTACTCATGCGGCTCCCCTCCCATCCCTGGCTCCAAGGTCCCGAAACATTGCACCAACTGTCGGCGGGGCGAAAGGGTCGGATCGCCGCCCCGCGGAATTCTGCCGGGCGGCATTGGCTGTTGCTTGTGGCCCAAGGCTCGGGCTAGCCTTTTTGCGACCCGGGGGTACGCGCAAAGAGGAACTGCCGCACAAGATGATGCGCGTTGCCTTCGATATTGGCGGGACGTTCACCGACTTCGTCCTTGAAGATGTCCGTGCCGGTCATCTCAAGTTCCACAAGGTGCCAACCACGCCCAGCGATCCGGCGGCGGCGGTGCTGGCGGGCCTGGATACGCTGTTGCAAGACGCCGACGTCGCCCCGGCCCAGATCGGCGGCATCCTGCACGCGACCACGGTCGCTACCAACGCGATCCTGGAGCGCAAGGGCCCCAAGGTTGCCCTCATTACCACCGCGGGCTTCCGCGACGTCCTGATCATTGGCCGCCAGAAGCGCTACGACACCTACGACATGTATCTGGCCAAGCCCGTGCCGTTGCTGCGCCGGCGCGACATCTACGAGGTCGCCGAACGCACCCTGGCCGACGGCAGTGTCGAGGTGCCGCTCGATCTTGGTGACCTCGAGCGGATGCTCGATCGGCTGGAGGCGCAAAACTACGCTTCCGTCGCCGTGTGCCTGCTGCATGCCTACGCCAGGGGTGAGCACGAACGGC
>DATMZT010000142.1:0-15207 GCA_035573335.1 Hyphomicrobiaceae bacterium | reverse complement strand
AAGGCGCCGAACGAAGCCAACCGTTTTGGCTGGATCGTCGAGATCAATCCTTTCGACCCAACCTCGATGCCGGTAAAGCGCACCGCCCTCGGCCGGTTCAAGCACGAGGGTGCCGCGGGCATCCTCAACAGGGATGGTCGTTACGTCATCTATAGCGGCGATGATCAACGCTTCGATTACGTCTACCGCTTCGTCACGGCGGGCCGCTTCGAGATAAGCAATCCCGCCGCCAACGTCGATCTGCTCGACAGCGGCACCCTTGCTGTCGCCCGCTTCAACGCCGACGGCACCGGCGATTGGTTGCCGCTCGTGCATGGCCAGGGCCCCTTGACGGCGGCGAACGGCTTTGCCAGCCAAGCCGACGTGCTGATCGAGGCGCGCTCGGCCGCCGACCTCCTCGGCGCCACCAAGATGGATCGCCCCGAGGACGTCGAGGCCAACGCCAAGACCAACAAGGTCTACGTGATGTTAACCAACAACGGCCAGCGCAAGCCCGAACAGGTCGACGCGGCCAACCCTCGGGCCGACAATCGCTTCGGTCACATCATCGAAATCATACCCGACGCGGCCGACCACGCCGCCAACGCTTTTCGTTGGGAGATCCTAGTGAAATGCGGCGATCCCGCGATCGCTGCGGTCGGCGCCACCTTCAATCCCAATACCTCCAAGGACGGCTGGTTCGGCATGCCCGACAATTGTGCGGTCGATGCCATGGGCCGGTTGTGGATCGCCACCGACGGCAACTATCCCAAGCGCACCGGCCGGGCCGACGGCCTGTGGGCCATGGAGACCGAGGGCGCGGCGCGCGCGACCTCCAAGCTCTTTTTTCGCTGTCCGCATGGCGCCGAAATGTGCGGCCCAGAATTCACACCCGACGCCACCACCCTCTTCCTGGCCGTGCAGCACCCGGGCGAGACCGATGAGAGCGATCCCGATGCCGAGCCCGCCAGCTTCGAGGCGCCGGTGACGCGCTGGCCCGATTTCAAGGAGGGTATCCCGCCGCGGCCCGCGATCATCGCCATCACCCGCAAAGGCGGCGGCAAAATCGGCGTTTAAGGGCGCCTGCGGTCGTCCGGCGGCCCGGCAAGGCCGCCTTGCCCGCCACCGCCAGGTGGCCCGCGGGCACACACCCCCTTGTCCCATTGGGGGCCCCTCTTGGCCTCTTTTCCCTTTTGGCCCCCCTTGGCCATCTTGGCCCTCCTTGCCCTCTGGGGGCCCTTCGACCTTGCGGGCGCCGCAGGCGCGGCGCGCTATGGGCGCCCAAACCACCGTTTCCTCGGCCGTTCCCACGGCCATTCCAACGCCGGCTCCCGTGCCGGCGCGCTAGCTATCGCCCCACGGTGCCCCGCGCGCCGGCTGCGTGATCCGTTGCCGTCGCCTCGAGACTGGGAGCCCGCAAAAATATGAGCAAGCAGCAATGGAGATGATCATGAGCACGACATTTGGGACGGCCTCGGCGCATGAGCTGACCCCGTCATCGTGGGCAAGGGGGATCTTGGCGACCGCAAAGCGGACCTGGGTTGCCTACATGACCTGGCGCATCGAGCGGGCAGCGATCGACCAACTCTCGGCGATGAGCGACCGCCAGCTCAAGGACATTGGCCTCACACGCGGCGAGATCGTGGCGGCGGCACGGGGGTTCACGCTCCCCAGCCGTTGGTCGCGGCAAGACAAGTCCACCGGGCCCACCAGCGCCGCGCGTTAGCCCGAGCCAAACGCAAGGGTCGCTCCAGGCACCTCGTCGCTGCGCGCCGCAATTGGCCGCACGGCGCACGGCGTTCGCGCGGCCCTTTGCTGCAATTGCGTTGCCGATCCCTTCAGGGACCTCAGCAATGTTGCTATCGTGCGGCACGCCAACGGAAAGTGTGTGCGGGCGCAGAAGCGAGCTGGCCGCCTAGCGGCGTGACGTCGGCCAGCGCGAAAGCCAACCGTGCCATCAATAGAGGAGCCCGCTTCATGGCGACCCGCAGAGATTTTCTGCAAGCGACGGCAGCAGCGATCACCGGTCTCGTCTTCACCGATTGCCAGCTGCGCATCGCCCAACCGGCGCAGGCCCAGACCCGCCGGCGCGAGATCGTCGTCAATGGTAAGCGCATCAAGACCGTGGACATTCACGCACACTGCGCGGTGCCCGAGGCGCTCGCCTTGATGAATCTGAAGCTCGCTGGACCCGCTCTGCGCCCGGACCTCGACATGGACGGCGAACTGGCGGTGCGGCTCAAGGCCATGGATGAGCAAGGCATTGACATGGAAGCCTTGAGCATCAACCCCAACTGGTATGGCTTGGATCGCGACGTCGCGCAAAAGGTCATCAGCGTCCAAAACCAGAAGCTTGCCGAGGTTTGCGCCAAGCATCCAGAGCGCTTTGTCGCCTTCGCCACGGTTGCCCTGCAATTCCCCGACCTTGCCGCTGAGCAACTGGAGGAGGGCGTCAAGAAGTTTGGACTGCGCGGGGTTGGCATCGGTGGCAACGTCGCCGGCGCAGAGCTGAGCGATGCCAAGTTCAATCCCTTTTGGGCCAAAGCCGAACAACTGGGCGTGCTGGTCTTTATTCATCCGCAGGGCGACGGCGCGCCGGCCCAACTGCAGCAGCGCTTCAAGGGCAATGGCTATCTGAGCAACGTGATCGGCAACCCGCTCGAGACCACCATAGCCCTCTCGCACCTTATTTTTGAGGGCACGCTCGACAGATATCCCGGCCTCAAGATTTGCGCCGCCCATGCCGGCGGCTACCTGCCGTCCTACGCCGGCCGTTTCGACCAAGGCTGTCCAACCCGGCCAGACCTATGCCCCGGCGGCACGCACGGCAGCATCAAAAGATCACCCTCCGAGTACCTCAAGGGTCTTTACTACGACACCATGGTGTTCCGGCCCGGTGGCGTTCGCCACCTGGTGGCGGAGGTCGGTGCAAGCCAGCTCATGGTGGGAACGGATTTTCCCTATCCGTGGACAAAAACGGCCATCGAGCTCATCCTCGATACGCCGGACCTCAGTGACGACGACAAGATCGCAATCCTCGGCGGCAACGCCGCGAAATTGCTGGGCTTGAACGCTTAGGGGCGCCCCGATCGGGCGGACCGCGCCGCAAGCGCAAAAATTGCTGAAAGCCCTGCGCGCGGCGCGGCCTTTGCGGGCGGCCGGGTCTAAACCATCGGCCGCCGACCGGCGCCCGTCATCGGCGCGCCGCCACCGTGGTGCGCGTGAAGGTTTCAACGTAATCGATCAGCTTGTCGGAGGCCGCCATGGCGCGTACCGGATTGCCTTTGGCAATGGCGCGCGCTTCATCGGCGTGGAGCCGGGCGCACTTGGGCAGGTCCGCCGCCTGCTTATAGTGCAAATACCAAAACCGCCGCGAGTGACCATTCAAAAAGCGCATGGACCGCGAGGCATACTCGTTGTGGGCGGCCTGGGCGAGCAAGGCGTTCAACTCGCGATCCAGCCGCAGGAAGGCAAGATCGTCACTGGTGCGCGCGGCCGCTTCCATGCCCTCGGCGATTGCTTGGAAGCGCTGGCGCTCGGCCGCCGTGGCACGCTCGGCGCTGGCACGCGCAAGCAGGCGCTCCAGCTCGCGGCGTACCTCCAACACCAGCAGCTGACGATTGGGATCGGTATCGGTGACAATGATGGCCTTGCGCGGAAGCACCCGCACCAGGCCCTCATGCCCCAAGCGCTGCAAGGCCTCGCGAATGGGCGTGCGGCCAATGCCGAGCATGACCGAAAGCGCCTGCTCCGACAGCACAGCGCCCGGCGCAAGGCTCAAGGTGACGATCATCTCCTCGAGCCGATTGTAGGCCTGCTCGGTCAGCGTCTCAGGCCTGGCCGGCGCAGGCCGCGCCGGCTTCTTGCTGAGCAGCACACTGGTCATGGATAGACTTAACCCTCAGCTCGGTGAGCCGGCAGCAAACCGCCGCCCGCGTCGTCACCCCGCCGCACCCCAATCCTTGTGGCCTTAGGATCTTGGCGCGGAACCGTCCCTTGTGCTCTGCCCCGGCGCCTCGATTTCGGCAATGGCGCGGTCGATGTCGGCCGCCGACAACATCCAGTCGTTATCGAGATTGGCGACGACTTTGCGCATAAAAGGGCCGCTGAGGCGGATCGCGCGTTCCGTCTCGCCCAGATGTTCCAGGAGAATGGCAAGCGCGAGCTGCTGGGGACTGTCACCCTCGTAGGTCCACTCAAAGCCCCACGATGTGAAACGTTTGATCTCGTAATGCTCATCGAGCCGTCGGCCATCGACGGTGACAACCAAACCATCGATTGTGCGCTTGCCTTCAAACCTGCTCACGGGCCGCCTCCTCCGCCCAAAGCGCGTGATATATCACCGATCGAAGCGGCGGCGATAGCCCCAGCCCGCACCGACCGCCTCGCGCAATCGTGCGCCATCGCCCTCATTTCGCCAGGAATTTGCTGGCGCGTATACAACCGCGGGAAGCCACGACGACAGACAGCAGGGGTCAAACCATGTCAGCCCGCGCCCGTCACCTGCCCTTCGACGACGATGATATGCTGCCGGGCGAGAGGATTGGCCCACCCCTTGGGGGCGCCGGCGGCAAGGCCCTGCTCAAAGGCGGCCTCTTGCTGATCGTGGTGTGTGCCGTCGGCTGGGGCATCCTCGGCAATCAAGCCACCTGGCGCCAGTGGCTGCCGCCCGAGATCGCAGCCAATCTTTCGCGCCTGATCGAGCGCGTCGGCACCCGGCTGGAGAGCCAGGCGCAACCGGCCCCGCGCATCGCCGCCGTGCCCGAGCGCGTCGAGCCGGTAGCCAAGCCGGCTGCCCTGGAACCGCTGCCGTCAGCCCCTGTGCCCAAGGCCGTCCCGGTTCCGGTCGATGCGCCGGCGCCATCACCCCTGACGACGGGCGCCCTGCCCCCATCCGCGTCGACGGGCACGCCGGGCCAACCACTGGTCCCACCGATGGTCGACCCCTCAAATCCCTACCAAGTGCGCGCCGCCGCCGTTGGCCTGCACCCCGACCTGTCGCCCGTGCTGCTGGCACGCCTGTCGGCGACGGACTACCGCAATGCGGGCTATGCCATCGAGACCGCAATGAAGGAAACCTCCGATACCGCCGTCTTCGTCTGGCCACGTCAACGCAAGCCCGAGCTCGCGCTGTTTCGGGTGCGCTTCGTCGCCGGCGCCGCCACCGGCTGCCGGCGCTATGTCGTGACCGTCGTCAAGGACGGCTGGTCGACGACGGCGATGCCGATGGAAAAGTGCAAATCCGAGCAGGTCTCGGCCCGGCGCCGCTGAGGGTCCCGGCGGCAGCCCTCGTGCCGGCGGCCCCCTCGCCGGCCACAGCCCGTCAAGCAGGCTTGAGCGCGAGCTCCCCCTCCCGTGGCGGCACGCGGCCCGGGCGGAAGGTCTGCGCAATGGCCACGGCCGCGAGCCCGATGGCGAACGAGCCCAGGTAGAGCCAGGCATAGCTGCCATAGCTGTCGAACACAAAGCCGCCTGCCCAGGGACCAAACGCCATGCCGACGCTCGCGAACATCGAGACCGCCCCAAACAGGGTGCCCATGATACGGGGACCAAAAAAGTCCCGCACGAGCACGGCATAAAGCGGCATGACGCCGCCGTACGCCAGCCCGAAAATGACCGCGAGGGCGTAGAATTCTCTCAGCTCACTGACAAAAAGATAGGCACCCACCGCCAGCGCCTGCACCAGTAAGCCCGCCACCAGCACGGGCTTGGCCCCGAGCCGATCGGCGGCAATGCCGAGCCCGATGCGGCCGCCCAAACCGGCAAGGCCGGCCACGCCAAAGACGCTGACGGCGAGCATCGTCGGCAGACCGCAGAGGGTGGCATAGGCGACCATGTGAAAGATGGGCCCTGAATGCGCCGCGCAACAGGCAAAATGCGCAAGCGCGATCGCGGCGAACTGCGGCGTGAGCACCGCCTCGGTGCTGCTCAGGGGATAGGGCTCCTGCCGCGTCGCGGGACCCGCCGCGAGCGCTTCGGCGCTCTGCGGTGGCGGCCGCACCAGCAAAGCGGCCGGCAGCAGCAGGATCCAGGCCAGGCAGCCAATGGCAAACATGGCCGTGCGCCAGTCGAAAGCACCGATGAGCCAGGCCGCCAGCGGCGACACCGTCATCGAACCGATGCCCATGCCGGCCGAAACTAGGGCGGCGGCAAGATTGCGACGATGCTCCAGCCAGCTGGTCGCCGCGGCCATCATCGGCGCATAGAAGCTGCCCGCGGCGATGCCGACCAACCCGCCGAACAGCAGCTGAAACTGCAGCAGGCTGTCGGCGCGGCTGGCCCCGACCAGGCCAAGGCCGAGAAGGGCGCTGCCCAACAGCACGACGATGCGCGTTCCGTAACGGTCCGACAGCATACCCCACACGAGGGCGGCCGCACCCATGGCCAGGAAGTCGAGCGTCGCGGCCGTCGAAATGCCCGTGCGCGACCAGCCCGTCTCGGCCGCCAGCGGCTGCAGAAAAACGCCGAGCGAGAGCATCGCTCCCATGCCGACGCAGGTCATCAGCATACCGGCGCCGACAACGACCCAACCGTATGACTGCCTCATGCTCCTCCCGGCGATGCGCCGACCCGCTCCATTGTCATTGCTCACGAGCCCTTGGCTCGGCGATGCCACCGACCGGCATCCTGGATTGGCGGCCGGGCGCGCGGCGCCCGTGCCAAGCCCCATCGGGGGCACCCTAAAGGAGACGCTGCGCCCTGGGAATGCTCGGGCGCGTTGGGGGTCGCGGCCCCGTCGCCCGTCAGGCCTCGGCCCACTTTGTCCGCCGCCGCGCCCCTCGGCGCAGCTTTGCATGCACAAGGCCGGTAAAGGGACCCAAAAAGGCCGCGCTGGCCCCGGCATTGAAAAGGGGGCAGTCCGCCGCAATAAGCGACGCGGCGGCAAAGGCGAGGCCCACCGTCACGACCAGACCCAAAAAGAAACCGGCGAGATAGGCGATGGCACTGCGCGCGCGCCCGCGCCGGCCCTGGCGCATGATGGCAAAGGCCGGCGCTGCGGCCAGCAGGGCAACGAGCCAAAAAACCATTGCGGGCAGCAAATCCGACGCCACGTACGCGTTGTGCATGTGCTCACCGTGCCAGGGTGTACGCCCGCTTAGGTGATTCGCTTGGCGAAATGAGGCCATTTCCCAAAAAAATCGCGTTGCCCTGCCCCACGACGGTCGGCTAGGCCTACGGCTGTCCCGCGCCTTACTTGGCGTTCCCGTCGCCTGGAGCCGACCCATGTCAGTCGATTTCTCGACACTGATTTGGATCTTTATAGCCCTCATGGCACTGCAGCCGCTGCTGATGGGCAGATGGTTCGCGTTCCATCGCCTAAAGGCCATCCAGAGCATCGAGAAGGCGCGCGGGAGCCGCGTCATCACCATGATCCACCGCCAGGAAAAGCGCAGCCTGTTCGGGTTCAACATCGCCCGTCACATCGATTTGGAAGACGCCCAAACCATTATCGCGGCGATCAAGGAGACCCCGGCGGCGCGGCCGATCGATCTCATCTTGCACACCCCCGGCGGCCTCGTGTTGGCGGCGATGCAGATCGCGCGCGCGGTCGAGGCGCATCCCGGCAAGGTCACCGTGTTTGTCCCCGTCTATGCCATGTCCGGAGGCACGCTCATCGCCCTTGCGGCCGATGAGATCGTACTCGGCGAGTTCTCGGTCTTAGGGCCGATCGATCCACAAATTGCCGGCTTTCCCGCGGCCAGCATCGTGCGCGTCGCCAAATCCAAACCGATCGAGCACGTCTTCGACTTGACGCTTGTCCTGGCCGACATGAGCGAAAAAGCCTTGGCGCAGGTCAAACGCGGGGCGGTGGAATTGCTGACCCCACGGCTCGACCAGGCGTCGGCCGAGAAGCTGGCGGAGAAGCTGGCGGGCGGCCACTGGACGCACGATTATGCCCTGACCGCGCACGAGGCGGCCGAGTTGGGTCTCCCGGTCACCGTCGGCATGCCCGGCGAGGTTCTGGAATTGATGAAGCTCTACCCGCAACCCGTGCAAAAGTCGGGCGTGGATTTCTTGCCCATCGACGTGCCGGCGAAGCGGGCGATGGGACTGTGAGGCGCGCCAAGCCTCGGGCCAGCACTCAAGCCGGCCCAGGCCCGCCCAGGTCCGCTCAGGTCCGCTCAGGTCCGCTCAGGCCCGCCCAGGCCCGCTCAGGCCCAACCCGGTGATGCCCGCGCCTTGACGGTGGCAGGCAGCCTTTAGCTTTTTGCCTTGAAAAGATCGCGACCGCCGCCGCCCCGGCGCGTTGCGGCGCCTCGACAGCATCGGGCCGAGGTCAAAGCCAGGGCGCGACGCAACCCCGACCCGCCTTTGATCTCCCCCAAAGCGGGGATGTGGAGCGCTCCGCAAGTCGACCATCTGACGTTCGCCACCAGCGCCACGTCGCGCGCGCCGCAGCGATCGCGCCGCGGCACCCGTGTCCTGGTTTGCCGCGCTGGGGTCCCGATGCGGGCGCTGCCCAAAACCTCAGGTCTTCGCCTATGCGCTGGGGATCCTTGACGCTCCCTTGACACGCCCTTGACACGCGCTTGACACGCCCTGGGCGCTCCCCTCGGCGCCCGCAACGAGAGCCTCGCCTTCGCCCGTCCTGATCGAAACATGCAAAAGCCAAAGTTCACTGCGCGCGTCGACAATATCTACTTTCTGTCCCGCATCGGCTCTTCCTTGCGCTGGGCCACGCAGGGGCTCGCACCCGAGGAGCTGTCGAGCGACGTCAAACACATGCTGGAACGGCTCGATGAGCTTGAGGCCATCGCGCACCGGCTGGCGCGACCCAACAACGATCGCGCCTGAGGCGGCGGACGGTCCGATCCCGTGCGCACTTATTGCCGCAGGGGACCACCATAACGGGAGGTTCAGGCTTGAATTCAATTTAGTGTGATAAGTCCCGAGACCATTTGACACTTTTTTGCCCCACGGTGAGGGGCCATAAGGCGATTGCGCAGTGCACAATAAACAGGTGTGGGCGCCACCAGGCTCGCGAAAGGGCTCAAATGCTGGGAAGCGTCTATGTCGACTTCGATGGCACGATCGCACCGAGCGATCCCACCGATACCCTGTTTGCCCGCTTTTGCGATCCGTCCTGGCGCACGATCGAGCGCGAGTGGCAGGAGGGCCGACGGACGGCCCGCGACTGCATGGCCCAACAGGTCGATTTGCTGAGGGCCACCCCCGAAGCCATCGCCGCGCTGGTGCGCAGCATTAAGATCGACCCGGCCTTTCCGGGCTTCGTCGCCTTGTGTCGCCGTTGGGACTTGAACGTTGTCGTCCTGTCCGATGGTCTTGATCTCCTGGTTGGCGACGTGCTGCACGCCGCCGGTTTGAAGCTGCCCTTTTTTGCCAACCGGTTGCAGTGGTTGGGCGGCGATCGCTGGAAGCTCGACTTTCCCTTCGCGCTGAGCGGCTGTGCGGCGGCACTTGGAAACTGTAAATGCAGCCACCGGGCGCCGCCGGCGCGAGAAGCCCTGAGCGTCGTGGTGGGGGACGGCCGCTCGGATTTCTGCATTGCGGAACGTTCGCACCTGGTGCTGGCAAAAGGGCAACTGGCGGCGCATTGCCGCTTCCGCAAACTCCCGCATCAGCCCGTGCAAGACTTTGCCGAGGCCACCGCCTGCCTCGGCCGTTGGCTGGCGCAGAACGTGCGCAAGTCCGCTTAGGCGCGCTCCCTCCAGCCTACCTCCCCGCAAGCGAGTTCCCTTCATGGCCATGCACGACTACAGCGAGACCTTTCGGGGTGGGCCCGTGGGCTTTCTCTTAATCCACGGGCTCGGCGGCACGCCCGTTGAGATGCGGTTTGTCGCCCGCGGACTGGCAAGGGCGGGCCACACCGTCCATTGCCCACAGCTCGCCGGCCACTGCGGCAGCTTCGAGGACCTGCGCGCCACCGGTTGGAGGGATTGGTATCACTCGGTTGAGACGGCGCATGCAGAGCTGCGCAACACCTGTAAAAAGGTGATCGTTGGCGGCCTGTCGATGGGTGCGATTCTCGCCCTGCACTTGGCCGCCGAATATCCCATGGACGTGCACGCGACCACCCTGTTCGCCCCGACCCTGAAGCTCGATGGCTGGGGCGTGCCCTGGTATAGCATTTTCTTCCATCTGGTGCGGTCGGAGTGGAGCGCCAATCTCGTGCACTTCGCCGAACGTCATCCCTATGGCATCAAGGATCCGCGGGTGCGTGCCCTGGTCACCGCCGCAATCAACAGCGGTGACAGCTCGCAGGCCGGACAAATGTGCAATCCCGGCCGGGTGATGCTCGAGATGCGCCGGCTGGTCGCCGTGGTCCGGCACGAACTGCGACGCATTCGGCAGCCGACCTTGATCATTCACCCCCGGCACGATGATCGGGCTAGCCTCGGCAATGCCGCCTATTTGCAGGGCGCGCTTGGCGGCCTGGTCGAGACCTGCGTGCTCGACGATAGCTATCACGTCGTCACCGTCGATCGTCAACGCGATATCGTTGTTGAGCGCGCAGCGGCTTTCGCAAAGCGCATTGGCGATGCGAGTATCGGCGATCGGCGCGAGGATCTGAGCGAGCTCGTCGACATGTTTTCGGCCGCCTAAGGTTGGCACGCGCCGATGCGGCGGCCCGTCTGCGTCTCTGTCATCGTCATGTTCTTGCCGCCCAACTTCATGCTGATGCGCCCGTCGAAAGCCGTGCCGGCGAGGCGAAAGCTGGCCGTGGCGACAGCGGCGTTGCCGCCGGGGCAGACGATGTCGAAGCTCAGCGCCGCTCCCTGCTGGCGAACGTTTAAAACGGGACAGCGGGCAAGAGGATTGTTTTCGCTGAGCACCATCAGCCCGTGATTGCCGACCCCATCCTGGGTTGGCACACAAAGGCTCGTCACCTTCGCGGCCGCCGCGCCCTCAATGTTGGGCAGATCGAGGCGGACGCTCACCTCATAGCGGCCCGGTTGCAGCGCAATGGCATCGACCGCCTTGGTCGGGCTCGCGAGCCCCACGCCGAGGAGGACTAGCGCCAGAAAACGCCGCATCACCTTGCCCCTTCGTCTGCGTCGCAAGCTGGGTGGCCTAAGCTGCAAGCGCATCTGTCTCGGGTCTCGGGCGCGGCCACGCCTGCTAAAAGAGCGCGTGGCGTCACCCTTCGCTTGGCCTCAATCGGCCGCTTTGCCGTGCCCGTCAAGAGCGGCGGCGAAGCCATAACAGGAGCTTGCCCCGATTGGCCGATGGGCGCGCGCCTACAAGGCCTGGGGGTGGTGCCTCGCCGCGCCCAAAAAAGGGTTCTAGAGTTCCGCCGGCACGGCCGGGTGCCGTTGCCTTTGGGATCGGCCGAGCCTGGTGGGCGGCGCAGCGCGCTTCGAGGTTGGGCTCTGCCGCACCCACCGGACACGGGGCCTTTGGCAGGGCTTTGCGGGCCCTTTGGGAGGTGCCATGCGCCGTCTGGTGTTGTTGGCTACCGCGGTGATTGGCGCCATAGCCTGCCTTGGCACCGCGCCGGCCTGGCCGCGCGAGCCTTCCAGCCAATGGCAAGTCCCACCGGGTGATCCTCTGGAGCACTCGGCGGCGGGGTTTGCCAAGATCTTGTGCTCCGCCGTCTTCATCAGCGGTCGCGACCTGGCCACGGCCATCGCCGAGGATGGTTTTTTCGTGGCGCCGCGCGCCGAGCGTCGCCTCCTCAAGCCGACGCTCGATACCACCAGCCAGACCGTGTCCGTCAGCCTGCCGAATGGGCTCACGCGCACCGCCAAGCTGATCGGCAACCAAGGCTGCGTCACCCTGCCGGCGGGTGCTCGATCCGTGCTCTTCACCCCCGTGCCGGTCACCTCAACGCTACCCGACGCGCAAACGCAACTTTGGCCGATGGGCGATGCGGTCCCGGACGGCGCCCCCGCCGCCGAGATCGATCAGCCCACGCTCGCTGCCGCCGTCGCCGCCGCCTTTGAACCACCGCAGGGGCTGACCGCCGCCTTCGTCGTGGCGCACAAGGGGCGCATCATTGCCGAGCGTTATGCGGCGGGAAGCGACCGCGACACGCGCCTGCCGGGCTGGTCGATGGGCAAGAGCGTGACGGCCACCTTGCTGGGGCAGCTCGTCAACGAGGGCGCCTTGCAGCTTTGGGCACCCGCGCCCATCGAGGAGTGGCAGGGCCCGCAGGATCCACGCCGGGACATCCGCATCGCCGATCTCTTGCGGATGTCGAGCGGGCTTCACTTCATCGCCCCGCAGGACCCCGATTTTGATCCGGCACGCGGCTATCCCGATCATCTCTTCGTTTATACGGGTGCCATCGACGCCTACCGGTGGGCGATCAGTCGTCCCGCGCAGTGGTCACCCAACACGGTCGGTCGCTACCGCAACTCCGACCCGCTTGTGCTCAACGCGCTGATCAAGCGCGCGATTGTTGCGCGTGGCGAAGATTACCTGTCCTACCCGCAAAGACGCCTGTTCGACAGACTGGGGATCAGGCGGTTTGTGCTCGAGACCGACCCCTACGGCAATTTTCTGCTGCAAGGCTACGAACTCGGCAGCGCGCGCGACTGGCTGCGCCTTGGCCTGCTCTATCAGCAGGAAGGGCTTTGGAATGGCGAGCGACTTCTCCCCGAAGGCTGGAGCAATTTTGTGCGCACGCCGGCACCGGCATGGTCCGAGCCGATCTATGGCGCCCTGTTTTGGCTCAACCGGATGCGGCAATGGCCGGTGCCCGAAGACGCCTACTACATGGCCGGTTCGGGCGGCCAAATCACCCTGATCGTGCCAACCCACGATCTGGTGGTCGTGCGTCTCGGCCATTACCAAGGCGAGGCGTTGGGCACGCCGGCCCTGGCGCGGGCACTCAGCTTAGTGCTGCGCGCCGTGCCGCAATCGCGCGCGCCGTGGCAGCCGCCGCGCCTGCCGCCCTAAGGGCAGGGCTCAGGCTTGGGGAGGCTTTACTGGCTCGCGCTGCCCTGGCGCCAGGCCGAGGCGCACCAGGGGTTGGGCGCGGGGCGGAGGTGCGCGGGACGCAAAGCGCGCGCGCGCCGTGGTCCCGCCCCAATGCCAGCCTCGCGCCTTTGCGCTCAGGCTCTGAGCACGCCTGAAGCCTTGGCCACGTGGGTGGCGATGGCGTCCATCAGGGGTGGCGACAGACAGTCGTAGGGTTCCAGCCGCAGCTCCCGCAGGCGCGCGCGCACGGCCGACATCTGGTCGGGCTTGGCACCCGATTCGATGATCGAGGAGACGAATGCGGCAAACTCGGGGGCCGACCAACCCTGGTCCTTCGACAGTTCGGTGTGAATAAAGTCGAGGCCGTAGAAGGGGTGCTTGGTGTTCTCGATGCGGCCGTACATATGCACACCACAGCCCGTGCAGGCATGGCGCTGGATCGCCGCGTTGGCATCCACGACTTTCAGTTTCTCGGCGCCCTTGCTGACGCTTAACTTGTCGCGGGGCACGACCGCGACCTGGGAAAACAGGGTGCCCGCCGGCTTCCAACACTTGGTGCAGCCGCAGACGTGATTGTGTGCCGATTGGGCAGCGACGCTGACCTCGACGGGATTGCTCGCGCATTGGCACACGAGCGTGCCGCCAGAAAAGCTCGAGGCGCCGGGCTTGACGCCATTGTCAACGGCTGGATGAATAGAAATCTGTGCCATCCTAGGTCCTCCCTTAGGTGCCGACGGCGCATGGTCGTGCCGTGGCGGTTGACCACTTTCTTTCGACCTCGTCACACCAATAAGATTTAGAAAGCTGCTCCAAGGTTTCATTGTTAGGCCTCGATCTCACGCTTTCCGCGCTGAACCTTAGACCTGTCTCACCCGCTTGGAAACTTGCAATCGCCCAAAAACCCATCAAGATCGCCTGAGCTCAATTTGGCCCGGCGGAGCCGGGTTCGCGTGGGACGCTTCCCTCGCTTTTTTGGCCCGCCGATCACGGCCAGCAATAACGGCCGGCGGTGTCCATGTTATGGTGTCGCCAGCCTAGACCCAACCATCGACCCAGGGATCGACAAGGAGGAAGCCGCCATGAAGTCCCGCGCTGCCGTCGCCGTCGAGAAGGGAAAGCCGCTCCAGATCATGGACGTGGAGCTAGAAGGACCGAAGGCCGGTGAGGTCCTGGTCGAGGTCAAGGCCACGGGCATCTGCCACACCGACGAATTCACCTTATCGGGTGCCGACCCCGAGGGTCTGTTTCCGGCCATCCTCGGCCATGAAGGCGCGGGCATCGTCGTCGATGTCGGTGCCAACGTCAGCAGCGTGAAAAAAGGCGACCACGTCATTCCCCTCTACACGCCCGAATGCCGGCAGTGTCCCTCCTGCCTGTCGCGCAAGACCAACCTATGCACCGCCATCCGCGCCACCCAGGGCCAGGGCTTGATGCCGGACGGCAGCTCGCGCTTCTCGCTCGACGGCAAGCGGCTGTTTCACTACATGGGCACCTCGACCTTCTCGAACTTCACCGTGCTGCCGGAGATCGCCGTCGCCAAGGTCCGCGAGGACGCCCCGTTCGACAAGATCTGCTACATTGGCTGCGGCGTGACCACCGGAATCGGTGCCGTCCTCAACACTGCCAAGGTGGAGCCCGGTGCGGCGGCGATCGTCTTCGGTCTGGGGGGCATCGGCCTCAACGTCATCCAGGGCCTGCGGCTCGCCGGCGCCGATATGATCATCGGCGTCGACCTCAATGCCGATAAGAAGCCCTGGGGTGAGCGCTTCGGCATGACCCACTTCGTCAATCCGAGCGAGGTCGGCAAGGATTTGGTGGCGCACCTCGTCAATATGACCAAACGCGGGGCCGACCAGATCGGCGGCGCCGACTATACGTTTGACTGCACCGGCAACGTCACGGTCATGCGCCAGGCGCTGGAGGCCTGCCACCGCGGCTGGGGCCAATCCATCATCATCGGCGTGGCACCCGCAGGTGCCGAAATCGCCACCAGGCCGTTCCAGCTGGTGACCGGCAGGGTGTGGAAGGGCACGGCCTTCGGCGGAGCGCGGGGCCGTACCGATGTGCCCAAGATCGTCGACTGGTATATGGACAAGAAGATCGAGATCGATCCGATGATCACCCACACCATGCCGCTCGGCGACATCAACAAGGGGTTCGACCTGATGCACGAGGGCAAGAGCATCCGCGGCGTGGTGCTGTTCTGATTTGCCGAATGGCGGGGCCGAGGCGGCAACATGAAGCGGGCATTCAAATGGGCGGGAATAGCGGTGGCCGGGCTTGTGCTGCTCGCGGCCCTGGCAGCCGGCACCGGCTATGGGGTGCTGCGCAACACCGTTCCCG
>DATMZT010000141.1:0-20146 GCA_035573335.1 Hyphomicrobiaceae bacterium | reverse complement strand
GCCCTTGCCGGCAGCCCGCCCCTCACCGCCTGGGCCTGGCGACCCGCCATCATGGTCACGCTGGCGACGGTGGCTTTCGCACTGTTGGTCGACCGGCTGGGCCTGGTAGTGGCCATGATCGTGTCGATGACCCTAACCGCGCTGGGCACGCCGGATACGCGCTGGCGCGAATACCTGGTGTTCGCGCTCTTGATGCTCGGGCTCGGCGTCGGCCTGTTCATTTACGGCCTTGGCATGCCGATCCCCGCCCTGCCGACGCGGTATGCATGGAACTAGCGGGGCTCCTCGCCAATCTTGGGCTGGGGTTTTCGGTGGCGGTCTCGCTGCAAAACTTGCTGTGGTGCCTGGCCGGCGCGGTCATCGGCACCTGCATCGGAGTGCTGCCGGGGATCGGCCCGGTCGCCACCATGGCGCTCCTGCTGCCCGTCACCTACCTGCTGCCGGCCGAGGGCGCCCTGATCATGTTGGCCGGCATCTACTACGGCGCGCAATATGGTGGCTCCACCACGGCCATCCTCGTCAACCTACCGGGCGAATCGAGCTCGGTGGTAACCACACTCGACGGCTACCAGATGGCGCGCCAGGGCCGCGCCGGCCCGGCGCTCGCCATCGCCGCTCTGGGATCCTTCTTTGCCGGCTGCGTGGCGACCATCGCCATCGCGCTGGCGGCACCACCGCTGACGCGGCTGGCTCAACAATTCACGCCGCCCGACTACTTCTCGCTGATGACGCTCGGCTTGGTGTTCGCCATCGTGCTGGCGCGCGGTTCGGTGCTCAAGGCGTTCGGCATGGTGTTCCTCGGCATGCTGCTCGGCCTGATCGGCACCGATGTCAACACCGGTAACCTGCGCTACACCTTCGGCATCAGCGATCTGTTCGACGGCATCGGTTTCGTGCCGCTCGCCATGGGCGTGTTCGGCATCGCCGAGATCATCGCCAATCTGACCAATTCAGAGCGGGCCGAGCTCGCCAGCTCGAAAGTCAGTGGACTGATGCCCACCCGCGAGGACATGCGGCGCTCGATCGCACCGATTTTGCGGGGAACCGTGCTGGGTGGACTGCTCGGGATTCTGCCCGGGGGAGGGGCGATCCTCGCTTCCTTCTCGGCCTACACGCTGGAGAAGAAGTTCTCACGCACGCCGGAGAAGTTTGGCACCGGTATGATCGAGGGCGTGGCCGCCCCCGAGAGCGCCAACAATGCCGCGGCACAGACCTCCTTCATTCCGATGCTTACGCTCGGCATTCCATCCAACGCCGTAATGGCGATGATGATTGGCGGCATGATGATCCATGGCATCGTCCCCGGCCCGCAGGTGATGGAACAACGACCCGGGCTGTTTTGGGGCATGATCGTCAGCATGTGGTTCGGCAACCTGATGCTGATCGTGCTCAACCTGCCCCTGATCGGCATCTGGGTGCGCTTGCTGCTGGTGCCCTATCGACTGTTGGCCATCGCAATTCTGTTCTTTTGCTGCATTGGGGTTTACAGCCTCAACAACTCCGCCAACGAAGTGCTCATGATCGCCGTGTTCGGCCTGTTCGGATACTTGCTGATGAAGCTCGATTTCGAGCCGGCACCCCTGCTGCTCGGCTTCCTTCTCGGGCCGATGATGGAAGTCTACATGCGACGCACTATGCTGCTGTCGCGCGGTGATCCTTGGGTGTTCTTGCAGCGACCATTGTCGCTGTGCTTCCTACTGCTTGCGGCCCTGTTGCTGGTATTTGTCGTCCTGCCCAACGTGCGCAAGGCGCGCCAGGCGGCATTCCAAGAGTAGATTTGACGCCCACCAACAGCAGACGGCATGCTCCCCATCGCAGCGCCCAAGACCGATAGAGAGGACCAAGAATGCGTCGTCGCGAATTTCTCGCCTTGGCTGGTGCGGCACTGGCGGCACCTTTTGCCGGAAAAGCCTCGGCCCAGGTGCAGAACTGGCCCGACAAGCCCGTCAAGCTGATCCTGCCCTATGCTCCCGGCGGCGGCACGGATCTCATCGGCCGTCCCTGGGCCGAAAAGCTCTCACATAGTCTCGGCCAGCAATTCATCATTGAAAATCGCGGCGGCGCCGGTGGCATGATCGGCACCGAGGCGGCTGCCAAGGCGGCGCCCGACGGGTACACCTTCTTGCTCACGCCCAATGCAACGCTCAGCGTGCTGCCCAGCCTGCGCAAGACCCCCTACGATCCCAAAAGCTTTTTGCCGGTGGGCCGGGTTGGCGATTTCGTCACCGGCTTTTCCATGCATCCGGCGGTCGGACCGAAGACTTTCAAAGAGATGATCGAGTATGCCAAGGTCAATCCCGGCAAGCTTTCCTACGGCTCGGCGGGTCTTGGCACCGCCACCCACCTGCGCATCGAGATGCTGAAGTATCGGGCCGGCATCGATATCCTGCACGTGCCCTATCGCGGCAGCGCTGATGCGCTCAATGATCACCTGCCCAATACCGTGCAGATGATGAACGAGATCAACACCATCCCGCACGTTAAGGCCGGCAAACTCTTGCTTCTGAACATCAATAATGCGGCGCGCCACCCGGACTTCCCGGATGTGCCGACACTCACGGAGTGCGGCTATGCCAATTCGGATGTGCCGATCTGGTATTCGCTCTTCGCCCCGGCCGGCACAGCCAAGGCGATCGTCGCCAAGCTCAACGCCAAGATCATCGAGATCGCCAATAGTGAGGAAATGCGCGACCGCATGCGATCGATCAATACCGTGGTGCCGACGCAAACGCCCGAGGAAATGGTTGCCTACCTCGAGGAAGACACCGCCCGCAACGTCGAGCTGATCAAAGCCACCAACATGAAGCTGGAGTAGACCGACGCGTTGCCTACTTGCCCCGATAGACCGCGGGCCGCTTTTGTGCGAATGCCGCGCGGCCTTCGGTCCAGTCCTCGCTGGCGAACATCGCGTCGACCTCGGCACGAGCCATGCCGGCAATCTCGGTTGGGCTTTTGGGCAGCGTTTCCCCGACAAAGCGTTTCAGCGCCCGCGATGGCAGCGGCGCGGTGGCAGCTATCCGTCGCGCATAGTCCATCGCCGTTGGCAGCAACTCGGCTACGGCGACCACCTTGTTGACGTAGCCAACCTCGTAGGCGCGCCGGGCGTCGATCGGCTCACCGAGCAACAAGAGCTCCATGGCGATCTTGTGCGGGATGCGGGAGGCGAGATTGCTGATGATGCCGCCGGTGAACCCCACCTTGACCTCGGGATAGGAAAACCGGGCATTGTCGGCGGCGATCAAAATGTCGCACATGGTGGTAAGCACCATGCCGCCCCCCACCACCCAGCCCGCAACCGCGCCAATCACCGGCTTATCGACGGCAACGCCGACCCCGGGAATGCCGCGGTAAAGGCTGGTGGGTAGCGCGCTGAGGTCGGCGCCGGCCGTAAACGCCCGGTCGCCGGCGCCCGTCAGCACCGCGACGCGATCCTCATCGCAGCCCATCAGCCGCTGCCAGGCGCTGTGCAACGCCTCGACGATGCCGTCGTCGAGCCTGTTCATGCGGTCCGGCCGATTAATGGTGATGAGGGCAATGCCGTTGCCGGATTGGTAGGTGACGGGGGCCTCGCTCATGGTGTGCCTCGCAGAACCACTAACAATTGCGCCAGCCTAGCAAGCCCTTGCGCGCGGCTCAAAAGGTTTGCCAAATGCAGCGAGAAGGTCAAACCCACAAGCAGCCCTGGAGCTGAGACGATGACCGAACACCCAGAAAACTTCGGCTTTGCCCCGGCGCACGATGAAGCGATCCCCTACCGGCAAAGAATACGCGACTACTACGTTGCGCTTGGCTATGGCGCCCCCTACGCATGGGCCCACTACGCCGAGGTGCCGTTGCATCGGTTGCGCAAGCCGCTGGGAGACTGCCGCTTGACGCTCGTCACCACCGCGGCGCCTTATCAGCCGGACAAGGGCGATCAGGGACCCGGCGCACCTTACAACTCGGCGGCCAAATTCTACGCGGTCTATTCTGGCGATACCGCCATGGACCACGATCTGCGCATCTCCCACGTCGGTATCGATCGAAAACATACGACTGCGGAGGATCCCGGCAGCTACTTCGCTTTGCCCGAACTGCGCGCGGCCGCAGCAACCGGCCGCATCGGTGGGCTTGCGCGCCGCTTTCACGGACTGCCAACCAACCGCAGCCATCGCGTCACCCTCGAGGTCGACTGCCCGGAGCTTGTGGCCCGCTGCAAGGCCGACGGGGTCGATGCAGCGCTGCTGTTGCCCAACTGTCCGGTCTGTCATCAAAGCGCGAGCCTTGCGGCACGCGCCTTGGAAGCTGCCGGCATCGCCACGGTGGTGATGGGCTGTGCCAAAGACATCGTCGAGTACGTGGGTGTGCCGCGCCTGTTGTTTTCGGATTTTCCTCTCGGTAATCCTGCCGGCCGACCGAAGGATCCGGCCTCGCAGCGCGCCACACTCGATTTTGCCCTCGATCTCTTGGCATCGGCCAGCCAGCCGCGCACCACCGTGCAATCGCCTTTGCGCTGGAGCAACAGCCCCGACTGGAAACTTGACTTTTCCAATAGTGCGCGCCTGGCGCCGGAGGAGATCGCACGCCGTCGCGCCGAGTTCGACCAGCAAAAGGCAGTCGCCCGCACTTTGCGCGAGGACGCTGGCCTCACGCGCGCGAGTGCCAAGTCGCCGGCTTAATCGTCGCGGTCGCGCGGGGTGATCTCTCGTTGACACGCTCGCTCAGCGCAGGCTCAATTGTAGCCCAAGCCGAGCGGCACCGAGCCGCCACGGGGCGCGCGCAACGAGATTAGCCCACAGCAACCACGCCAGCACGGAGACATCAATGACAGGTAGCGCGCAACGCGTCGGCTGGATCGGCATGGGCCGCATGGGCTACCCGATGGCGGAACGCCTGCTGCAGGCCGGTCGCAGCGTTGCGATCTGGAACCGCACCATCGCCAAAGCCCAACCGCTGTCGGCCGCGGGCGCAAAGATCGTCAACTCGCCGGCCGACCTTGCCGGCGTCGACGTGCTGTTCTCCATCGTTTCGACGGGCAAGGATCTGGCAGAGGTCTACTTCGGTCCAACCGGCGCACTCTCGGTCGCCGGCAAGACGCCGGCAATCGTGGTCGACTGCTCGACCATCGGCGTCGAGGAATCCGCGCAAATTCGCGAGAAATTGCGCGAAGTCGGCGTCGACTACATCGCCGCACCGGTGAGCGGCAATGCCAAAGTCATCAAGGCCGGCAGGCTGTCGGCCGTTGCCTCCGGCCCCGAGCGTGCATTTCAGAAAGTGGCGCCGCTGATCGAAGCCTTCGCTCCCGGGGGCGTCTCCTACGTCGGCGAGGGGGAACTGGCGCGGGTGTGCAAGATCGCCCACAACGTCATGCTGGGTGTCGTCATTGAAAATCTCATCGAGATCACGCTGCTGGCGAACAAGATGGGCGTGCCGCGCCACGCCTTTCTGGCCTTCATGAACAACAGCGTGATGGGCTCGATGTTCACTCGCTACAAGTCGCCCGCGCTCGTCAACCTCGACTGGACCACCACCTTCACGCCGGAACTCCTGCGCAAGGATCTTGACCTCGGTCTCGAGCTCGGGCGCAAGATGGAGGTACCAATGCCGGTGACCTCGGCGGCGCGCGACATGCTGCAAAGCCATATCGGTGCCGTCCGACTGAAGCCGGATGCCAATACCTATCTCGCCGCCGATTTTGCCGCACTGCTGGAGACCATGGCGCAGGCGTCCGGCATGCGGCTCGAGAGCGAGCAAGAAACGGTGCCGACGGGCCTTGAAGGCTAGTGCCGATGCGGCCGCGGAGCCGGGGACAGCGCGCCCGGCAGCCCGCGCGAGGGCCCTCGCCTGGGGCCAGTGGAGGCCCTGAGAGCCTACCATCGCGGCCGTGGCTCAGGCCGCGGCGAGGGTCATGGTGACCTCGCCGCAATCCTCGATCACGCCCTTGAGATCGTGCCGTCCGGTCAGCCAGTTCATGCCGATCAGGCTGCCGGTGATGACGATTTGACCGGCCTCGATGCGGCTACCGCGCCGAGCCATGGCGGGCGGCAGCAGCAGCAAAGCGGCAACCGGGTCAACACTGTGGCCTTCGGCGTGAACCGTGCCGTCGACGAGCAGCCGACCCGGCCGAGCCTTGAGATCCTGCTCGCGCCAGCCTGCGATCTCGGGGCCGACGACGAGCCCGGCATTGGCGATGCAGTCGGCAAGCATCACGTGGCGCGGCAAACGCGCCGGATCGGCAATCCGGCTCTGGCACAGCTCAAACACAACATGGGCCGCCACGACCGCATCCAGGACTTGCTCGGCCGAGGCCTCGGGGGCCACGCTACGCCCCAGGCGAAAGGCAATCTCGAGCTCCAGACCGGCCGGCTCGCGCCCCACCACCGTCCAGGTGCCGTTGGCCTCCACCCGGCCCGCGTCGAGGATGGGGGCATAGATCACGGGGCCATTTGCCACCGGCGTCACCTTCCAACCGATGATCGGCGATTTGAGCGCTGGCACCACCCTTTCCTGGATGGCAAATCCCTCCTCGAAATCCTTTGGCGTTTGCGAGCCGGAGAGCGAAATTCGCGCCCCCTGCTGGCGGGCCGCCACCAGCCGTGCGGCGATGCCGTCGAGCCGATCCTCGGACATGTCGATTTCCTCCCGGTCCACATCGAACCTTTCGCCGGCTGCCGACGTGAGAGCGGATATCGCATGCCCGTGCGGTGATCCGAAAGGAAATCGCTCAGAGGGCGCTCACGGCGCGCGACATCGGCCCGGCGCCCGACGACACCCTAAAGCGTCGCGGGCTTGCCTGGCGCACCTGTTAGCAACCAAACTGCGTGCCACGGGCATCGGGACGCCAAGGAGGACGACATGCGGCGCTTATGTGAGGGTCGGGTGGCTATCGTGACGGGGGCCGGGGGAGGACGTGGACGCCAACACGCCCTGCTGCTTGCGGCCCATGGCGCCAAGGTCATGGTCAACGACATCGGGGCCCGCGTCGACGGCACGGGCACCAATGCAGCCGCGGCCGCGGCCGTGGTGGACACCATCAAACAAGCCGGCGGCGCGGCCATCGCCAATGCCGCCGATGTCAGCGACTGGAAGGCGGCGCAAGTCATGATCGAGGCGGCCGTCGACGCCTTCGGCAGGCTCGACATCCTCGTCAACAATGCCGGCATCCTGCGTGACCGCATGCTGACGAATATGGCGGAAGACGAGTGGGACGCGGTGATCAAGGTGCACCTCAAGGGAACGTTTGCCCCGTCGCGGCACGCGTCCGCCTATTGGCGCGAGGAGAGCAAGCGGGGCCACGGTCCCGTCAAAGCCCGCATCATCAACACCACCTCGACCTCGGGGATTTACGGCAACGTCGGGCAGACGAACTACGGGGCCGCCAAGGCCGGCATCGCCGCCTTCACCATCATCGCCGCGCGCGAGCTCGCCCGCTACGGCGTCACCGCCAATGCGATTTCGCCCTCGGCCCAGACCCGCATGACGGAGGGGCTGCGCGAGCTGAGCGAGAAAGAGCGCGCCGTGCGCAACCCCAAGTGGGTTTCGCCCGCCGTGGTGTATCTGGCAAGCGAAGAAGCCCAAGACATCACTGGACGGGTGATCCAGGCCGGCGTCGGTCGCCTTGCCGTGTGCGAGGGCTGGCGCCGCGGCGCCGAGGTTGGCCAGGTGGAGGACCCGGTGGCCGCCGGCTCGCTCCTGCGCGCAATGATCGGAAAGGTGCGCAAGAATTCCGGGATGGACGGCCTCGAGCTCGATTGACCGGCGGCCGGTTGCCGCCTCAGGCGACGCCACGCCGGAGGCTGGCACCCGTCCCCATGTCGAATAGGTGCACGGCGGCCGGATCGACGGCCAACCCACCGGCGCCATCGACCTGTGCCGAGGTCGCCACCGCAACGACGATGGGCGCCTGCCCGACGCTGCCATGAATGAGACGTGTGGCGCCCAATTCCTCGACGAAGTCCTTGACGAAGGCCAGCTTGTCGCCTGCACCGGGGGCGGTGAAGGTCAGGTCCTCGGGCCGGACGCCAACGTCCACGTCCTGGCCGACCTCGCAGGCGAATGCCTCGACCCGGAAGGCAACGCGTCCACCCTTGATCTCGGCAATGCCCGGGGAGGCAATGCGTCCAGGCAGCAAGTTCATGGCGGGCGAGCCAATGAACGTGGCCACGAAGCGCGTCGCCGGCAAGCGATAGACCTCGGTCGGCCCGCCGCTCTGCTCGATGCGGCCGGCGTTCATGACCACCACCATATCGGCCAGCGTCATGGCTTCGACCTGGTCGTGCGTCACGAAAATCGAGGTTGCCTTGAGCCTGTTGTGCAGGCGCCGGATTTCGACCCGCATCTGCACGCGCAGCTTCGCATCCAGATTGGACAAGGGCTCGTCAAACAGAAAGGCTTGCGGCTCGCGCACGATCGCCCGACCCATGGCAACGCGCTGCCGCTGGCCGCCCGAGAGGGCACGCGGTTTGCGCTTCAGGAAATCCTCAATGGCAAGCAAGCGCGCGGCTTCCGCCACGCGCGCAGCAATGTCGGCCTTCGGCACGCCGCGATTGCGCAGGCCGTAGGCCATGTTGTCGTAGACGCTCATGTGCGGATAGAGCGCGTAGTTCTGGAACACCATGGCGATGTCGCGATCCGCCGGCTCGACGTCGTTCACCAGACGATCGCCGATACTGACGGTACCCTCCGACACGGTCTCAAGACCGGCAATCATCCGCAGTAGCGTGGACTTCCCACAGCCGGAGGGACCCAACAAGACGGTGAAGGAGCCGTTTGGGATGGCAAGGGAGACCCCCTTCACGGCCTCGACGCCCCCGGCGTAGACCTTGCGCACGTTCTTAAGCGTCACCGCCGCCATTTGGGGCTCCCAACCGGTGGGTCGAACGCGGCTCGCCGAGCCAACACCGCGCGCCTGCCCGCGGCCCGCGCGCGCCTGACCGCGATGCCATGGTCGGCGGCGCCAGGCCGCGCCGGCGAGCGCGCCGAGACGTGGTATCCGTGCAGCGGGCTCACTTCTCGGTCTCCACCAAGCCCTTGACGAACCATCGCTGCATCAGCACCACGACGGCGACGGGCGGCAGCATCGCCAGCATGGCCGTCGCCATCACCACGTTCCACTCCGTCAGGGCATCGGCGGTCACGATCATCTTCTTGATGCCGATGACAATCGTCTGCATGTCATCGCGCGTCGTGATCAGAAGCGGCCACAGGTATTGGTTCCAGCCATAAATGAACAGGATCACGAACAGCGCCGCGATATTGGTGCGTGACAGCGGTAGCAGCGTATCCTTGAAAAAACGGAACGGCCCGGCGCCGTCGAGCTTGGAAGCCTCGATCAGCTCGTCGGGGATGGTCATAAAGAACTGGCGGAAAAACAGTGTTGCGGTGGCCGAGGCAATCAGCGGCAAGGCAAGCCCGGAGTAAGAATCGAGCAGGTGAAGGTCAGCGGCGATCTTGTAGGTCGGGTAGATCCGCACTTCGACGGGCAGCATCAGCGTCATGAAGATCAGCCAGAAGGCCACCATGCGGAAGGGAAACTTGAAGTAGACGACGGCATAGGCGGAGATGATCGAGATGGCGATCTTGCCGATGGCGATCGCCGAGGCCATGACGAAGCTGTTGAGCAGCATCCGGCCCACCGGCTCGCGCGTGGTGCCGCTGGTGCCAATGAAAAGGGTCTTGTAGTAGGTCTCAAGGAACAGGCGCCCCGGGATGATCGGCATCTGGCCGTTGGCGATGATGCTTTGCTCGTGTGTCGAGCCGATCAAGCACAGATAGACCGGAAAGGCGATGATGAAGACGCCCAGCGATAGCACAAGATAGGCAAAAGCATTCCCGAAGCGGCGACGTTCGACCATCACGAATTATCCCAGGTGTGCGGATCCTTGAGCGCGGCGACGATGGCGGCCACGCAGGCCGCCATCAGCTTTTCACCCTTCTCGCGCGAGGCGCGCCGGGCATCGCCGACCACACCCGAGGCGGTAAAATCGCGAAACGACCGATATTGGCCGAGCGCCAGCGGACGACGATGGACCTGGGGCGGCCCATGCGCCGCTTGGAGCGCCTCGCCGCGCACCAGCTCGGGCGCGAGCGCCAACATCATGGACGTCTCGGCTTCGCAGGCGTGTCGCACGCCGTCCTGGTCTTCCAGGATCGCGGGCATCGCCGGCTGCGCCAGCTCGAAATAGGTAGTGATGCGGATCTTGAGCGAGGACTGGCGCTGAAGATCGGGCAGGATGGCGGCGAGCGCGGCTATGTTGCCGCCGTGGCCGTTGACGATCAACATCCGCTTGAACCCATTGCGCTCGATGCTGCTGGTGAGGCTGCTCAGCACGTCGCGGTAGGTGGCAAGATCGAAGGTAAAGGTGCCGCCCAACGCCATATGGTGCTCGGCCATGCCGCACCAAAGCGTCGGTGCGACGATGACCGCGATGGTCGGCACAACGGCTTCGGCGGCGCGGCGGCAGACGCCGGCGCACAGGATGGCGTCGACACCGACCGGCAGATGCGGACCGTGCTGCTCCATCGAGGCGACGGGAAGCAACACCATGGCGTCGGCGCGGGCCTGCTCGCTGAGATCGGCCGCGGTCAGCTCTTGCCACATCACAGAGCGCACCATCAGTACGTCACCCTGCGTTCGATGAAACGAAATTGCAGGCCCGTCAGCGCGATCACCATGATCATCAAGATCACCGATTGTGCCGCCGAACCGCCCAGGTCACCGCCAAGACGGCCGTCGAAGAAGACCTTATAGACCAGAGTTTCGGTGGCTTTGGCCGGCCCCCCGCCGGTGATGGCGTCGATGATGCCAAAGGTGTCGAAGAAAACGTAGACAATGTTGACAACCAAAAGAAAAAACGCCGTAGGGGAGAGCAGCGGAAAGATGATGGTCCAGAACCGGCGCACCGGGCGGGCACCATCGATGGCCGCCGCCTCGATCACCGATTTCGGAATCGACTGCAGGCCCGCTAGAAAGAACAAAAAATTGTAGCTGATCTGCTTCCAGGTCGCCGCCATGATCACGAGCAGCATGGCGTGTTTGCCGTTGAGCAACGGGTTCCAATCCAAGCCAAACGAACGCAAGCCGCGCGCAATCAGCCCCAGCGAGGGCTGAAACATGAATAGCCACAACACGCCGGCAATGGCCGGCGCAACGGCGTAAGGCCAGATCAGGAGGGTCTTGTAGGCGGCCGCCCCTTTGATGCTCTTGTCGGCCTGCACCGCAAGCAGCAGCGCGATCGATAAGGAGAGCAGCGTGACGGCAAGCGAAAAGACGGCCGTTGTCGCCATCGCCCGGTAGTAGTCGCCCTGGCCCAGCAGATAGCGATAGTTTTCAAGCCAGACAAAGTCGGTCCTGAGGCCAAAGGCGTCCTGCAGCAGGAAGGACTGCCAGAGCGCCTGGTTGGCGGGCCAATAGAAGAAGACGAAGGTGATGAGAAGCTGCGGTGCAAGCAGCAGGTAGGGCAGCACCTTGCCCCCGAAAATCGCGCGCTTCTCCATGGGGCCCCTCTGTCGCCGTCGCCTGCGCTACGCCGCGCGCGCCCCCGAAGCGGGGGCGGATGCTCCATCCCATAGCGTGCCGCGCGCTTCCCTGTCATCGCCTTTCCAAGCCCACGGCGAGGCGCCGGCATCGGCCGGCGTGCGCCACCTTGGTGGGCAGGCACTGAGCGGCAAACCGGGGGGCGCGCGGCCGCGCAAGCGCGGGCCGGTCTCGAGCCGGTCGATCCTGCCGGCGCCTCTAGGGGTCCTCGCAATGCCCCACGGGGCTTCACTACGCCCAGCAGGGCCTGAAAGACCTCAGGCCGCAGCGCCTCACCCCGCCGCCTGGGTCCGAAGGCGCCGGGACATGAGCTTGGTCCACCGCTTGGAGGGTCGCGGCGTCACCACAGCGATTTCGGTCACGAGCTTTTTCAGGATCGCATCGGCAAACGTTTCATAGGAGGTGGCGGCGACCACGAAGGCGCCAGGGCCGCCGATGACATTGTGCAAGTAGTATTGATCAAGTTCGGGATCGAGGGCGAGAATCGGCAGCCCATTGATGCTGACGCCCGCCTTGACGGCGTCATCGCGCGCTTCGGTAACGGGCCGGCCGCGGTTATTGGTACCATCCCCCGAAATGTCGATCACGCGCCGGGCGCTTTTAGCCTCGGTCGCGGCCAACAAAGACATGGCATAGTCGATAGCGCCGCTGATCGAGGTGCCACCGCCAAACAGCTGGCGCGGCACGGCTTCGATCGCATCCGCCAGGGCACGCATGGATGCCTCTGTGCTGATCAACCGCCACGGCACCACCTGCACCTGCAGCACCGGCCCGGTCCACTGCAGCATGGTGACGGCGATGCCTTGCTGCGAGCCGGACTGGATGGCCTGCAAAAGCCGCGGATTGCGAAAGGCCGCGACGTAGCCACGTTTTTGTAGCTCGAAGCGGGCCTCGCTCACACTACCGGAGACGTCGACGGCCAAGACGAGCTGAAGGTCAACGCCGGACTGGGCGCCGGCGCGATGCCCGGCTGCGATTGCCATCACCAGGCTCAGCAGGCCCAACAGCGCGACACGCCGCAGCTGCCACGCACAGATCGCCAGCAACCACTGACCCATGCTACCTACGCCTCAAGTTCGATTTTGCAGCAAGGCGCTTGCAAGCTTGCCCGCGCCCGTCGCAGGAAGCAGGTTACAGCGCCACATTGTGAGCATACGAGGGACAACAACAATGCTGAAGGCGGGGATCACGCTCTACTACATTCGCCATGGGGAGACCGATTGGAACCGGGGGCAGCGCTATCAAGGGCAACGGGACATTCCGCTCAACGCCACCGGCCGGGCGCAAGCCAAGGGCAACGGTCAGCTGCTCGCGGCGGCCCTCGGCGATCGCGCGGCGCAGTTTGACTACGTAGCAAGCCCCCTCCAGCGTGCGAGCGAGACGATGCAGATCCTGCGCGCCGAAATGGGCCTCGACAGCCGCACCTACCGCACTGACGACCGGCTGATGGAAATCAACTACGGCAGCTGGGAAGGCCAGCCCTGGGGCGACATCGCGGTGCGCGACGCGGCGGGATATGCGGCGCGCCAGGCCGATGTCTGGAATTGGCGGCCGCAGGGTGGGGAGAGCTACCAGATGCTGGCGCAGCGTGTCGGCGCTTGGATTGCCGAGGTCGCGAGCGACACCGTCGTGGTCGCACACGGGGGTGTTAGTCGGGCCTTGCGCGCCGTGCTCTTCGGCCTTTCAGCCCCCGAGGTCATGCGGCTCGAGGTGCCCCAGGACAAAATCCTGGTGATCGACGCTGGCGCCATGCGGTGGCTGCAACCGCACGGCGAGACGGCGGCGGGGGCATGACGCCCGGGCGTCATGCGCCTCGCCGAAAAAGCTTGGCTTACTTCTTTTTTTTCGCTGTTTTGCTGGCGGTCTTGCCGGCATATTTGGACTTTCCGGCAACGCACTTGCCCTCGCTGCCGCTCCAAACCTGCTTGCCGCGCTCGCAGCCCATCTTGGATTTCGCTGCGCTCGCCGGCTGAACCAGCACACACGCCGCAAAACCGGCCAAAGTCAGCGCAACGATCATTGAACGCATGATTGCCTCCGTCTTCCAACCGAACGGCAGAAGTCATAGGCGGTATTTGCGGCCGATGTCAGCAGTTGATTGGCATATCTTTGCCGCGTGACCCTGCGGCCACAGACGCTCGCCTTGGGTCACCGCCTGGGCGCCCCAGCGGCAAAAAAGCGCCTCGTGCCTGGGGCCTGAAGGTGCCTACAAACACCGGGGCGCGCGCTCGGGGATAAACTGGTGCGGACGAAAACAAGGCGGTGACATGCGTTCGAGCCCTTGGGGAATGACTGTCGGCACGAGGATGATCGTCTTTGCCTTGCTGCTGATCCTTGTCGCGACCGCAACGGTGGCCCAGACGGTCGCCGACCAGCTGGCCGCCTGCAAGAGCGAGGGCGCCGATCTCAAGGCCCGTATTCAAGCTTGCACGCGCGCCCTCGAGGGCGCCGTGGACAACGAGGAACTTCGCCTCGAAGCCTTGCTGCAGCGCGGTGTGCTCTACGAGTCGTGGGGTGACCTGGAGGCGGCCATCGCCGACTACAGCGAAATCATCACGCTCGATGCCAGCAGCGCCCTCGCACACTTCAACCGCGGCAACGTGCGCGACAGGCTGGGGCAGCAGGATCTTGCAATTCAGGACTATTCGGAGGCCATCCGGCTCGACCCCACCGACCCGGACATGTTCAACAATCGCGGCCAAGTCTATGACAGCCGTGGCGAATTCGATCTGGCCATTGCCGACTACTCCGAGGCGATCCGGCTCGATGCCACGAGCAGCCGGCCCTACTACAACCGTGGTCTGTCCAATTTCAGCAAGGGGGAGTTCAAATCGGCGATGGCCGATTTCGACCAGGCGCTCAGCCTGCAGCCCAACGACGCCGACGCCTTGGTTGCACGCGCCGCAACGCACGAGGAATTGGACGACAAGGCGGCAGCGCTCATGGATTACCGCCGGGCACTCAGCATCGCACCCGAGCACGCGGAGGCCAAGGAGGCGCTCGAGCGGCTCGGCAAATGAGCCTGCAGGCCCGCAAAAACCCGAAAATGTGAGGCTGTCGGCGCAACGAGCGCGGTCGTCCAACCGCGACCCGGTCTTTACCTTAAGAATTTGCAGGAACCTGAAACCCCCAGGCTCCTGCAAAATCGGTTCCGTCTTACTTCTTCGACCGCGCGTCCGCGCACTTGCGGTCCTTCTTGCTGTAGTACATGTAGGCGCCGCACGAGCCGGGGCCCTTGCTCTTGGCTTTTTTGGCAGATTTCTTCTTGCCCTTCTTCGCCTTCTTCGCCTTTTTGGCGGACTTCTTCGCCACCTTGACAACGGCGTTGTCAAGGCCAGGGCTCGAGCCCGGCGACAGAGTGGCCGCCTGCAGCTCCGGCAACGGCGAGAAGGCAATGGCAATCGCCAAGGCCAAGACGGCGATAAGGGTCTTGCTGATGCTCATTCCAAGTACCTCCCATTTCTATAATCGGCGTCGGCGCGCCGCAGGAAACGCGATTGTCACCTGCCCGTGCGCGACAGCGCAGGTGAAGGCTAGAGGCCGCTAAATGAACGCTCAATGAATTGTGATGCGCATTAACCTCTCGAAGTTGCGCAAAGGACACGATATTCGTTTGCAGGGTTAAAGGGCGGCCCAGTTCGTTTGCGGCCTCGCACGTGCGAGACGCGAGCGATCTCGCCGCGACGGCGTTGCATTCTTGCCATCGTGCCGGTAAAGAGCCGCCTCGGCGCGAGAAGCCACAAGCGATGTCGCACAACACCTTTGGGCACTTGTTTCGGGTTACGACCTGGGGCGAAAGCCACGGACCAGCGATCGGCTGTGTCATCGACGGCTGCCCGCCTCGCATCCCGCTCGAGGCCTCCGACATCCAGCGCTTTCTCGACAAGCGAAGGCCCGGGCAATCGCGCTTCACCACGCAACGCCGCGAGCCCGACAGCGTGCGCATCCTCTCGGGCATCTTTGGCGATGAGGAGGGCCGCCAGGTCACGACCGGCACCCCGATTGCACTTGTCATCGACAACGTCGATCAACGCGGCAAGGACTATGCCGATATCAAGGACAAGTTCCGGCCGGGGCATGCGGATTTCACCTATTGGGCGAAGTATGGCGTCCGCGACTACCGCGGCGGCGGCCGCTCGAGTGCGCGGGAGACCGCCATGCGGGTCGCCGCCGGCGCGATCGCGCGTAAGGTCGTTGCCGGCGTGACGATACGCGCCGCCCTGGTGCAGATCGGAACGCACGCCATCGATCGCCAACGCTGGTCATGGGAGGAGGTCGACCGCAACCCGTTCTTCTCACCCGACGCCGGCATCCTCCAGACCTGGACGCGCTACCTCGACGAGGTGCGCAAGGCTGGCTCCTCGGTGGGTGCAATCGTGGAGGTGGTCGCCGAGGGTGTGCCAGCGGGCTGGGGCGCGCCGATCTACGGCAAGCTCGATCAGGATCTGGCGGGCGCCATGATGAGCATCAACGCCGTCAAGGGTGTCGAGATCGGGGCCGGCATGCGCGCCGCCGAACTCAGCGGCGAGGCCAATGCCGACGAGATTCGTATCGGCAACGACGGCACGCCGGTCTTTCTTTCCAACAACGCCGGCGGCATCCTCGGCGGTATCTCGACCGGTCAAGCGATCGTCTGTCGCTTTGCCGTGAAGCCCACCTCATCGATCCTGTCGCCGCGCCGGACCATCGACCGGCAGGGACGGGAAACCGAGATCTCCACCAAGGGACGGCACGACCCCTGCGTCGGCATTCGGGCCGTCCCCGTTGCTGAGGCCATGATGGCCCTGGTTTTGGCCGACCACTGCCTTCGCCATCGCGCCCAGGTACCGGCATAGCCGCGCCCCGGAGATAGCTCGGCTGGTGGCGTGTGCATCGGGTCGCTTGTCGGGGCCGGCCGACGGTTGCATGATCTTGACGCCCGCCGCAACGGTGGCTCGCAATACCCCTGGCAACGACCTGCTGAGAGAACCGCTGATGACCGTTTCCGACGCTGTGCATGCCCTCTTGTTCGACGTGTTTGGAACCGTGGTCGACTGGCGGGCGAGCCTCATCGACGACCTGAGTGCGTTTGCTGCCGGGCGCGGTCTCACGCTTGATTGGGCCGCCTTTGCCGACGACTGGCGGGCGCTCTATCAGCCAGCGATGGAGGAGGTGCGCGTGGGTCGACGGGCATGGACCGTGCTCGACATTCTGCACCGCGAAAGCCTGGACAAGCTCATTGCCAAATACGCCATCGGCGGCCTGAGCGAGGCTGACAAGGACCACATCAACAAGGTCTGGCATCGCCTCAAGCCGTGGCCGGACGCCGTCGAAGGTCTCACGCGCTTGAAGACCCGCTATATCATCGGCACCCTGTCGAACGGCAACGTGGGCCTGCTCACGCGCATGGCCAAGTTCGCTCGCCTTCCCTGGGACGTTGTGCTCGGAGCCGAGACGGCGCGGGCCTACAAACCCCAACCGCAAGCCTACCTCGCCAGTGCCGAGCTGCTCAATCTCCGACCCGAGCAGGTGATGCTGGTGGCCGCCCACAATGGCGATCTGGCCGCGGCGGCCAAGGTCGGCCTGCGCACGGCGTTCGTGCCGCGCCCCAATGAATGGGGAGCCGGCCAGACATTGGATCTCAAGGCCGAGCGCGAATGGGATGTGATCGCCGATAGCTTCGTGAGCCTCGCCAAGGTCATGGGCTGCTGAGGTTCGAACGCTAGCCCGGCCTTAGCTAACCAAGCTCGCGGGGCTGGCGGTAGCGCGCCGGCCACGCGGCCCGAGGCGGCGGCGTCAAGATCGTGGCCGTTGGCAAGCGTGGGGGCAGGACTTCAAGCGCGGTCGACCTTGACGTACTCGAAGTCGCCCGGTTTGTTGTCGATACCGACCCGCGGCGGGGCAATCCAGGATGCGAACTTACCCCGCTCCCAACACGGTGCCATCAGTCCGGCAATGAAGTCGCCGTCCTCCTTTGACGGCAGCCACTGGTCTTTTTGCTTCGCCCAGTCGCCTTCACGCAGGAGTTCTCCGGCGGGAGAGGCTTGTATGGTGGCGAATTCGCCGATGCCGCGATGAAAGGCGACATTGGGAAGCTTGAGGCGGAAATTGACCCCGGCCTTCTCGATTACCTTGTTCCAACGCTGTACGCCCTTGGCGCAATCGTTCACATAGTCGTCGCGCAGACGCATGTTGATGGCCGTCAGCGCCGGCTCGTCGACCATCTTGATATTGCCGTCGATCAGCTTGCTCACGGGATAGGTGGCTTTGGTCAGCTGGTGGTCGTCCTCGATCCGCGTTTCCTGCAAGCGGCCCTTGACGCCCGACGTGTAATAGTTGGCGGCGTTGGTGGAGACTTCTGAGCCGAACAGGTCGAGTGACAGCGAGAAGTGCAGATTGGCCTTCTTCTGCATGGTCGGCAGATCTATGACGCCGAGCTTGCGCACGGCGGCGACGTCATTGGCATCCTCGATGCCCGCCTCCTTCATGGCCTGACAGGTGCGCTCAATGGCCCGACCAACGCCCGTCTCGCCGACGAACATATGGTGGGCTTCCTCGGTCAACATGAAGCGGCAGGTGCGCGACAAAGGATCAAACCCCGATTGGGCTAGGCTTTCCAGCTGCATCTTGCCGTCGCGATCGGTGAAGAAAGTGAACATGAAGAAGGACAGCCAGTCGGGCGTTTGCTCGTTGAAGGCACCCAGCATGCGCGGCCTGTCCTGGTCGCCCGAGCGGCGTTGCAGCAGGCCTTCGGCTTCCTCGCGACCGTCCTTGCCGAAGTATTTCTGCAAAAGATAGACCATCGCCCACAGGTGCCGGCCTTCTTCGACGTTGACCTGGAACAGGTTGCGCATGTCGTAAAGGGATGGCGCGGTCTTGCCGAGATGTCGTTGCTGCTCGACGCTGGCTGGCTCCGTGTCGCCCTGGACCACAATCAGGCGGCGCAGCATGGCGCGGTACTCGCCGGGCACCTCCTGCCAGGCCGGCTCGCCCTTATGGATGCCGAAGTTGACCCGACGATCGTCCTGCCGGGGAGCCAGTAGAATGCCCCAGCGGTATTCCGGCATTTTCACGTAGTCGAACTTGGCCCACCCCTTGGGATCGATGCTGATGGCCGTGCGCAGGTAGACGTCGGAGGTTTGGAAACCCTCCGGTCCCATGGTCATCCACCAATCGATGTATCCCGGATGCCATTGCTCCAGCGCCTTCAACACGCGCTGGTCATCCATGAGGCCGACGTTGTTCGGAATCTTGGTCGAGTAGTCGACGTTGGTTGTCTCTGCCATCGCATGCGTCCTTGATGTCTCGTCGAGTCTGCGGCCGACTAGATCCGTTCGGGATTGAAGTTGGCCTTCACGCCGCTGCCGTATCGCTTGAGCGCACCCTCAGCACCGGCGGCGTTGGGCCGCTGAAAGATCCAGTTTTGCCAGGCGGTAAGCCTGCCGAAGATCTTGGTCTCCATGGTCTCCGGGCCGGCGAAGCGCAGGTTTGCCTCCATACCCGTCAGCCCATCGGCGGAAAAGCTCGCGCGTTCCTCGAGGAAAATGCGCACCTCGTCCTCCCAATCGATGTGGTCGAGCGCACTCGTCACCAGTCCCATCCGCTCACAATCCTCGGCCCTCAGCAGTCGAGCGCACGCCGCCTTGGCTGCATCAACACTCGCCGGCTCGCCCAGAAACCGCGTCGCCAACCGCGATAGGCCATTGCTCATCGGGTAGACCCCGAAATTGAGGCCCGACAGCGCCAGGCTCGGCGGGGCGCGGTTGTCGCCCTGGAAGTTGCCGATCAGCATGAAGCAGCGGTCCGAGGCAAACGCCAACTCCGCCACCGTGCCGGCAAAGCAGCTGCCGGGCTCCACCAAGGTGACGAGGGAGCGCGACGTGAGGTCGACGCGCTTCAGCACGCGCTTCCAATACTGCAGGATTTCGCGCGCCAACCAGTGGTCGGCATTGGCCTCAAGCAGCGCGTCGTAGGCGAGCACCTGCGCCGGTTCACCCTGGCTCTTGAAGATCAGCACGCCGATCTCAGGTTCGTTCAGGCGCAAATGCAGAATGGCATCGTCGAGTTCGCGCGCCAGGCGCAGCGGCCAGAACGTGGCGCCTTGTTGTGCAAGGGCCGCCGCGGAGGCGGGCGGTTGCGTGCCCGGACCACTGAGCGTCACGATGGCGCGGCGGCTGCTTCGGTCGATCTCCACCTTGAGCGCCGAATAGGCGATGGCGTCGGCATGAAAGGTGCGCTCGATCGGCGTCAAGCTGATGCCCTTGGCATGGGCGGGGCGATCCGATTGGACGGCCAACGCCCGCGCCGCCTCGGCGATGCTGCCATCGAATTTCGAATTGGGGATGACCTGGTCGACGAGCCGCCACTTCACCGCCCGGCTGCCCTTGACGCCTTCTTCCACGGTGCAGAAGGTGTCGGCGAGGTCACGACGCACCTTGCGCTTGTCGGTCACCCGCGTCAGCCCGCCGGTCCCCGGCAGTACCGCCAGCAACGGCAGCTCGGGAAGCGCGACGCTGGAATTGCCATCGTCGGCAAGCACGATGTGATCGGTCGCCAGCGCCAACTCATAGCCGCCACCCGCAGCCGTACCCCGAATGGCGCACAGATACTTCTGTCCCGATCGGGCGCTGGCATCCTCCATGGCGTTGCGGG
>DATMZT010000140.1:0-4882 GCA_035573335.1 Hyphomicrobiaceae bacterium | reverse complement strand
GCTGACGGGGGTGACGGGCGAGAGCAATTTGCTGACGCTGCGGGGCCGCGGCCCCTTCGCCTGCATCAGCCCATGGAATTTTCCACTGGCGATCTTCACCGGGCAGGTGGCGGCCGCTTTGGCGGCGGGCAATCCCGTGCTTGCCAAGCCGGCCGAGCAAACGCCGATCGTTGCCTTTCTCGCCACTCAGCTTTTGCATGAGGCGGGGGTGCCGCGCGAGGCCTTGCAGCTGCTGCCGGGTGGCGGCGAGGTCGGTGCCGCCCTTATCAAGGATCAGCGGGTAGCGGGTGTCGCCTTCACCGGCTCCAACGAAACCGGCTGGGCGATCCAGACGGCGCTCGCCGCGCGCCGCGGCGCCATGGTTCCCTTCATCGCCGAGACCGGAGGCATCAACGCGATGATCGCCGACTCGAGCGCTTTGCCCGAGCAGGTAATCCGCGATCTGGTGCGCTCGGCGTTCGATTCGGCCGGCCAGCGCTGCTCGGCCGCGCGCCTGTTCTTTGTCCAAGACGATGTGGCGAGCGCGATGCTCGACATGTTGGTGGGGGCGGTGGAAGCCCTCGATATCGGCGATCCGCTCCACTTCGCCACCGACATTGGGCCGGTGATCGACGACGATGCCGTCGCGCGCCTCGAGGCCCACAAACTTCGCATGCAAAGGCAGGCGCGCCAGCTCGTCGATCTGGCCCTACCCGACGATTGCCGGGATGGCACCTACGTCACCCCCGCGGTCTATGCGCTGGACGATGCCGACCTTCTCAAGGAGGAGGTGTTCGGCCCGGTCCTGCACGTTGTCACCTTCTCGGGCGGTCATCTCGACAAGGTGATCGACACCATCAACCGAACGGGCTATGGGCTGACGCTGGGTGTGCACAGCCGGATCGCCGCGGTGGCGCAGTTCGTCGCCGAGCGGGCGCGGGTCGGCAACCTCTACGTCAACCGCAACCAGATTGGTGCCGTGGTGGGCTTGCAGCCCTTCGGCGGCGAAGGTTTGTCCGGCACGGGACCAAAGGCCGGGGGCCCCAACTATCTCACGCGTTTTGCCAGCGAGCGCGTACGCAGCACCGACCTGACGGCAACGGGTGGCAACGTGGGATTGCTCGGGATCGAGCCCGGCTAAGTCCCGTGATCTCACGCCCCCGATGGCGATCGGTACTGTCCCTTTAGGCCTAGGGCGTCGCGGCAAATAGGGCCCCGATTGGCCGATCGGGGCGAGGCCAACAAACGTCCGGCGGAGGGCTTGGCCGGCGCCGATTGGCGCCTAAAGCCGGGGAGCCGGAGGTCGCGCGCGTTCCTCGCCACACAAAGGTGGCCTATAAACCATGATCGGCAGCCAGCCCGCATTGCCGCGCGCTCGCGCAAACGCCATCTTTGTCGGATAGCGATTGGGTCAGCCGTTTGGAGGCACACCCCCCATGTCCACGAATGGCAGATCGACGAATGGCGTATCCACGAATAGCAAGGACGAGGCCCCCGGCGGCTCGGGCGAGAAGCAGCAAAGACCGGCGAACGCCGAGGGCCGCGTCCCGGTCGAGACGGCCTCGGGTCAGATTGCTGCGGTGTCGTCGGAGGCCGACGTGGCCGCGTTCGTTCGCCGGCTGCAGCAGCTGGGGCCCGCCAAGGCGACCCATGGCGGGCGCCTGATCTTCGCCATGGACGCCACCATGAGCCGGCAGCCCACCTGGGACATGGCGCTGGCGCTGCAGGCCGATATGTTCCACGCCGTGAGCGCGGTCGGCGGCCTCGCTGTGCAGCTCGTCTACTTCCGCGGTGCGGGAGAATGCCGGGCGTCAAAATGGGTGTCGGATCCGGACACCTTGGCCGGCCTGATGACGCGCGTTGCCTGTGCCGGCGGCTACACGCAAATTCGCAAAGTGTTGAGCCATGCCCACAAGGAAGCGGCAACGCGGCCGATCGATGCCCTCATTTACGTTGGCGATTGCATGGAAGAAGACGTCGATGATTTGTGCGGGCGCGCCGGCGAATTGGCTTTGCAGAGGGTACCGGTGTTCCTGTTCCAGGAGGGGACTGATCAGCGCGCGGAACGGGCCTTTCGCGAGATCGCGCGCCTGACCAAGGGCGCCTACTGCAGCTTCGATGCGGGCTCCGCGGCGCAGCTCAAGGCGTTATTGTCGGCGGTCGCCGTCTATGCCGCCGGGGGACGCAAGGCGCTCGAGGCGCGCAAAGATACTGCGTCGGCGCGTCTCCTGCAGCAGCTCAAATAGGCAACCAAGCATCGAGCGCCGCCATGCAATTCTTTCTCTTGGGTCTAGCGGCACTCCTGTTGTCGTTACTGGTGCTGCGCGGCTTCACGATGGCCAACCCCCAAATCCTCGTCGGGCACTTGCGCACGGGTGCGGGGATTGCCGCCTTGGTGGGCGCTGGCTTCCTCGTGCTGCGCGGTCTCGTCGGCTACGCGGTGTCCTTGGCGGCGCTAGGCTCATGGCTGTTGTGGGGCCGCGGCGCCGCGCCCTGGGGTGGGGCCGGCAACGCGCAACCATCTGCGGGCCAGAGCTCGCGCGTTGCCACGGAGCATTTGGAAGTCGAACTCGAGCACGATACGGGCGAGATACGTGGTCGCGTGCTCAAGGGGGCCTTTGCCGGACGCGCACTTGAAGATCTCTCGCCCCAGGAGGCAACGCAGCTGTGGCGGGACTGCCGGTTTGCCGACCCCCAATCGGCGCGGATCGTGGAGGCCTACCTCGATCGGGCGCATCCGAGTTGGCGCGAGGACATGGCACGCCAGAACGGTGAGGCTGCGGCGCGGCCCACCGGCAAGATGAGCCGCGAGCAGGCACTCGAGATCCTTGGGCTCGGGCCCGACGCCAGCGAGGAAGACATTCGCCGCGCGCACCGTGAACTGATGCTAAAGCTGCATCCCGATCGCGGCGGCTCGACCTGGATCGCGGCTCAGATCAACGAGGCCAAGGAAGTGCTGATCGGCAAATAGCCAAAAGCCGCAGGGCTGGCTCGAGGCCAGCCGCTGGCGCCGGTGCGCCGCCGACGGCGCGGGTTGTTGGCTGCTTAGCGGCTGGGTCTCTTCACGGCGGGGGTCGGCGCCCGCGCGCGTGACATCGGCGTGCCCCCGCCGCACGTCTCGCGCGGGCCAACGCGCCGGGCGGAGCCTAGGTGCCCTCGGCCACCGGATTGCCCTTGTCGTCGAGATAGGCGATGCGCACCATATTGGTGGTGCCGGGTGAGCCCAAGGGGACGCCCGCGACGATGATCACGCCCTCCCCCGCCTTGGCGAAGCCCTCGTCGAAAGCAATGCGACAGGCCTTGCGAACCATTGCGGCCTGATTTTCGGGGTCGCTTGTCAGGACGCAATGCACGCCCCACACCAGGGCGAGCTTGCGTCCGGTCGCCACTACGGGCGACAGGCCAATAACGGCGAGACCTGGGCGTTCGCGCGCGACCCTGAGCGCGGTCGAGCCGGTGGCGGTGTAACAAATAATGCCCGCGAGCTGTAGCGTGTCGGCGACGGTGTGTGCGGCGGCGGCGATCGCATCGGCGGCGGTCGGCTGTGGCGGTGTGCGTGTGGCATGCACGATGGCGCCGTAGCTTGGGTCGCTCTCGACCTGAATGGCGATGCGGTCCATCGTGCGGATGGCCTCGATTGGATATTTACCGACCGCGGACTCGGCCGACAGCATGATGGCATCGGCACCATCGAACACGGCCGTGGCGACGTCGGACACCTCCGCCCGGGTCGGCACCGGCGAAGCGATCATGCTCTCGAGCATCTGCGTGGCCACCACGACCGGCTTGCCGGCGGCGCGCGCCTTGCTGACGATCTGCTTTTGCAGGCCCGGAACGCGCTCGACCGGCATCTCCACGCCCAAATCGCCACGTGCCACCATCAGCCCATCGGAGTGTGCGATGATGCTGTCGAGGTCGCTGATGGCGGCCGGCTTTTCGATCTTCGACATCAGGGCGGCGGCTTGGCCGACGAGCTGGCGTGCCAGTTTCACGTCCTCGCCGCGCTGCACGAAGGACAGCGCCACCCAGTCGACCCCAAGACGCAGGGCGAAATCGAGGTCGGCCTTGTCCTTCTCGGTCAGGGGCCCGATCGGCAAGACCGTGTCGGGCAGGCTGATTCCCTTGCGGCTCGCGAGAATACCGCCGACGACGACCGTGGCGGCGATCGCCGATGCACTCTTGTCGAGCACGGACATGCGGATCTTGCCGTCGTCGAGCAGCAGCGTGTGGCCTGGCTCGACCGCCTCGAAAATCTGGGCATGGGGCAGGGACACGCGCTCCGGCCCACCGACCGTCGGCGAGGCGTCGAAGCGAAAGGTTGCGCCCTCGGGCAGCATTGCGCTGCCACCTTCGATCTCACCGACACGGAATTTGGGACCCTGCAGATCGGCGAGAATCCCGATCGGGCGTTCAAAGCGCGCCTCCGCCGCGCGCAGGGCGGCGTGCACCTTCTTCACCGTGTCGAAGGAGGAATGGCTCATGTTGATGCGGAACACGTCCACACCGGCCTCGAACAGACGCTCGATCATCTCCGGTGCGTACGATGCGGGTCCGAGCGTGGCGACGATCTTGGCGCGCCGGCTGCGTTTCATTTGGGTTTAGCGCCCCCTTCGCTGGGATCCGTCAGGCGTATCGTCCAATCCTTGGCTTCCTGAGTGTCGACCTCGAAGAAACCCGTACTCTTGAAGCCGCGCTGCTGGCAGTCCTGCACGCCTCGAATGGTGAAGACCTTGTCGACGGTGCACATCGCGCTTTTTCCGGCCCATTCTCCGCCCCGGTCGTAGTCGATGGCGTGCACATAATAGAAGCGGCTCGACAACGTACCGCGGTAGAGCGTCTCACAGGTGCGCGCGGCGATGTTCCACCAACCCTCGGTGGTCCAACCGGTTGCATCCTGATAACC
>DATMZT010000139.1:0-2330 GCA_035573335.1 Hyphomicrobiaceae bacterium | reverse complement strand
GCCCAATCTCAGCCATTTGAAGAAGCAGGCGAAAGACCTGCTGTTGCACTGTCGCAGCGGCGATCCCGCCGCGCTCGCCCGTATCCGCGAAGGCTTGCCCGGCACCGCGCGCAAGGGCGATCCCGGGTTCACCAACCTTCGCCTTCACCAGGCGCAGTGGTGTCTTGCTCGCGAATATGGCTTCGCCTCCTGGGCAGATTTGAAAAGCTTTGTTGCCGCCCGCTCCCAGCCAAGCTCTGGTGGCACGCTCCTGACGTGGTTGCGCTTGGCCTATGCCGCTGACATTGCCGGTGGTGAAAATCGCGCGCGGCCGGTGGTGGCGGCGCGCATCTTGGCGCAGAGCGATGGCTTGCTTGGCGAGGACCCTTACCTCGCCTGTGTCATCGGCGAGGAGGCGGTCCTTCGTCGAGCGACGGCGCGCGATCCCGGCTGGCTCAGGCACCCCGGCGGCCCACTCAACCTGCCGCCGCTCTTGGCGCTGACGCATTCGACATTTTTGCAACTTGGCGCCTTTCGGGCGCGCATGCACGCATGCGCGCGCTTTCTGTTGGATAGAGGCTCCGATCCCAATCAAGCCGTCGGCAGTCGCTGGCCGCCGGCTTCGCTGCAGGCCCCCTCGACGGTTTTCCTGCTCTCGCCACTGTATGGCGCCGCCGGGCGCAACCACGATCCCGAGCTAACCCAGATGCTGCTCGATGCGGGGGCGGACCCGAATGATGGAGAGTCTCTCTATCACGCATTGGACAACCTGGCGTGCACACGTCACCTGTTGCAGGCCGGTGCCAAGATTTCGGGCACGATCCTTTACCGCGCGTTGGATCTCGACAACCTCGACGTGCTGCGGCTGTTGCTCTCGGCCGGGGCGGACCCGAATGAGCCGCCGCCGGGTCCGCCAACGGCCGATTGGGGCTCGCCACTGCTATGGGCAATCCGACGGCGACGATCGCCGGGGCAGATCGCAGCGTTGCTCGATGCCGGAGCCGACGCCACCGCAAAGACGCCGGATGGCGCCAGCGCCTTCACCCTGGCGCAAAGGTTCGCGTTGCTGGAAGTAGCAGGCATGCTGAGCCCCGCCGACAGGACCGAACCGGTCAGCGAAGAGGAACGGTTCCTTGCCGCCTGCGCGCGGGCGGACGAGGCAACGGCCCGGCGTATCAAGTCTGCGCGGCCCGATCTTCCTGGCGGGCTCAGCGACGCCCAGCTGCGAGTACTTCCCGAACTCGCCGCCCAAGGCTGTAATGCGGCCGTCATGCTTATGATCAAGCTCGGTTGGCCGATCGCAATTCGCGGCGGTGATTGGACCGCGTCGGCCCTCAACCTTGCGGTGTTTCGCGGCGACGCTGCGCTCACCCGCTTTCTGCTCGCGCATGGCGCGAGCTGGACGGAGCAGCACGGTCACGGCGACAATGTTTGTGGCACCTTGTCTTGGGCCTCGTGCAATGAACCGGTTGCTGACGGCAATTGGCCGGGTTGCGCCGAGGCACTCATTGCGCATGGCTTACCCGCTGCCGAGGCGGATGCACAGGGAGGCGACGGCGTGATCATCGACGGGCGCCGCAAATGGTTCTCCGAGGAGGTCACAGACATCTTGCTCGGCGCGCGGCGCCATAGCTTGTCGGTCAATCCCTAGCCCTAAGGAGAAAGAAGCACCCGCACTTTAGGACGTCCGAACGGCCACCGCGACAAGGCCTGGCGGCCCTAGCTGGGGCCGCCGGTTGCGATAGGCTATCGCGCTTGCGATACATCCGGCAGGGAGCACCTCATGTACCGGGTCCTAGCCTATGGTTTCGTGGTGTTCACCGCGCTGCTGGTATTGGTGCTGCTCGTATTCTGGTGGCAGGAAAACCGTGAGGCCGCGCGTCGTCGCAAGATCGCGCCTCCCAAGATCTAGCGGTCAGCCCCCGAATTTTTCTTGCCGCCGTGGCGAAGCGTCATCGTCGGACGACAGGCGCAATACGGCGCCGATGCCGACGGCAACGGCGGAAAGGACCGCGCTAAATCCGTTACTGCCGACAGGCGCTTCGCGCCAAGCAGGTCTGCTCGTGGCCAGCCCGTGTTAGTTAGATATCCAATCGTTTCATTGCCCGGGGAGCGGGAGGACATGCTGACCTTGTTTTTTGCGCCTGGCTCCAGCTCGATGGCGCCCCACATTGCTTTGCACGAAATCGGCGTCCCCTTCGAGGCCCAACCGGTCTCCTTCGCCAAAAAAGAAAATCGAAGCCCGGGCTATCTGGGGCTCAACCCCGAAGGCAAGGTACCAACCTTGCTGGTTGACGGTCGTCCGCTGACCGAGGTTGCCGCCATCCTCTTTTATCTCGCAAAGCGCTTTC